>CAMYON010000030.1 GCA_947260025.1 uncultured Gammaproteobacteria bacterium
TGGCTGCGAATTCTACGGCCATGCTGCTCCAGTGCGTCGTAATCAGGCGCATGGTGGTGATGCAACAAACCGTTTCCCGTATTGGCATCAACGATCGAAGCAACTGCATATTGAAATAGTTTCATTTTAGTATTCCTCATGTGAGAGTTAATCGATACTTACCGCTTAGCGCAAATATATGTATGGATATCAATGTTCACAAACGATATATTTTCGATTTCGAGTTAGAAAAACTAAAATGAAGAGATTGCCTCCACTGAAAAGCCTGCAGGCGTTCGAAGCGGCTGGGCGTCATTTGAGCTTTACCGAGGCTGCACGTGAACTGAACGTCACGCCGGGAGCAATCAGCCAGCAGATCAGAATGCTCGAGGATTTTCTCGAGACCATGCTGTTCAGGCGTCTGAATCGCTCGATCGCACTTACCGCCGACGGGCAGATCTTCCTGCCGTTGATTAGCAGCGGCTTCGAGCAGTTTAACGAGGCGGTCTCCATGTTGGGACAAAAACGCAGCGAAGGTCCGCTGACGATTACTTCCGCGCCTTCTTTTGTATCCAAGTGGTTGATCCCGCGGCTGGCAAAATTCAAATCGGCGTATCCCGGGATAGATGTTCGCATCGATACTTCGGACCGGCTGGTCGACTTCAAACACGAGGATATCGATGTCGGCATCCGCTTCGGAAACGGAGTCTATCCCGAGCTCGATACCGTATTCCTGTTTTCATTTGACCTGATTCCGGTGTGTGCGCCGCAGTTGATGCAGCAGGGAAACGGCTTACAGAAAATTTCCGATCTAAAGCATCACACCCTGTTGCACAGCAACTACGACGAACTGGACCCCGGTTTCCCGGACTGGGCAATGTGGCTCAAGGTCGTAGAGGCCGACGATATCGACACCGACCACGGCATTTATTTCAATCAGTCCGATTTACTGTTCCAGGCTGCGCTCGACGGCCAGGGCGTGGCGCTACTGGCTAACGTTATGGCGGAGCCGGAAATCAGGGCAGGGCGGCTGGTGCAGCCATTTGCAACCCGTCTGCCGGTTAAACTGAACTACCACCTGGTTACGTCGCCGGCCAAGTCGCGCATAGCCAAGGTCGCTGCATTCCGGGCGTGGATTCTGGCCGAATCGGCCTACCTGCGCGATGAATCAGACCAGGCGTGACGCCGTCAGCGGGATTTCTTCTTCGCTAAGCGAGGATGGTCGATGATCGGCCGCAAAGAAAGTGTAAATAACCGGCAGCACGAACAGCGTGAACAGGGTGCCGATAGCAAATCCTGACACGATCGTTATTCCGATCGCCTGACGGCTGGCGGCGCCTGCACCGCTGGCAATAACCAGCGGCATGATGCCGATAATGGTAGAAAATGACGTCATCAGGATCGGGCGCAGCCTGATCGAAGCCGCCTTTATGACGGCCTTGACCGGATCCAGGTTCTCGTTTTTCTGAATCTCGTTGGCAAACTCGACGATCAGTATGCCGTGCTTGCTGACCAGGCCGATTAGCGTAATCAGTCCCACCTGGCTGTAGATGTTCATCGAGACCTGCCACAGGAACATCGGTACCAGCGCGCCGAACATCGCCAGCGGCACCGTGGTCAGGATTATGAGCGGGTCGCGCAGGCTTTCGTATTGTGCCGCCAGCACCAGGAACACGACGATGACGGCGAAACCAAAGGTTAGCGCCAGCACCGATCCTTCCTGTATCAGCTGGCGCGACTGCCCCTGGTAATCGAAGGTATACCCCGCGGGCGCGATGTCCGCGCTGATGTCACGCAGGTACTGGAGCGCTTCTCCCAGCGGCACCCCTGGCACCGCGTCGATCTTGGCGGCATTCTGCTGCTGGAACTGTACCAGCTCTCGCGGCACCGAGGTGTATTCGATATCCACCAGTGAAGACAGGCTGATTTGCTCGCCCTGATCGGAATAAACATAGTATTCACTGACGATACTGGCGTTCTGGCGTCCCTCGCTGCGCGCCTGGGGAATGATTTTATAGCTGCGTCCGGCCAGGTTGAAGCGGCTGATGTAGCCCTCGGCGAGAATCGCCCCCAGGGTTTGCCCAATTTCACGCATCGAGATGCCCATGGACTCGGCGCGCTCGCGATCGACGGTGACGCGGATCTCGGGTTTGCTGAAGTTGAAGTCACTCTTGATGAAATAAAACTTGCCGGATTTCCGAGCCTCGGCCAGCACCTGCTGTACCACGCCAAAAAGCTGGTCATAACCCTGCTGGGTCTTGAGAATAAATTCGACCGGCGTGTTACCGCTGGCGCCGGGCAGCGAGGGCGGGTTGAATGCAAAGCTCTGCAATCCGGGCTGCTGGTCCAGCGCCTGCTGGATTTGCGGAATCATTTGCATCGACGTGAGACTGCGCTCCTCCCAGGGCTTGAGCAGCATGCCGGCGAAAGAGACCGTCGGGCCGCCGAAACCGTTCGCCATGAATGACGATTCGTACTCCGCCTCGTATTCGCGAAAGATATCGACGTAGGGTGCGGTGTATTTATTGAGGTAATCGAGACTGCTGTGATCGGGCGCCTGTGAAAAGGTGAATATGACACCCTGGTCTTCCTCCGGCGCGAGCTCGTGCTGAATAAATTGAAACATCGCTACCAGCATTGCCACGATGCCTATAACGAAAACGACCGTTACCGAGCGGGTTTTTAGCGAACCCTCGAGGATTGTCTCGTAGCGCAAGTGTATGCGTTCGAACAGGTCATTGACGAGGCGTGCGTAGGCGTTATTGGCGATGGTAGGTTTCAGTACGCGCGAGCACATCATCGGCGACAGTGTTAGCGCGATGATGGTAGAAATGATGATGGTGCCCACCAGGGTAAACGCGAACTCCTTGAATAATACTCCGGTAAGGCCGCCCAGCAGCCCTATCGGCGCGTAAACCACGCACAGCACGACGGTAGTGGCAATCACCGGTTTGGCGATTTCGCGGGCGCCCTGCAGCGCTGCCTGCAGCGGACGCAGACCCTCTCCGATATGCCGATAGATGTTTTCCACCACCAGGATTGCATCGTCTACCAGCAGCCCGATCGCCATTACCATGGCCAGCAGGGTCAGCAGGTTGATCGAGTACCCCATGATCTGCATGTAAAACAGGACCCCGATGATCGATAGCGGAATCGTCACCAGCGGAATCAACGTCGAACGGAACGAGCCCAGGAAGAGGAAAATGACGATAACGACGATCAGGGCTGCCTGCACCAGGGTGAAGATTACTTCATTGATCGAGGCCTCGATGAATTCAGTCGAATCGTAGGCGATGGCGACGTTAAGTCCCGGCGGAAAGGACTTTTTCAGCTTTTCCAGTTCGGCGTTGACCAGCTTGATCGTGGTCAGGGGGTTGCCGTCGGTGGTGCCGTTGATACCGATATAAATCGACGGTACGTTATCGAACATGACCAGAGAATCGTAGTTTTCGGCGCCCAGTTCGATATCCGCGACATCCCCCAGCCGCACCCGATTGTCTCCTTCTTCGCGAATCACGAAGCGTTCGAAAACTTCCGGGTCACTGGTATCGGTTACCGCGTTGACGTCAGTTTGTACCAGCATGCCGCGGGTGCTGCCGGCCGCAGACTGGTAGTTTTCGGAACCGATGGCATTGACGATATCCGCTGCCGAGACTTTGAACGCCGACATGCGAACCGGATCCATCCAGACGCGCATCGAATAGGTTTTCCCACCCAGGATTTCCGCCTCGGCGACGCCTTTCAGCGTCGATAAAGAGGGTTGCACCGAGCGCAGCAGGAAGTCGGTGACTTCAACATCGGACAGGGTTTCGCTATAGAAGCCGTAATAGGCGAGCGCAAAGCCCTCGGCCGATTGTTTGGCGACCACAGGATCTTCCGATTCCGCGGGTAATTCACCCCGGATCGAGGCGACCTTGGTGCTGACTTCGGTCAGGGCGACATCGGCATCAAAGCCCAGTTTCATATGGACTTCCACGGTCGACACGCTGTTGCTGCTGCTGGAGCGCACGAAATCGATACCCACCGTGCTCGAGACAACCTGCTGTATCGGAGTCGTGATGAAACCCTGGATCAACTCGGCACTGGCGCCCGGGTAAGCGGTGGTAACACTGATTACAGTGGTTTCCAGTTCAGGATACTGCCGCACCTGGGTGTCAAAAAATGCCTGCGCGCCGAGCAGCACGATCATGGTGCTGATGACCAGCGACAACACCGGGCGTTTTATAAAGTAATCGGTGAACATCGGGGCTTATTGCGCGCTGGACTGGAATTCCGGCACATCGTCGACGATAGCCACCCGCAGATTAGGATACAGTTTGAGCTGTCCCGAGGTGACAACCATATCGCCGTCCACGATGCCGCTTTCGATGCCGGCGACGCCCGCGGCACGATAAGCGACTTCTACCTGGCGCGCGGCGAGCCGGTAATCGGGGTCGGGGTCATTTTCCGTCGCTTCCGGCTTTTCGAGAATATATACCGCCTCACCGTAAATGTTATAGAAGATAGACGTCTCGGGCACCGTCAACACCGACGCCTGCCGCCGCGAACGCACCTGCATGTCGGCAAACATGCCGGGGGCCAGCAGGCGTTCTCGATTATCGACGATTGCGCGGATCGTAATATTGCGCGTATTGGCGTCGAGCTGAGGATTCCAGGTTTCGACCCGGGCGCTAAAGGTCCGCTCGGGATAGGAGCGTACCTTGAACTCGATCAACTGGTCCCTGACCAGGTCCTTGAAATTGCTTTCGGGCAGCGTGAAATCCAGGTAAAGCCGGTCCAGCGACAGCAGCGTAACAATGACGCCTCCAGGGGCGACATATTCACCGAGATCGACCTGGCGAATGCCGAGTCGGCCGGAGAAGGGTGCATAAATGCGTTTCTTCGACAGCGCCGTTTTGGCAACATTGATGCGCGCCTCCGAAATATCCACCAACGATTGCTGGGTATCGATGTCGTTTTTGGTAACGAACGACTGGTCCTTGAGTTTGAGCAGACGCTGATACTGGCTGTTGTCGGCCTCAAACTGGGCGCGCGCCGATTCGAGGTTGGCCATTTCGGTGCGGTTATCGAGGTCGATCAACAGTGTCCCCGCCTCGACTTCGTCGCCTGACTTGAAATTGATAGCGGTAACAATGCCCGATTCTTCGGTCGTGATATCGACGCCCTGGAATGCGACCAGTGTGCCAACGGCACGGATGCGGCGGTTCCAGGTGTCAGGTTGGGCCAGCGCCACGGTCACGCTGATCGGCGGCGGCAACTGGCTGCCCTGCGCTATCTGTTCCTGGATCTGCAGGTTCTTCTTGTAGGCAAGGGCGGCGGTTATCGTGACTAGCAGCAGGATTACGACAATCAGCCTGAGCCACAGGCGCGGCTTTGCAGCATTAGTGGATTGTTCTATCACCCGGTTATTTTCCATGTCGATAATGTGGCTAAATGGATGCCTTATCCTTGAATACAACCATAAATGGCTTTAATCGGACATTAATTTTACCGAACCGTTGCAAAATCTTTCCGATAGTCGTTCTATTTTACGCGATGCAAGTGTCAATTGGATCGTAAACTGCCGCTAAGGCTTATTTATTGAGGCTTACCGCGTGGATGCGAAAAGTTACGGTGCGCGTGAAATCTCCACACATCGACGCAACGTTCCCTGCCCAGCCTCGACGTTATAAAGGGCGGTAACCCGGATGCTGTCAACACTTGCGGTAGGCCATTACCCAGTGACGTAAATTGGCTTCCTTGTCGGAAAAGGGGTAAGTCCGAAACAACAGCGACTGGTCGAGTTTTTCCCAGGCACCGCTAGCATCGAGCTCATCTATTTTCTGTTTGAAGCCATATTCCTCGAACGCGATCAGCGATAGCGAAAATATAATTGCGGCACCGCTGCGGGCAATTTTCAAGATGCCGTCGAGGGCTTCCGGCGGCGCGTGACCATGGGTCAGTACGCCAGCAGCTACTACCGCGTCGTAACTGGCATCCTGCAAATCGATCTGGCTGTCGAGATATAGCTGATGCAGTTGCTGGTAGACTTCCTTTCTTTGCGCAATCGCCAGCATGCCGCTCGACGGATCCAGCCCGTCGATATTCTGATAGCCCATTTGATGCAGTACCTGCGCCATGTTACCGGTACCGCAGCCGGCATCGAGAATCCTCGCGCCATAATCAGTGACGTGACGGCCAACCAGCCCGGTTGCGATCGCGATATAGGGATTACCACTGGCCCAGAGTTGCTGGTCGTAGTCGCCGGCCCATTGGTCGTAAAGCGCCGCCAGGGTCTGGTGTTCGCCGTTGGCCTGGTAAACCCGCTCCAGCCAGGTTTCTAGATCCTCCATCAAAATACCTCTTGCATGTCTCGGGAATAAGCCGCAGATTATGCCCTAAACATTCCAGGCTCAAGTAAAAAGTGGCGGCGTTACAACTGAACCGACTGGATCAGGATCGACTCGATGGCAAGCTCGGTAAGGCTATGCAGTTTGCCATGGAAACCATTGTCAGCGCGGCGCACGTCGACCAGGTGAACGAGCTTGTCGATATCAGTTTTGCCCACATCGACGCCTGTTTTTACAATGGTCGCGCACACCTCGACTTCGTCAACTACATGCTGGATCACGGCGCCACGCTGGCGGTGCCGTCCTGGACCAACAATGGGCTGGTCTCCCTCAATGACCTGTCGCTGCGCGATCCGCTGGCCAGTCGCGAAATGAACGAGGCCCGGCAGTTGATGCAGGCTTATGTCAGGCTGGGTTGCAATCCGGTGTGGACCTGCGCTCCCTACCAGTTGCCGGATCGACCTCGATTGGGTGAACATATCGTCGGCTCCGAGTCGAACGCGGTCAGCTTTTACAACTCGGTGATCGGTGCACGCAGTAACAAGTATGGTGACTATCTCGACGTCTGCGCGGCCATCACCGGCCGCGTGCCGTTCAGCAAACTGCATCGTGACGAAGCCCGTGCCGCCGAGTTACTGTTCGACGTCAGCGCAATCCCGGCCGCAATACGCGCCAACGATCTGTTTTACCATTTGCTGGGGCATGTCATCGGCCGCAAATGTGGACACCGCGTGCCGGCTATCGCCGGCTTGCCGGACAGCTGTAACGAGGACGATTTGAAAGCGATCAGTGCCGCTGGCAGTTCCTCCGGCAGCGTGCCCCTGTTTCATGCTATCGGCATTACGCCCGAAGCCGGGACGCTGGAAATGGCCTTCCAGGGTAAGCGGGCGCGACAGACGATCCAGATAAAGTTCGAGGATCTGAGGCAGGCGCGCGACGAACTCGGTCGCAATTCGGATCGGCCGCTGGCCGGCATCGCCCTCGGTACCCCGCATTTCTCTTACAGCGAGTTCCAGCGCCTGGTCGAGTTGTTGAATGGTCGTAGCGCCGCTCCCGGACTGAATTGCTACCTGACAACTAGTCGCCATGTTTACCAGCAGGCGCAGGAGCAGGGCTGGACCGGGTTGCTGGAACAAGCCGGGTTCAGGATCATTACCGATACCTGCACCTATTTTTCGCCGGCAATCAACGGCCTGCGAGGCAAGATCATGACCAATTCGGCGAAATGGGCCTACTACGCACCCGGCATGCTGCCGGTCGAGGCGGTGATCGGCAGCCTCGGAGAATGCGTGGAGTCAGCGGTTAACGGCAGGGTTATGCTGGATCAATGGGAACGAGCATGAGCAGCGCCAGCTTCGAGATAGCGGCCAACGTTTTGATTCCAGGACGCGCGGCGGGCGCAGCGCTGGTGCTTACCGATACGCTGAGCTTCTGGGGCGGCTTCGACCCGCAAACCGGGGAAATCATCGACGTGCATCACCCGCAGTATCGGCAACGGGTCGGCGGTTCGATTCTGATTATTCCCGAGAGCAGGGGCTCCGCGGGAACCCCGGGCGGAATTGCCGAAACGCTGCGTAACGGCAGTGGACCGCGGGCTTTCGTGCTGGGGGAACGCGACGTCAATATCAGTGTCGGCGCGCTAGTGGCCAACCGGCTTTACGATCTAAGTATTCCTGTGCTCGAGATCGCGACGCAGGCGATGTCGGAAATCGAGTATGGCGACCATATCGAAATCGATCTCGACGGGACGATCTCGGTCAATCCCAGGGCTGGCTAGTAGCGGTCAATGATGATGGTGCAGTATGAGTGGAAATAACGTTTTGATAATCATGTCCGACGAGCATACCCGCTCGGTGATGGGTGCATATGGTAACGAGCTGGCACGGACACCGACGCTGGACGCTCTCGCCCATCGCGGGGTGCGCTTCGATAACGCCTATACACCGTCGCCGATCTGTATCCCGGCGCGCGCCAGTTTTGCTACCGGCACCCAGGTATTCGAGCATCGCTGCTGGTCGTCGGCCGAACCCTACTACGGTCAGCAGCAAAGCTGGATGCGTCGCTTGCGCGACCGGGGACATGCGGTGGTCGCGATCGGCAAGCAACACTATCGCTCGGCGGGGGATGACACCGGATTCAGCGAACAGTACCTGCCCATGTACCTCGCCAACGATGGTAAAGGCTGGCCGCAGGGGCTGCAGCGTAAGCCAGTCATGGCCGAATTTCCAGACGCGGCTGAACTGGCCGCGATTCTCGGACCGGGGGAGACCAGCTACACGCAATACGACAGGGATATCACCGCTGCCGCAAGCGGATGGCTGCAACGGCAATCGTCCAGGGCCGATAAACCATGGGTCCTGTTCGTATCCTTTATTTGCCCGCATTTCCCGCTGTCCGCGCCGCAACGGTTTTATGATTTGTATCGCGATGTCGACCTGCCCGAAGCTTACGATCGCGATGCGGCACGGCGCTTACGGCACCCGGTAATCGATGCGATGCGCCAATTCTGGGATTATGCCGACTACTTCGACGCCGACAGCGAGCGCGAGGGCTTGCGCAACTATTACGGGCTGTGCAGCTTTCTCGACGACAACGTGCGCCAGGTACTAAGCGCGCTGGAGCAGGCGGGTCATGCCGACAATACCCAGATTATTTATACCAGCGATCATGGCGACATGATCGGCAACCACGGGATCTGGTGCAAGTCGTACATGTACGAGGATTCGGTCGGAATTCCGCTCAGCTGCTCGGGCCCGGGAATTCAACCGGGGGTAAACCGAACGCCCGTGTCTCTGACCGACCTTGCGGCAACGGTCGAACTGGCGGTTTGCGGTGAAACTCGAGAACTCGCCGGATCATGGCAGAGCCGGCCGCTGCAGGGATTCATCGATAACCCGGAGCCCGAACGCCCGATTTTAAGCGAGTACCACGACGGCGGCAGCCCCTGCGGGTTTTACATGCTGCGCCAGGGGCCCTGGAAGTATGTGTATTTTGCGGAAGGTCATCCGGCGTTGTTGTTCGACATAGACCAGGATCCGCGTGAATTGACCAATCTCGCCGACGATACAGCGCATTCGACGACCGTGGACGGGCTGCATCGACAGTTATTGCAGATACTCGATCCGGAGGAAGTCAATCGCCAGGCGTTTGCCGACCAGGCCAGGAAGGTCGAGGAACTCGGTGGGCTGGACGCGATTCGAGCGATGCAGAGCTTTAACCATACCCCGCTCGATCTCGACTAGGCTTTACGCAATTCTCCGATCGCGATGCCCTGTTCGCCAGCGACGGCGTAAAGCAGGTAGATCTTTCCGTCTTCCTTGAAAATCGCCGGATCGCGCAACTGGTTGACCGGCTCCATGCAGGCGCCGGGCTGTGACGCCCGGGGCGACAGGATTGCGCCTTCCCAGGGTTTCTCGGCGCGGTGAATTTCGTGAGTTTCACCGAAGCGCCAGTCCTGCCAGTCTGCCGCGATATTGAGTTCCGACAGCAGAATGCGCTCGGGACGATCGCCGATGCGGGTCCACAGCACGTAACATTGCCCCTCGTATTCGAGAATCGCGTGATGTCGAATCGGTTCGCGGGTCAGCCTGGGTCCGGCCTGGAAATCGTCGAGACCGTCGCCCGAGCGGTACATCTGTCCCGGCATCGCAATCGCGTAATACCATCCGCCGTGCGCAAACAGGCGCATGTAAGGCAGTCCGATCACGGGCAGACGAGGGGTGAAGTTGAGGCCGTTCCGGGACAGGGCCAGGCGTGTACGCTGCAGGCCGTTGGCGAGCCTGCCATGGTAGTACATACGAATCTCCCGCCGATACTCATCGACCCAAACGTCGGGCGAGGCAATATGCGGGTAGAGACCGTCGCTGCCAGCCTCGATGTAGGATTTCGCTTCGGGATCCAGGTCGGCCTCGCTCGGTGCGACTGCGGCAAACATACTGTGCTCGAGATCCAGCGGGCCGGGTTTTACGATTTTCCACGGCCCGGTGAGCTTGTCGCTCGCCGCGAGCCGGATAGACCGGCCTTCATGGTGGGCGAAGTAGAGCAGGTACTTACCCGGCGGATTACCAAGCCAGTCCGGTGCGGCAATCAGCGAGGGTCCGTTGACATTACCGTCGAGATCCGGATGATCCTGGACGCTGATGATGGGCGCATCATTGAGATAATGAAAGCTGAACACTAACTGTAGGGTTCCTAAGGGTTGCTGGAGCTTTCCCGTTCTCGTTCAGCCAGTAGACCGGTTAGCCAGTCTGGATTCATTTCGGGTACCGACGACAACAGCAGCTTGGTGTACTCCGGGTAGGGCGGCGACAGAATTTCGCTTTTCATCCCCTGTTCCACCACGCGGCCCTCGAGCATAACGACGATCTGGTCGGAAATCGCTTTCACCGTCGCAATATCGTGGGTAATGAAAATATAGGTCAGGCCCAGCTCGCGTTGCAGCCGCAGCAAAAGTTCGAGAATGCCTTTTTGCACGATCTGGTCCAGCGCCGAAGTGACTTCGTCGCAGATAATCAGCTCGGGACTGGCCGCAAGTGCACGCGCGATACAGATGCGCTGTTTCTGGCCGCCCGAAAGTTCGGCCGGCAGTCGATCGATGAAAGTCTCGTCGAGTTCGATCATTTCCAGCAATTCGAGCAGCCGTTGGTCGCGTTCGCGGCCGCGCAGGCCGAGGTAGAATTCGAGCGGCCTGCCGATGATGTCACGCACCGTCTGGCGCGGATTCATCGCGGTATCGGCCATCTGGTAAATCATCTGGATTTTCTGTAACTGGTCGATGCTGCGCTCTTTCAACAGGGGCGGCAGGGGTTTGCCGTTGAATAGCACCTGGCCCTTTGTCGGTGGCAACAACCCGGTGATTGCGCGCGCGGTGGTCGATTTGCCGGAGCCGGATTCACCGACGATGGCCACCGTATGCCCGCGCGGTACCTCGATGGTAACGTCGTCCAGCACCTTGGCGCTGCCGGTGTAGCTCGCGTCGACGTGGTCTACCTTGAGCACGATATCTTCCGATTCTTCCTCGGGTTTTTCTATCGAGCGCACCGACCACAGCGATCTGGTGTAGGCCTTTTCGGGTTGGGCGAGCATTTTACGCGTTTCGGCATCCTCGATGGTTTCGCCGTAACGCAAAACCTTGATGACGTCCGCCATCTGCGCGACTACCGCGAGGTCATGCGTAATATAGATCGCGGCGGTATTATAGTGTTCGACTATGCGGCGCATCGATGCCAGAACCTCGACCTGGGTGGTCACGTCGAGCGCCGTGGTGGGTTCATCGAAAATGATCAGGTCCGGGCGCGGCGACATCGCCATCGCGGTCATGACTCGCTGCAGCTGACCACCGGAGACCTGGTGCGGGTAGCGGTCGCCGATCGAGTCGGGATTCGGTAACTGCAGGTCCCGGTACAGCTTGCGTGCATCGGCCCTGGCTTCGGCCTCGGGTTTGATGCCGCGGCGAACGGTGGATTCGACAGTTTGTTCGATCAACTGGTGCGCCGGGTTGAACGAGGCCGCGGCGGATTGCGCGACGTAGGCAATGCGCGATCCGCGCAGGGCGCGCCGTTCGGCTTCGCTAACCTTCATCAGGTCGATGCCGTCGAACATGATACTGCCGCTGGTAATCCGACACCCGGGTCTGGCGAAACCCATCGCCGCCAGTCCGAGCGTGGATTTGCCGGCACCCGATTCGCCGATCAGCCCCATGATCTCGCCGCGCCGCAACGTGACGTCGACGCCCTTGACGATTTCATGCCAACGATCGTCACTGTAACCATCGATGACGATATCCTTCATTTCCAGCAGGAGATCGCCCTTTTGTCCGCTTCGTTCAGTACTCATGCCTTAAGCCTCAATCCTTCAGTCCGCTGGACTTGTGCAGGAACCAGTCGACGACGAAGTTAACCGCAACCGTCAGCAGGGCAATCGCGGCTGCCGGCAGCATCGGCGTCATGGCGGCGGTTAAATCATACTCGGCGAATTGAATCAGGCCCGCGGTCTCACGCACCATCGAACCCCAGTCTGCGGTTGGCGGCTGAATGCCGACTCCGAGAAAGGATAGCGCAGCGATGGTCAGGAACACGAAACAGAAGCGTAACCCGAATTCGGCCACCAGTGGCGGCATTATGTTGGGCAGTATTTCGCGGTACAGAATCCAGAACATTTTCTCGCCACGTAAGCGGGCGGCTTCGACGTAGTCCATGACGACGACATTGAGCGATACCGCGCGGGCGATGCGAAATACCCGGGTCGAATCGAGAATGGCGATGATGATGATCAGGTTAAGGGTATTGGCGCCAAACATCGACAGCAGGATCAACGCGAAGATCAGGCTCGGGATCGCCATCAGCACGTCGACCGAGCGGCTCAACAGGTTGTCGAGCCAGCCGTTATTGTTGATTGCCGCGGTGATACCGAGACCACCGCCGATGATGAAGGCAATCATCGTGGTCACAAAGGCGATGCCGACCGTATTACGCGCACCGTAGATCAGGCGCGACAGAATATCCCGGCCGAGCTGGTCGGTGCCAAACATGAATTCCTCGCCCCAGGGGGCATACGACATGTCGAATATTTCGGCCTCGCCGTAAGGCGCCAGCAGCGGCGCGAACAGCGCAAAGAAAACATAGATGGTGATAATCGTCAGGCCGAACAGGGCAGTCGGGGGCGCGGATTTAAGACCTCGCCAGATATTTTCGCGAAAAGTGCGCCGTGCCTTGATCAGGCCGACTTCGCCTGCCGCCGAATATCCCTGGTCAGCCAGATCGGACTTGGAAAATCCCTGATCCACGAGTTCAGCTTCTGTGCTGGGATTGATATCGTCTTTGTTACTCATCGTGGATGCAACAACCGTGGGTTGGTAATAATCGAAATAATGTCGGCAAACAGGTTAAGCAGGATATAGGTGGCCGCGAAAATCATCGCGCAACCCTGCACCACGGGTACGTCGCGGGTGGTAACCGCGTCAACCATGAGCTGACCCACACCCGGATAGACGAACACCACCTCGACCACGACTACGCCGACAACGAGGTAGGCGAGATTAAAGGCGATGACGGTTACTATCGGCGCCCAGGCGTTAGGCAGTGCGTGTTGTAAAATGATTTCGGACTTGGAAGCCCCCTTGAGTTCGGCCATCTCGATATAGGGGCTGGCCATCAGGTTGATGATGGCGGCGCGCGTCATACGCATCATGTGCGCGACGATAACCAGCGTCAGCGTCAGCGCGGGCAGCGCGGTCAGGTAAACCCGTTCCCAGAAATCCACATCGGGCCCGATGTTGGCCAGGGATGGAAACAGCTTGGTAAACGAGGACAGGACCAGTATCAACAGGTAAGCGACAAAAAACTCGGGGAATGAAATTGTCGTTAACGTCATCGCGTTGACCATGCGATCGTAGATCGAACCGCGATACAGGGCCGCGGTTATCCCGAGGAACAGCGCTAGTGGCACGGATATGATCGCCGCCATGGATGCCAGGAACAGCGTGTTGGCCAGCCGCGGTGCCAGCAACTCGATCACGGGTCGCGAGCGGTCGGTACCGCCTGACGAGCCTCTGCCGGAGAAGGAATTACCCATATCGCCGGTCAAAATCCCGCCAAGCCAGTCGAAATAGCGCTCGTGCACGGGTAAATCGAGGCCGAGTTCCTTGCGGAACGCGGCGACGGTTTCGGGTAAAGCTGCCTGTCCGAGCACGGCTTCGCCAAAATCGCCCGGTAAAAATTCGATCGAACTGAACAGGATTAATGAAACCACGAACAGCGTGATCAAACCGAGACCAAGCCTTTGCAGGATGGTGCGAACTACCGGATGCAACACGGCTTTTACTCCCCCTTTATTAGCCATACCAGTCAATCCCCGAGGGGATCGACTGGATGGCTTTTATCAACATAGCAACAGACCGCAGCCCGTAGCCTGTCGTTTTTATATTATGCGAACCACCAGCGTTCGATGGCCTTGTTGCCGTCCTTGTCCCAGTTGCCGGCAACCACATCGTCGTGTGCAATCTTGTTGTTCAGCGCCATGATGTAGTTGGCGAACATCGGGATCAGCGCGCCTCCGTCGTCGTTAACCAGTTGTTGACACTCGTTGTACATCGTGCGGCGCTTGTCGGTGTCGAGCTCGGAACGTGCCGCAACCACCAGCTCGTTGAAGCGATCTGCCGCGTCGCCCGTGGTCCAGGCCGTGTCGTTCCACTTGCTTTCCTTGACATAAGCGGTGGTAAACATCCAGTCCTCGGTCGGACGGCCGCCCCAGTAGCAGGTGCACCAGGCCTTCTTGTTCCAGACGTTCGACCAGTAACCATCCTTGGGCTCGCGCACGACATTGATGTTGATGCCGGCTTTCGCGGCTGTATCCTTGACCAGCAGGGCAGCGTCGACCGCGCCGGAAAAGGCCGCTTCCGAAGTACTGAGATCGATCTGCTGGTTTTCCATCCCAGCCTTCTTGATGTGGAACCTGGCCTTGTCCGGGTCGTACTTGCGTTGCGGCATCTCGCCATTGTGATACGGGTTGGCGGTCGAGATCGGGTGGTCGTTGCCGACTGCACCGTGGCCAAGCAGTATTTTCTTGACCAGTGCCTCGCGGTCGACGGCTAGCTTGAGCGCCATACGAACATCGTAATTGTCGAATGGCGCCTGGTCGACCCGCATTGGCATGGTGTAGTGCAGCGTTCCCGTGGTTTCGAGAATGCGGATTTTCGGGTTACGGCTCAGCAGGTGTACGGTTTTCGGATCGACCCGGTCGATCACGTGTACTTCTTCGTTCATTGCCGCGTTTTGCCGCGCGGTAACGTCGATCAGCGAAATAACCTCGACCTCGTCAAAATGCGCGCGTCCCGCTTTCCAGTAGTTAGGATTGCGTTTGAACTGTATCCGCACGCCCGGCTCGAATTTTTCGATGATGTAACCGCCGGTACCGTACCCTGCCTGCCAGTCCATCTTGCCATTCATCTCCGGCAATATGGCAAGGTGGTAATCAGACAGAATATATGGGAAGTCGGCATTGCCCGCGCTTAACTGGAAAGTGACTTCATGGCTGCCGGTTTTCTTCATTTCCACCAGCGGGTCGAGCAACGATTTCGATGCCGACTTGGAACCTTCGCCGCGATGATGGTTGATCGAGGCAATAACGTCCTCGGCACCGAACGATTTACCGTTGTGGAATTCGACGCCCTTGCGCAACTTGATGACCCAGGTCTTGGCGTCCTTACTGGCCTCGAAGCTCTCCGCCAGTTCGGGCACCAGTTTCTGCGTGTTGTCCACTTCGAACAAATGGTTGGCATAGGCGTAAACCGTGTCCGACATGAAGCCGTTTTCGTGCGTACCCGGATCAAGGGTATCGGTAGTCGAGCCGTGGCCGACACCGAGTTTGAAATAGCCGCCTTTCTTGGGCATTGCTGCCTGTACGGATTGTGATAATAGGGTTGCTGCGAACGGGGCCGCGATACCCAGGGCGCCCGCGCGTTTGATAAATTCACGACGGCCGAGTTTCCCGGCTTTGGCCGCTTTCTCGAGATCTTTGATGTCCACGATTGAATACTCCTCAGGATTGGTTGTAATTGTCGAAAGTTATAATTTTTGCGGATTGTCTATTGGTAACGACAAATAGCCTTCCGACTTGTTTTAGTGGACCTTTTTTAACACGAATCCGGCATTGATAGCAATTTTTCAACCGGTTTAGTCGATCTCTATTTTACGCCGTGCCACGTAATCACGCAGCGCCTCGTCGACCGACGGATCGATCGGCGGCTGTTCGTATTCCTGCAACAATTGCTTCCATATCTGGTTGGCGCGCTGCTCGGTGTTCACCGAGCCGGCCTCGAGCCAGCTTTCGTAATTGCCCCAGTTGGACAATAACGGCGCGTAGAAAGCCTGTTCGTAACGCTCCATGGTGTGAGCACTGCCGAAAAAATGACCGGCAGGCCCGACCTCGCGAATCGCATCGAGCGCGAGCGTATCGTGGTTGACCTCGAACGGTTCGAGGCTGGCGGCGATCATCTGTAATACTTCGGCGTCGATGATCAGTTTCTCCAGCGAAGCGGTGAGGCCACCATGCAGCCAGCCGGCGGCGTGCTTGATCATGCTGGCCTGGCCTGAAATGGCGCCCCATAGAGACAGGCTGCTCTCGTAGGCAGCCTGGGCATCGGGGCTGTTGGCCGCGTTCACGTTGCTGGAGCGCAGCGGTACCCCGAGACGGCGTGCCAGCTGTCCGGAAGCCTGTGCCGCCTGCAGGTACTCGGGTGTACCGAAGGCGGGTGATCCGGTTTTCATATCGACGTTCGAGGTGAAACCGCCATACAGCACCGGTACGCCCGGACGCACGATCTGGGTTAGTGCGATACCGGCCATCGCCTCGGCGTGCTGCAGCGCGAGCGCGCCCGCCAGCGTTACCGGCGCCATCGCACCGGACAGCGTAAACGGCGTCACCGCCACCGCCTGGCCATGCTCGGCCATCGTGATCAGGCCCTCTGCCATCGGGATATCGAGCTGCAGCGGAGTATTGGTGTTGATGATGGCACACAGTGCCGGCGCTTCGATCAGATCTCGGGGCGACTGCTCCAGGCTGATGGCGGCCATATTGATCGCATCGAGGGTTTGCGCGCGACCCATGGTCCAGGGTATCCAGTTCTTGTCGAGCAGGGTGCACTCGGCGTAAAACAGGTCGAGGTGCCGGCTGGCCGCCGGCAAATCCATGGCTTCGAAGCCACCGCCGCCTTCCTGGTGCAGGATGTCCAGGCTTTGCACCAGGCGGATGAAATCACACATTTCGGCGTAACTGCCGTTGCGCCGGCCATTGTCGCTGTCCATGACATAGGCGGGTCCGCCGACCGAGGTAAAAACCGCGTTGCCGTCGCCCAGCGTGACGTTTTTAGCCGGATTCCTGGCCCGCAGGGTAAACGAGGAGGGTGCCTTCGCCACCAGTGATTCGATCAGTTCACCGTCGAAGCGCACCAGGTCGGAATCCGGTCTCAATTCGAAGCCGGCTGACGCGTAATGTTGGCGCGCCTGCTGCGACAGGATCAGCATGCCGGTTTCCTGCAGGATCGACAGGCCGGCCTGGTGAATGCTTTCGATCGCGTCGCTGCTGAGTAATTCGAAAGGCGCGTGGTGATAGCGCAGCTGCTTCCAGGGTAATTGTGTGATCAACCCGGCTTCGCGGGCGTTGCGTGCTGGACGTCGACGACTTTTGCGGGTCATTTCATTAGCCCTGGTTCAGTGTTGATGGTTGCAATATGGCACGCTCCCGCCGGGGCACTAGCTGCCGCGGGTCCACCCCATGCTCGCGCGCGAAGCGGTGCCCCGCGTAAATCGCGTCGGCAATGCTCGACGGCACCAGGCAATCGCCAATGCGGTTTGCGCTGCCCTGCGGTAATTGCTGAAACAGTCGGTCATTCGGCTCGCGGCTGGTTACCAGCAGCAGGGCGTTAAAATCGCGCTCGGTTTCGACGCCGCTGTGAATGCATCGTGTAGTTATGAAATCCTTCCCGATCCGGACCAGGCTTTGCGTAAACGCAGTTTCGATCCCCATCGATAGCAGGCGTTGCTGGATGAATTCATGCTCGTTGGTCATTACACTCCAGCTCGAGATACTTTCCGCCGGGGTAACGTAGCTGACGCGGTGACCTGCGAGCAGCAAGCGCTCGGCGAGGGCGCCGGCCATAAAGTAATGGTCATCGTCATAGATCATTATCTCGGCTGGTATTTCAGCCTCGTTGAAGATGTCGTCAGGAGTCAGGACTTTGGCGTCGGCGGCGATCTCAAGCGGGATGCGCCGGTTGTGCCCGAGGCCATCGCGCCGCCAGCGGCTGCCGGTTGCGATCAATACCTGGTCGGCACCAAACTCGAGGACGGCTTCGGCATCGAGTTCGCTATCCAGGAATATCTCGACATTCTCCATCTGGCTGATCATGTAACTGCGATAATCCCTGACCCTGATCCAGTTTTGCAACCCTGGCAATCCAGCTTCGGCGAGCACGCGTCCACCCAGTTCGCCGCAGGCTTCGGCCAGCGTTACCCGGTGACCTCGTTGGCCGAGCGCCAGGGCGGCTTCCAGCCCGGCTGGACCGCCGCCGACGACGAGGAAATTTTCCGGGGTTATCGCTGGCGGGATAAATTCGGGATGCCAGTTGCGACGCCATTCTTCACCCATTGTCGGGTTCTGGGTGCAGCGCAGCGGTGCTCCCTCGTTGTTGGCGGAGCGGCAAATGTTACAACCAATGCATTCCCGAATTCGGTCTTCATGACCCTGGTCTATCTTGCTGGGTAGAAATGGATCGGCGATCGACGGTCGCGCGGCGCCGATAAAATCCTGAACCCCACGCTTGATCTGGCTGACCATGGTGTCCGGCGAGGTAAAGCGGCCCACGTTCACCACCGGCTTCGAGGTATGCGATTTGACGATCGCGGCGTATTTTTCCTGGTAGCCTTCCGCTGAAAAGCGCGAGCTGCAGGAATCGTTGCCGAGACTGCCGCCGAGCGCGATATCCCACAGGTCCGGGAGTTCGCCCAGTAACTCGATGGTTTTGCGGCCGTCACGCTCGCTGCTGAAGCCGGTTTCACCGTGCAGTTCGTCGATCGCAAGCCTTACCGCCACCGCGCAACGGTCGCCCACGGCTTCGCGGGTATCCTCGATCAGCTCGCGCAACAGGCGCGACCGGTTCTCGATCGATCCGCCATACTTGTCGCATCGACGGTTAGTCAGTGGCGACAGGAACTGGAACGGCAGGTAATCGTGCCCGGCATAAACGTAGACGATATCGAATCCCGCCTGCGCGGCACGTAATGCCGCATCACGATGCCATCGCCTGAAGCGATTGATATCGTCGAGATCCATTTCACGCACCTGGGCCGGGTAGACGAATTCGGCGGAAACCGCCGACGGCGCCAGCGAAATCTCGCGTGTGCCGCGATTGTTGCAGTGAAATCCACCGTGCCACAGTTCGATCGCGGCGAGCGAGCCGTGTCGATGAATCGCGTCACTGGTGACGGCGAGTTGTTCGGCATCCTCGTCGTCCCAAAGGGTCAGGTAGGCGTAGGGCGTTTCATCCGCGCTCGGATGAATCGAGCAGTACTCGGTGCAAACGACACCCCAGCCACCCTCGGCCTTGATCGCCCGCAGCGCCGCGGAACTATTGGGTTTCATGTTGCCCATGCCGGTAGCATGCGGCGTTTGGTAAAACCGGTTAGGCGCGGTCACCGGGCCGATGCTGACGGGTTCGAACAGGATGTCGTAACGAGGATTGCGCGGCATTGTAGTCAGGTCTCGTTGCGTTGGAATTAGTTGAACGATCGTACAACAAGCGCTATGCTGGTGCAAACTCGTTGTTTCACCCGGGCCTGCCTTCAGGATTCAGCATGGTTGTAAAAGATATCGCTTATCATCGCAAAACGGCGCGACAAAGGCGCTCCGAATTGATCGATGCCGGGATTGCCTGTCTCGGCAGGGGCGGTATGTCGGCGTTTACCATCGATCAGATTTGCAAGCAGGCCGGGGTTTCGCGGGGGTTGATAAACCATCATTTCGACTCCAAGGAAGCATTGTTGGTTTCGATTTACGCGCAGATGACGGAGTACCTGGTGCGTAATCACGCGGCGACTTCGCCACGACAACAGATCGCCAGTTTCATCGACGGCAGCTTCGATGCTGCCAGTTTCAACAAATCGAACCTGCGCGCCTGGCTGGCTATCTGGGGGCAGGTGGCAACCCATGCCGAGTTGAAATCGCTGCACCAACAGCGGTACCAGAAATACCGACTGCAACTGGTCGGCGCTTTGACGGTAATTTCCGAGGCGGAGCAACTCGCCGTCGACGCCGACAGCGTTGCGCGGCAATTGATCGCCCTGATCGATGGCCTTTGGCTCGAGTACTGCCTGCACTCGGACGGTTTTTCGCTGGATGACGCGAGAGCGGACTGCTACCGATTCCTGCGGGGTATCGACATCGTAATCCAGCCCGACCAGGATCTGCAGGGTCAAATGCAACCATGACCCGTCGCCCCGCAAATTTTGGCGCCGCTCTGGCCTCTTCCTGGGCACTCCTGCTTGGATTCGGGATCCTGATGCTGGGCGACGGCCTGCAGGGTACACTGCTCGCGGTTCGCGCCGACCTCGAGGGATTCAGCGCGACCCTGACCGGCCTGGTAATGTCGACCTTCTATGTCGGGTTTTTACTCGGCTCGATCATGACACCACGCATTACGATTCGGGTAGGGCACATCCGCGTGTTCGCTGCCTTTGCCGCGCTTTCCTCGGCAGCCATCCTGATGCACGCATTGATCGTTACGGTACCGGTCTGGATTGCGATGCGCCTGATCAGCGGTTTCTGTTTCGCCGGTTTGTATATTGTTGCGGAAAGCTGGTTGAACGATCGTGCCGATAACGAGTCGCGCGGCAAGCTGCTGTCGCTCTACATGGTGGTAACCTACGTCGGAGTCGGTGTCGGGCAGTTGCTGTTGAATCTGGCGAACCCGCTTGATTTCGAACTGTTCATCCTGGTTTCGGTGCTGATTTCGGTGGCGGTGGTGCCATTATTACTATCAGCCGGTTCGCCGCCCACGTTTCACGATTCGGTTAAAATCAGCCTGCTGGAGCTGTTTCGCCTGACGCCGCTGGGCCTCGTCAGCATGTTTGCCGTGGGTATGGTGACCGCAACCTTCTTTGCGCTGGGGCCGGTTTATGCGCAGCGCATCGGGCTCAATATCCGCGACACCTCGTATTTCATGACCGCCGCGGTATTTGGCACGGTAATCCTGCAGGGTCCGATCGGCGTCCTGTCCGATCGCTTCGATCGACGCATCGTGCTGACGCTGATAACCGTTTTGACCGCGCTTGCGGCGTTAGTCTGTATTCCCGCGGAACAGTTTTCGACCGGAGCGCTGTTGCTGGCAATCGGCCTGTTTGGCGGGCTCGCGTTTCCACTTTACTCGGTCTGTATCGCCTACACCAACGATCACCTCGATCCAAATCAAATGATTGCCGCCAGCGGCGCGCTGGTGCTGGTCGGCGGACTCGGTGCGGTGACCGGGCCTGTCCTGTTTGCGGCTTTAATGGATATCTACGGCAACCAGTCCCTGTTCTGGTCGATTGCGGCGGTGCATGGCCTGACCGGCCTGTTCGCGGTTTATCGTATGCTGATTAGCGCACCGGTACCGCTCGACAAGCAGAGACCCAGCACGCCGACCGCGGTGCACCCATCCGGATCGGCAATCGACTCGATCCAGCAATATACGCACGATGAAACCGAGTTCGATTTAGGAGATGAAAGATAAAACCACCGATGCCTCGAGTCGAGGCGCCGGGAATCCGAGGAACTAAAGCTACAATTTGTCGACCAGTGTTTGTATGTACTGGGTACGCAGCGCGATATCTTCTTCCAGGTGCTTGAGTTCCTCCCTGATCATCGCGGCCAGGTCCAGCCCCTTGTCCCGGGCCGCCTTCAACACTTCGAGTTCATGCAGGGCTTCTCTAAATGCCGGTGAACTCTCGAACATTGTCTCGGTCTGCCGGGTACCGCTATCGACCATCACTGATTTCTTAATTTGTGGAAACTTATAGCGCCGACTGACCGGCAGTAACGAGCCCTTCTTGCGGTCATAAGTAATATGCAGGATATCGGTTCGTCCCACCGTGTAAATCCCAAATTTTTCGATTTCCTCAGGATGCTTAATTCCCATTTCGGTCAGTTTTGGATAGTCGCTCATGTCATGTCAATCCTGTTTTGTTATGGGACGTGGACCTGTGGATCTTCCTGACCCAGCTTTTCGTAACCCAGTAATATTTTCTGGGCTTCTGCCTCGGCTTCCTGCAACTGCTCGAGGGTTAGGTGACAGGAAATCTGGTGACCTTTTTCAAGCTCCAGCGTTGGCGGAGTTTTCAATTCACAGGTAGCTTCGATGGCGAGCGGACAACGATTGTAGAATGGACAGCCTTTCGCCGTAATTTCGACACCCCGTGCAATACCGACCGCCATCTCCCGCTTTTTCATCGTATCCTCGAGCCAGCCGATACGCAGTTCCGGTACCGAGCTGATCAGCAGGCGCGTGTAGGGATGGAACGGTGGCTCCAGCACTTCGTCGGTAGGCCCCTGTTCGACCACGCGTCCGGCATAGAGTACGACAATTTCATCGGCAAAAGAGGCGACCGTGGAAAGGTCGTGACTGATGAAAACAAACGACACCCCGGTCTTGTCACGCAGCGCCGTCAACAACTTGATGACGTTGGCGCCAACGATACTGTCGAGTGCCGAGGTCACTTCGTCACAGAGCATGACCTCGGGATTAGCCGCGAGTGAGCGCGCCATGTTGATGCGCTGTTTTTGGCCGCCGGAGAGTTCCATCGGATAGCGGTTTGCGAATGCCGCCGGTAATTCGACCATTTCCAAAATCTCGGCGACCTTCGCATGTTTTTCCTTGCCTTTGAGCCCATGATAGAACTCGAGTGGTCGACCGATAATATTACCGATAAGCTGTTTCGGGTTTAACGCGGTATCTGCCATCTGGAATACGAACTGTACCTTCTGCAGTTCCTCCAGTTTTCGGTCGTGCAGGTCACCTTCGAGTTTCTTGCCGTCCAGGATGATGTCACCCCGCGCGGGCGGTAACATTCCGGCCATGACGCGGGCCAGGGTGGATTTACCGCAGCCCGATTCGCCGATAACGCCGACGACATGTCCATTCTTGACGCTGACGTTGATGTCCTTGAGGATCGGAATTACGGGTTCACCATCGACGATTCCGCCATAGCCCGCGGTCATACCCTTGACCTCGATATTATCGATATCGCGATGGTGCTCATGGGTCAGCTCGACCCCCTGACCGGCCTCGGGCTTGGGCCGCACCGCTTCCATCAGGCGCTTGGTATAGGCATGCGTCGGATGGTTAATGATTTGATCGGCGGATCCCTGTTCCATGATTTCGCCGCTGTAGAGCACGACGATGTGATCCGCGACCTGGGCCACAACCGCGAGGTCGTGGGTCACGTAAACCGCGGCCGAGTTTTCTTCGCGGATGACCTTCGTGGAGGCTTTCAAGACTTCAATTTGCGTGGTGACGTCGAGCGCCGTGGTAGGTTCGTCGAGCACCATCAGGTCGGGTTTGCCACATAGCGCCATGGCCGCCATCAAACGCTGCAATTGACCGCCCGATACCTGGTGTGGATAACGGTGTCCAATACGGTCGGCGTCGGGCAATTCCAGCGCATGGTATAGTTCGATCGCACGCTCGTTGGCCTCTTGCTGCGACAGGCGACCGTGCAATACCGCGGCCTCGGTGACCTGTTCATTGATCGTGATCGCTGGATTAAAGGTTGCCGCCGCGCTTTGTGCGAGGTAGGCGACGTTACCGCCGCGCAATTCGCGCTGCGCCAGCGGCGGCATGGTCAGGACATCTTTGCCGAACAACTGGCATTCTCCGCCGGCAAAATGCAGCCCGGGTTTGGTGTAGGCCAGCGTCGCTAACGATATCGTTGTCTTGCCCGATCCGGATTCACCGATCAGGGCGACTACTTCACCCTTGTGAATATCGAAGCTGACACCCTTGACGATCGGAACTTCTTCGCCGTCATCGTTGGTGGCGCTTATGCGGAGATCTTTTACTTCGAATAGTTTTTCTTTTTCCATTGTGCTACACCATTTTCTTCGCGAGGCTGCCACCGGACTTGGCGGAAATGTCATCGACGATCAGATTGATCGCGATGGTAAAGGACGCGATTGCGAGCGCTGGCCAGATTGCAGCGTATGAGCCGTAGGTCAGGCCCTGCAGGTTTTCGCGTACCATGCTGCCCCAGTCGGAAGCCGGCGGCTGCACGCCCAGCCCAAGGAAACTCAGGCTCGAAATGAACAGCACCACGAAGACCAGGCGCAGGCCGAAGTCGGTCGCCAGCGGCATTGCCGCGTTCGGTAATACTTCGGCCCTGATGATCCACCAGATGCCCTCACCACGGGTGGCCGCGGCTTCGACATAATCCTGCACCATGATGTCCTGCCCGAGCGCGCGTGCGATGCGGAACACGCTGGTGGCGTAAATCACCGCCGCGGTGCCGATTAGAATGGGGATCGACGAGCCGAGCGCGGCGATCACGATCAAGCCCAGCATGATCGTCGGCAGCGCGAGTATCGCATCGTTAACCCGGCTGATGCCCATGTCGATCCAGCCCCCCTTCACGGCCGCCAGAATGCCGAGTGTTATTCCCATCAGGTAAGCGAGCAGGGTCGCGGCCAGTGAAATGCCAATGGTGTTGCGCGCCCCGAAAAGTATGCGCGACAGGGTGTCTCGGCTGAGGTAGTCGGTGCCCAGGTAGAAGTAACCGTATTCGCCCTGGCCGGCCGGCAGGAAGCTGTCATCGCCGTCCATGTCCATTTCATGAAAGGGTGCAATACTCGGTCCGATAACACAGATCACCAACCAGAATACAACGACACCGACCGAGACCCATCCAACCCATGACAGCCTGAATTTGCGCTTTGGCGGCGCATCCGGTAATTCGGCAAACGAATCCAGTTCCGCGAGAACTTCTTCTTCTTTTTTACTAGCTACTTGTTCAGTCATTTTATTGTCCCCCCAACTATTTCGGGTTACGCAAGCGCGGGTTGGAAAGTATCGAGCCGACATCTGCAATCAGGATCAACACCACGTAGGTGGCGCAGAAGATCATTGCGCAGGCCTGCACCAGCGGCAGGTCCCGGGTTTGCACCCCGTCGATCATTAACTTTGCGAGGCCGGGATAGGCGAAGATGGTTTCGACGATTACTACGCCACTGACCAGGTAGGCCAGGTTCAGGGCGATAACGTTGATGATCGGTCCGATCGCATTGAAGAACGCATGGCGCAGAATAATGCGGCCTCGCGGTACGCCCTTTAATATCGCCATTTCGATATAGGGCGAACTCATAACGTTGAGAATACCGGCGCGCGTCATGCGGATCATTTGCGCGGAGACCACGATAACCAGCGTGATCAGCGGCATTGCGAGCGCCTTCATTAGTTCCCAGAAGGTTTCTTCACCGGTCATGTACGCAGTCGACGGCAACCAGTGGAGTTCCACCGCAAGAATCAA
>CAMYON010000031.1 GCA_947260025.1 uncultured Gammaproteobacteria bacterium
CTGCAGGGCGTCGAGCCAGGCTCGCGCTGGGATCGAATCGCGCAACTGTGGGCCAACAAGACCCCGGTCGAGAACGGTTACTATGCCTTCAACGACCTGCATGCCGTCGTTTCCTTCGTCGGCGCGGGACGCTTCGACGCCGCCCGCGACGTGCTGGCCGCGGTCGAGGCCGCGGCACGCGACAACGCGGGCGTGACGCGCATGATGGCGCAGGATGTCGGTATCGCGACCTGCCGCGCAATGATCGCCTTCGGCGAGCAGCGCTACGCGGATGTGCTGGACCAGTTGCTGCCGATTCGCACCGTGGCGCATCGCTTCGGCGGCAGCCACGCGCAACGAGACATCCTGACGCAAACCCTGATCGAATCGGCCCTGCAGGGTGACCGACCCGAGCTGGCGCGCAACCTGATCAGCGAGCGTAAGCTACACAAACCGTTCACGCCGCTGAGCCAGCGCTTCGCGTCCCGGCTGGCGGCTTAGGGCGATAAAAGACGCTGCGGAGAAATGTTCGCGCAAGATTTCGCCAGGCCCCTGGGGCCGCATCATAATAAACTAGCCCCAACATGCTTACCGAAATTCTGATCCTGCTGTTCTTTTCGGTCGTCGGGGTTGCGTTGTTCCGGCGACTCGATATTCCCGCGGTGCTGGGCTACCTGGTGGTCGGCCTGCTGGTTGGTGATCATGCCCTCGGCCTGCTCACCCGATCGCACGCGATGGAGCAGATCGCCGAGATCGGCGTCGTGTTCCTGCTCTTCACCATCGGGCTCGAGGTCTCCATTCCGCGCCTGATCGCAATGCGCAACATCGTCTTCGGCATCGGCCTGGTGCAGGTCGTGATATCTACTTTAAGCACCCTGGTTCTGGGCATGATGTTCGGACTTACCTGGCCGGCCGCGTTTGCCGTCGGCGGCGCGCTCGCGATGTCGTCCACCGCGATCGTGACCAAGCTACTGACCGAGCAGTACGAACTGCACCTGCCACACGGCAACATATCGCTCGGCGTGCTGCTATTCCAGGATCTGGCAGTGGTTCCGTTCCTGGTGCTGATCCCGATCTTCGCCGAGCCGGGTACGGGCTCGCTGCTGGTGCCGATCAGCCTGGCACTGGCCAAGGGCGCGCTGGCCTTCGCGGTAATTTTCTACGCCGGTCAGTACCTGATTCGACCCGCTGTACGGATGATCGCCGCCACCCATTCGAGCGAACTGTTCACGCTGTTCATCCTGCTGATCGCACTGGTCGCTGCCTGGCTAACCTGGCAACTCGGGCTATCGCTGGCGATGGGTGCCTTCCTGGCTGGCATCATGCTCGCCGAAACCGAGTACCAGCACCATGTCGAAAATGAAATTCGTCCGTTTCGCGACGTACTTTTGGGGCTGTTCTTCATTTCCGTCGGATCGCAGTTCGACTGGCATATCATCCTCGACGAAACGCTCGAAGTGGCGGTTCTGACAGTCGGATTGATCGCCGGTAAAGGGCTTGCAGTTACCCTGATCACGGCCGTCGCAGGCTACGGCAGGGGAGTCGCGATTCGCGCCGGAATCCTGCTCGGCCAGGGCAGTGAATTCGGTTTTGCGCTACTGGCGGTCGCCATTACCTCCGGCCTGCTGAGTCTCGACCTGAGCCAGCCGATCATCGCCGCCATCATTCTCAGCATGGCGATTTCGCCGATGCTGATTCGCCACAACGAGGCCATCGCGCTGCGCTTCGCGCCCAATTATGCGGGCAGCCTCGATCGGACTGAGCTCGACATCGCGAGCGTCTATTCGGATATGCAAGATCACGTAATGCTCTGTGGTTTCGGTCGCACCGCGCAAAACCTCGCTCAATTCCTCAAACGTGAAGGCATTCCGTTTGTCGCGCTCGAAATCGATACCGAGATCGTGCGCGAGGCGCGCGAGGCAGGCGAACCCGTGTTTCTCGGCGATAGCAGTAACCCGGAGATCCTGCGCCTTGCGGGTATCGAGACGGCACGCGTGCTGGTGGTTTCGTTTACCGAGTACAAGGCGGCCGAACGTATCGCCAAAGCCGTCAGGGAACTGCGTCCCGACGTCCCGCTTATCATCCGAACCCGCGACGATCGTCACCTCGAGAGCCTGCTCGAATGCGGTGCCGACGAAGTTATTCCCGACACCATCGAATCGAGCATGATGCTGGCGCAACATACGCTCGCCGCGCTGGGAGAGGATCCGCGGTCGATCGAGGAAATGCTGGACGAGGCACGCAAAGGGCATTACGCCCGGATTCGCGCATTTTTTCATAGCCTTAATGATGTTGACCTGCAGACGCCGGACCATCATCATTTGCACAGCGTCGAAGTGTTGCCTCGTTATCACGCAGTCGGGCGCAGTATCGAATCGCTGCGTCGCCTGCAGCAGATCCGGATAATCGGACTGCGCCGTAACGGCGTGACCAGTGACGACCCGCTTCCCGAGGTCGAACTCAAACCCGGTGACGTGCTGATTATCGAGGGTCATCCAGATGAAATACAGGCAGCTGAAATTGAAATCATGTCAGGACTCTAGCTCACGATGACCGACCACCCTGCAGGTACGGTGCCGGCACTGAAGTGGCGGCTGCGGGTTTCGCCGCGAGCGCGCTACGCGAAGCTGCAAATCAAACCCTATGGCGGGCTGGAGGTCGTCATCCCGCCGCGATTTCCGCGCGCCGATGTTCCTTTCCTGGTAGCGAAACATGCCGACTGGGCGCGACACCAGCTCGACAAGCAGGCCAGGTTACGGCAATCGATTCGTCCACCGCAGCACCTGGCGCTGGCCTTCGACAACAGTTCGACCCCGGTGGTCTATCCCGACCAGCCGCTGGCATTCAACTACGACCTGTTCAGCGAATCGTCGCTGGAACGGATCGTCATCGAGTCCGATAGCCAGCCGCAGCAGATACGCGAACTGCGCGCCTGGATTCGACAACGAGCCCGGGCATTGCTACCGCAACGCCTGGCAGAGATATCGCTCCGAACCGGGCTCGATTTCAAGCGCGTAACGATTCGCAGTCAGAAAACACGCTGGGGCAGCTGCTCGAGTCGCGGGCATATCAGCCTCAACGATCAGCTGCTGTTCCTGCCGGCCGGCACTGTCGATTACCTGATGATTCACGAGTTATGCCATACCCGCTACCTGAATCATTCGCAACATTTCTGGCGACTGGTGGAAAGCCGCTGTCCCGATTACCGCAGCCACGAAAAGCTGCTCGGCCGCTCACGCAACCTGGTGCCCGACTGGTTCCTGATGGACCTGTATAGCTGACAAGCTATCCGCGATCGGACAATTTCAGTTATCTGAAACAAAATAGATTTTCCGCACCGGGTGATGCGGGCGATGACACGGCTAGTTCGGCTGGCTGCGCTGCATGTACTTGATCTTGTTTTCGATCAGCAGGTTCTTGGCGCGCGACAGGCTGGTCTGGCTGGCAAAGGGCCCTAGTTGCACGCGGTGCCAGGTTTCGTCATTAACCACGGCAGACTTGACCGAGGCCTCCAGGCCGAGGAAGGCCAGTTGCGCCTTCAGGCTGTCGGCCTCTTCAGCGCTCTGGAACGACCCGACCTGCAGAATAGACTGGTCCACCGCCTCCTTGTTGATGCTCGGATTTTCGATCGCGGCGCGTTCCTCGTCGGAAATCGGGATATCGACCTTGCGTTTCGGCAATACCGAGTAGAAGTCGATGGTCGGCTTGTTTTTGCTGCCACCCTGCGGCTGCTCACTGCTGCTACCCGCGCCGCTGTCGACAATTTTCTTATCGAGAAACAGGATAAAGGCGACGAAGGACAACAGCATCAGGAACAGGAATGTCCAGACCCAGGGCGATGTCGATTGTTTCTGTGCCATTGACGCGCTACATTTTTTCGGGCGCGGAAACGCCCATCAGGTTAAGACCGTTGCGCAATACCTGCCCCACCGCCGACGCCAGCGTGATGCGGGCGTCACGCAATTCCACGTCGTCGACGATAAACTGGTGCGCGTTATACCAGGAGTGAAAGTGGTTGGCCAGTTCACGCAGGTAGTTAACCACCAGGTGCGGCTCGCGGCGCAGGGCGGCAGCCTCGACCCGCTCGGGAAACAGGCTCAAGTGTTTGATCAGCGCCTGTTCATGCGCGTTATCGAGACGCGACAGGTCGATCCCGGTGTTCGATATTTCGAGCCCCTTCTCGGCGCATTGCCGGTTTACGCTGCAGATGCGCGCATTCGCGTACTGCAGGTAGTAAACCGGGTTATCGCTCGATTGCTCACGCGCCAGGTCGAGGTCGAAGTCCATGTGCTGTTCGGCCTTGCGCATGACGTAAAAGAAACGCGCGGCGTCCTGGCCGACATCTTCACGCAGCTGCCTGAGGGTGACGAATTCGCCGGAGCGGGTCGACATCGAAATCTTTTCGCCATTTTCGAAAAGGTTCGCAAACTGCACCAGCTGGATCTCGAGATCATCGGCGTTGTAACCCAGCGCGCTCAACGAAGCCTTGACGCGGGCGATGTATCCGTGATGATCGGCGCCCCAGATATTGATGACCTTGCCGAATCCGCGGTCGAACTTGTTCATATGGTAGGCGATATCGGAAGCGAAATACGTGGTCTGGCCGTTCTCTCTTCGTACCACGCGATCTTTCTCGTCACCAAATTCGGTCGAGCGAAACCACAGCGCGCCGCTCTGTTCGTAAACATGGCCGTTATCCTGCAACCGGGTGATCGCGGTTTCGATCAAACCCTCGTCGCTCAACGAGCGTTCCGAAAACCAGCCGTCAAAATCGACGCCGAAAGCGTGCAGGTCGTTGCGGATAACATCGACCAGCGTGTTTAGCGCCAGGTCGAAGACAATGCCGTAGTCATCCTCGCCGAGCAGGCCGTGGGCGTTGGCGATCAGGTGATCGATGTGTTTTTCCTTGTCACCGGCAGGCGCGTCTTCGAACACATCGGCATAAACCTGCTCCGCGGGTCGACGAAAACGTTCACCGTTTTCGCGATGCAGGGTCGCGGCGATATCCCAGACGTAATCTCCCTGGTAGCCGTTGCTCGGGAATTCGATGGTTTCGCCGCAGAGCTCGAGGTAACGCAGCCAGGTCGAGGTGCCCAGAATGTGCATCTGGCGCCCGGCGTCGTTGACATAGTATTCTCTCTGCACCTCGTAGCCGATGCACTGCAGCAGGTTCGCCAGCGTGGCACCATAGGCGGCGCCGCGCCCGTGGCCAACATGCAGCGGTCCGGTCGGATTTGCCGATACGAACTCGACCTGGATCCTGCCGCCCTGTCCCAGCGTGCTGCGCCCGAAGCTATCGGCCTGCTCCAGAATCCTGTTGACGATCGACTGGCTGGTGCCGCTGGCGACGAAAAAATTGATGAAACCCGGACCCGCAATCTCGATCCGTTCAATGCTGTCGGCGGCGGCGAGTCTGTCGACGATCGACTGCGCAAGATCACGCGGTGGCATGCCTGACGGTTTCGCCAGCATAAGCGCGATGTTCGAGGCATAGTCACCCTGGGCAGGGTCCTTCGACGGCGTTACCTGGATATTGTAGCCGAGCCCGGACGGGATCTGCGAAGCCTGCTCAAGCTCGAGCAGAGCCTGCGCGATCAGATCGTTAATGATTTGCTTCAAAGGCCAGGACCCGCAACCGGAAGGAAAATTGATCGGGGATTTTACCCGAGGCGATCAGCCCGGGCCAGCCATCTTTGCAGGCTTTTCCAGGTATCGTAACTATTTAACGCGGAATCGTTAATGCCTGCGCCGTAATCCTGCTTAGAGGTCGTAAGCGTCGACGTCGATGCTCCAGCTCACCCGCGCGCTGCCCGGCAGCTCCTCGATAGCGGGCATGGCCTGTTTTAACACCGAGCGCAGCACCTGGTAATCCTGCGAGATCAGGCACAGTTGAGCGCGATAGCGGCCGATGCGGCGCGTCATCAATGCCGGCATCGGTCCGACGCAGCTAAGCGCGTCGAAGCGCTTCGCGTTAACCAGCAACCCCTTGATGTCTTCCAGTTTTTGCAGCGCTGCCTTGAGTTCGACCGCATCCGCGCGAAACATGACCACGCGCGCACAGGGCGGGAACCCGAAACTGCGCCGCTCCTGCAGCAGGCCGTCGGCAATCTCGCGATAATCCTGGTGCAACAACGCCTGCATCACGGGGTGCTCGGTAAATCGGGTTTGTAAAATCGCCTCGCCCTGGCGGTCACCGCGGCCGGCGCGCCCCGACACCTGGAACAGGGTCTGCACCAGGCGCTCGCTGGCGCGGTAGGAGGCGCTGAACAGGGCCTGGTCGGCATCGAGGATCACGCTCAGGGTAATCGCCGGGTAATCGTGCCCCTTGGCAATCATCTGGGTACCGATCAGGATGCAGGGCGTACCGCTTTGCAACTGTTGCAGGCGCGATTTGAGTGCTTCGCGCGATGCGATCACATCGCGATCGATACGCACAATCGGCACCTCCGGATAACGCTGCGCCAAACCCTGCTCGAGCTGCTCGGTGCCGATGCCGTAATGCTTGACCTCGTCATGACCGCATTCGGGGCAGTTCTCCGGCACCCCCTGGCTGTACCCGCAATGGTGGCATAACAGGCTGTGCACCGACTGGTGCAGCGTCAGGCGCGCATCGCAGTGCTGGCAAAGTGCCTGCCAGCCGCATTCGTGGCACATTACGATCGGGGCGAAACCACGGCGGTTAAGATATATCAGCACCTGGCCGGAAGCCGCCAGGTGTTGCTCGATGCGCGCGAAGGTACTTGCACTGCAGCCGAAATCGAAGCGGCTGTTGCGCACGTCGATGAGTTCCAGCCGCGGGGGCGGAAAATTGGTTGGCCGTCGGTCGATAAGGTAGCGGTAATAGGTGTCTCGACCGCAGTTGCGAATACTTTCCAGCGACGGAGTCGCGGACCCGAGCACGATCGGGATATCGAGCATTTGCGCGCGCTTGATCGCGACGTCGCGCGCGTGATAACGGATCCCGTCTTCCTGGCGATAAGAGTGGTCGTGCTCTTCGTCGATAATGACGAGACCGAGATCGTCGCATTGCGAAAACAGGCTGGAGCGGGTACCGAGCATGATGCTGACCTCGCCGCGGCGGAACCGGTCCCACGCACGAAAACGCCGGGTTTCGGTCAGGCCGGAATGCGAAATCTCGAAACAGGCGCCGAAGCGCTGCTCGACCCGCTGAATCAGCTGGTTGGTGAGACCGATTTCAGGCACCAGGTATATCACCTGCTTGCCGGCATCCAGCCGCGTCAGAATCAGGCGCAGATATATCTCTGTCTTGCCACTGCCGGTGATGCCATCGAGCAGATGCACGGCGAAACTTCCCAGCCGGGGCTCCAGGTCACCGAGTATGGCACTCTGCTCCGGACTCAGCTCCGGGGCCTCGGGCGCGGCCGGCGGGCCTGGCTTGCGGTCGGTATACTGCCAGCGCAGCAACTGCTTCTGCTCCAGCGACTTAACCACCGGGTGCCAGTTGGGATTGATCTTCATCAGCTCGGCCGCGGTCAGCCCGGCTTGCCGCTCGAGCAGGGCCTGGCAAACTTCATACTGGCGCGGCGACCGCCGGCGCAGCTTGTCGATTACCTCGGCGTCCGTCGTGGTCAGCGTCCAGCATTTCACCTGGGTCGAGCTGTACCGCCGCGCACCGCGCAGGTAACCTGGCAGACACTGGAACACCACGTCACCGAGCGGTTGCAGGTAATAATCGGACATCCAGCGCGCCAGTGACAGCATATGCGCGTCGAGCACCGGCTGCGGATCGAGACAGGCTTGCACCGGCTTGATGCGTGTCCGATCGAACTCACTGTCGGCACTGGCGTCGAGCAGCACCCCGGTGCGGATACCATTGGTGAAGGGCAGACGGTAACGGGTGCCCGGGATTGCCGGATCACCCTCTGGCAACGCATATTCGAACACGCGATAAAGCGGCAGCGCGATGGCGAAACGGGCGAAACGGGGTTGCGGCACGCGAGTAACTCGAGTTTAAAGTTGAATCATACTCGAATTAACAGCCCCGCTCAGCCGCATAAACGCGCAAAATTCGAGATTCACTTAGCGCGCTTAGTTAAAGCTGTTTCGAGTAAGTAAATGCTAAATTATTAAGAAATGGCGACAAATGGTTTTATCCACATTTTCTGTGGATAAGTCTGTGCATGAAATGCCAACAAAGCGCTGCAAGCCGCATTCTTGCTCACCATCTATTAAATTGTTCATTTTTTCGTCGTTTTTATTTTTATATATAATTCAAGGGCTTACGAAGAGCGATTAAATTTTGACGGTTAACTCGGGAGAAAATAAGGGACAGATAGGTATACGCATTGATTCATGTGTATATCTTCGCCCTGTCAATACTTCCCCGTTATTTTTTTAAATAATTTTATTAATCGAATAAAATTATTCGATCGAAAAGTACAATTAATGCTCCGGGTAAAAAAATTCCGCTGCGTATTCACAGTGACATTGAAAGGCGCGCCGATTAAACTGGCCGCGTTTTTTTGACCCGAGTCTAGCCATGTCTGCCAGAACCGCGGTACTACTATCCAACCTGGGTACACCCGATACGCTCGAGCGCGCCTCGGTGAAGCGCTTTCTGCGAGAGTTCCTGTCCGACCCGCTGGTCGTCAGGCTGCCGCGGCTGCTATGGCTGCCGCTACTGCACGGCATCATCCTGCCGCTCCGCAGCGGCAAGACGCTGCAGGCCTACAGTCGCGTCTGGGGGGATGAAGGTTCGCCATTACTGGCCTACTCCAGGCGCCAGCAGCAGGCGCTGCAGCAGAAACTGCAGGAACTGGCGCAGGTCGACCTGGTGATGCGTTACGGTAACCCCTCCTATCTGTCGGTGCTGCGCCTGCTGCGCGACGCCGGGGTCGAAAAACTGGTGGTGCTGCCACTGTATCCGCAGTACTCGGTGACGACCACCGCGACCAGTTACAAGCACCTGATGACCATGCTTGGGCAATTAGGCTGGAAGCCGGACCTCGAATTCATCGGTTATTATCCGGATAATCCGGCCTACATCGACGCCCTGGCCGAATCGGTGCGCGAGCACTGGCAGCAGCAACAGCGGCATCTACTGATGTCTTTCCACGGCCTGCCGCAGGCCAATATCGATCGTGGCGATCCTTACCAGCGGCAGTGCGAAACAACCGCCAGACTGCTGGCAGCCAGGCTGGGACTGGATGATTCACAGTGGTCGATCGGCTATCAGTCGCGCTTCGGCAAGCAAACCTGGATCCAGCCCTACACCTCGGATGTGCTGCAGCAGCTGGTCGGGCGCGGCATCAAGGCGGTGGATGTCATCTGCCCGGGCTTTTCGGCGGACTGCCTCGAAACCCTGGACGAGATCGAGGTCGAGTACCGCGAAGAGTTCCTGCATCTGGGCGGTGAGGAGTTCAGCTACATCCATGCGCTCAACGACCGCGACGCTCACATTGAAATGATGCGCAGCCTGGTCGAACCTTACCTGGTGACCGAAGGCGCGTCCGATTCAGAATGAATCATTGGCCGCAGGCGATGTCAATAAACACCTTCGTGCCAACCCTGCGCTTAATAATCAAAGAGTTTTAAATCATGTTTAAATCTTTCTTTCCGAATCCAAAGCTGTTTTTCCTGTCAGTGGTGGTTTACGCGGCCGTCTGCAGCTTTGTCTGGTACAGCTTCAACGAGCAGATCGGCGCGGTTCTCGGCTTCGACCTGACGTCGTCCGAACCGGTTATCGGACTGGGGCATTTTTTCACCGATTCATTCCTGCTGTTTTATATTTACTATCTTGTCTGCTGCGCGCTGTTCGCGGCGTTCTGGTTCCGGCTGGCTCCCCACCCCTGGCAATGGTGGTCGATCGCCGGTTCGATGCTGATCCTGTTTTCCACCTATTACTCGGTGCAGGTATCGGTCGCGATCAATAACTGGAGACGGCCCTTTTTTGACCTGGTGCAAAATGCGCTGGGCGGTTCCGCGTCGCAAGGCGGCGATAATATCGAAGTGATCAAATCGGCAGAGGCAATCTCGTCCGACTCCGCCGGGCTCTACGAGCTGATACTCGTTTTTGCTGAAATTGCTTTCCTGTTCGTGTTTGTTTTCGTCGTCACGCGCTTTTTCGTAAGCCACTTCATTTTTCGGTGGCGCACCGCCATGAACGACTATTACACCGCGCAGTGGGAACGGGTACGCAAGATCGAGGGCGCCTCCCAGCGGATCCAGGAAGACACCATGCGATTTGCTGAAATCATGGAGGGCCTCGGGGTTTCGATTGTCGACGCGGTGATGACGCTGTTTGCCTTCCTGCCGGTATTGTGGGCCCTGTCCGAGTATGTAAAAGAGCTGCCCCTGATCGGCGAGATTGCCCATCCGTTGTTCGTTGCTTCGCTGGTATGGTCGGTGTTCGGCACCGGATTGCTGGCGCTTGTCGGTATCAAATTGCCCGGATTGTTCTTCAAGAACCAGCGCGTGGAAGCCGCTTTTCGTAAAGAACTGGTGTACGGTGAGGACGATGATTCTCGCGCTCAACCGATGACGCTGAAGGAACTGTTCGCCAACGTACGCAAGAACTACTTCAAGATTTACTTTCACTACATGTATTTCAACGTCGCCCGGGGCATGTACATCCAGGCGGACAATATCTTCGTCTACGTACTGTTGATACCGACGATTGCAGCCGGCGCGATCACCTTCGGCATCCTGCAGCAGATACTGACCGCCTTCAGCCAGGTCAGCAATTCGTTTCAATACCTGGTTAATTCGTGGACCACGATTGTCGAGTTGCTGTCGATTTACAAGCGCCTGAGCTCCTTCGAGGCGGCGATCAAGAACCAGCCGCTGCCGGCCATCGATCAGCTGGCCACATGATCGGCCGCTGTTCTGACTGCAGGGTAGCGAACAGAGCTCTATGTGCCTGATCCTGTTCGCCTATCGCCAGCACGCGGATTACCCGCTGATTCTGATAGCAAACCGCGACGAGTATTACGCACGCCCGACGCGTGACGCACACTGGTGGGACGATAAGCCGCTGCTTGCCGGGCGTGACCTCGAGGCCGGCGGCACCTGGCTCGGCATCAACCGCGAGGGCCGCTTTGCCGCCGTTACCAACGTGCGCGAGCCGGGCGGTATGAAACCGGGCAAGAAATCGCGCGGCGAGCTGACGGTGGATTTCCTGGCAGGCGATGCTTCGGCCGAGGTTTATTTGCAGGCACTGATGTCAAGAGACGGTGATTACGCCGGGTTCAACCTGCTGCTCGGTGACACCCGGGGGTTCTGGTTCTACTCCAATCGCGATCACGGCATTCGTCTTATCGAACCCGGTGTTCACGGCATCTGCAATGGCGCCTTCGACGAACCATGGCCCAAGCTCAGTTCCGGCAAGGCGGAACTGGCGGCGATGCTCGACGGCGATATCGTCGTCAGCGAGCTGATGGGAATCCTGACCGACCACCAGACCGCGGCCGACCACGAGTTGCCGCAGACCGGCGTAGCGCTCGATGTCGAGCGTATGCTGTCGAGTCGCTTTATCCGCTCGCCCGAGTACGGTACCCGCGCCTGTACCGTGTTAACCATCGATCGCAACAGCAGGGCCAGCTTCAGCGAACAGAATTTTCGCGACGCCGACCACGGCGGCGAACTGGTACACGAATCATTCACCATCCCCTCCCTCAGCTAATTCTGGGTCAGAGTAAAAACTATGTTGAGTTTTTACTCTGACCCAGAATTATGCTGCCTCCAGGGCGGGGATTATAAATTTACGGCGTCTCCGGGCCAGCAGAGAGCTGAAGCCGGAAATTTTGCTCTGATCACTTCGAATCGACCGGAAACTGTATCTCGAACAAGGATTCCTCGATCCTAAGGCCGAAACGCGTGATTACCGCTGTCAGATGCCAAACAGTGACTCCGCGTTACGGTTGAGGGTGGCGGCAAGATCGGCGGCATCACACTGGCGCAAGTCGGCCATGGTTTGCAGGTGCTCGCGGATATAGGCCGGCTCGTTGAGTTCTCCACGATGGGCCGCACCGGGCTGATCGGGGGCGTCCGATTCCAGCAGCAGCGCGTCGGCAGGCATGGCCGCGACCACGGCGCGCAGCTTGTTGGCACGCTCGAAACTGACCGTCGCCGCGATGCCCAGCTTGAATCCGAGATCGTACAGCTGCTGCGCCTGCTGCAGGCTGCCGGCAAAGCTGTGGACGACGCCGCCCATGTCGTTGTGACGACGCAACAGGCTGATCACGTCATCCATCGCCTTGCGCGCGTGCACGATCACCGGCAGGTGATGATTCGCAGCCAGTTGCAGTTGCTCGCTAAAGAGCTGTCGCTGCCATTGCTCGTCGATCCTCGAAGCGTAAAAATCGAGGCCACACTCGCCGACCGCAACCGGTTGCTCACGCTCGAGCCATTCATCCAGTTCGCGCAGGTGCGCCGCCTGGTGTTGTTCGACAAACCACGGGTGCAAACCGTAGGCGGCATACAAACCCTCATGCGCGGCGCATAACTGCTTAAGCTTGTCCCAGCGATTTGCGCTGGTGGCCGGAATCACCATGCGCCGGACACCGGCCGCGACCGCACGCGCGATCACCGCGTCACGCTGCGCATCGTAACGGTCATCGTCGAGGTGGCAGTGGCTGTCAATCAATTGCATGCGGTGGCTCCAGCCTGATGCGTTCGAATCCGAGCTTGATATAGTCGGCGAGCAGCGCGCTGCCGCTGGCGGCGACATCGACAAAATCGAGAAAGTCCTGCGGCCCGAGTCGCTTCCATTTCGCGTACTCGCCGCAAACATGAATCTCGACACCTTCGGCGTCGAGGCGCCCGAGTTCGCGAATCGCGGGCTCGTCCTGCAGCGCCGATTCCCGCGCCAGGTCGAACAGTTCCGCACCATGCGATACCAGCGCGAGCGCCAGTTGCGGGTACCTGGCGCGCAGGCGGTCGGCGTAATCGCGCAGCATTGGTGCGGCCCAGTCCCAGGTATTGTCTTCCCAGGCGATGATCTCGAACACCACGCCCGTGGGCGGCTGCTCGGCGGCGAGCAACTGTGCCAGCCGCGCGTTACTCGAATCCGCCGCCTGCAGCGGCGCACAGGCCAGCAACAGGCAAACCAGTAGCGATCGTCGTTTGATCATTCGTTGCGGCGCTGCATCAGGTCGCTGATGATCGGGGTCAGAATAATCTCCATCGCCATCCCCATTTTGCCGCCGGGTACGACTATCGTGTTGCGACGCGACATGAAAGCACCGCTCACCATCGACAGCAGGTTGGTGAAATCGGTATTGCGAATATCGGGTTTACGGAAACGGATTACGACGAAACTCTCGTCCAGCGTCGGTATGTCGCGAGCGATGAACGGATTCGACGTATCCACCGTGGCGACACGCTGAAAATTGATATCGGTTTCAGAAAACTGCGGCGTAATGTATTTAACGTAGTCGGGCATGCGCCGCAATATACTGTCGACTACCTCGTCCTGGCTGTAGCCGCGTTCGGCGCTATCGCGATGAATCTTCTGAATCCACTCCAGGTTGACCACGGGCACCACGCCCAGCTTGAGATCGACGTAACGCGTCATATCGATCTCGGCGTTCTTCACCAGGCCGTGCAGGCCCTCGTAGAACAGTAAATCCGTGCCGGGCTCGATCTCTTCCCAGGGCGTGAAGTCGCCCGCCGTGCATTCAATGCCGAGGCGTTCGCCATGCTGGCCCGCCTCGTGGTCGTCGTGCAGGTAAAAACGCCTCTGCCCGCCACCGGTTTCGCCATAGGTGCGGAACAGCTGCTCCAGGCGGCCGAACTGGTTGGCCTGTTCACCGAAATGACTGAGCCTGACGCCGGCGTTGCTGGCCTGCGTCATCTTCTGCTGCATTTCCGCGCGGTTGTAGCGATGAAAGCTATCGCCCTCGATCACCACCGATCTGATATTCTGCCGGTTAAAAATCGATTCCAGCGCTTTCTTTACGGTAGAGGTTCCCGCACCTGAAGAGCCGGTGACGACGATAACTGGATGCTTTCTCGACATGTTGCTGACTCCGCCTGGCTCGAGCGCCGATTTTAGCCTGTTTTACAATCGCCGGCGACGATTGCCGCGCCTTCGGCTTTGTAGCTGCAGGTAATATTGTGTAGACTATTTTGGATATTCCTGTCTCATCTTGTCAGCGCTAAAATTCTTTGGCACTACTTGATCCAAACAGAGCAATAAACGAGATACAGAAACCAGCAGGAGGGGCGCGCCTGGCTGGTATTAAGTTATTGAGGATTCGACCAACCCTTGAGCAGATTATCGAGAATACTCAGGACCAGGCTGAAAAGGGTCCGGCTGAAAAAGCTGCGCAGCACAAAATGGTTGGCCGGAATACTCTTTGTTACGCTGGGCTGGTACGTTACAGGCGTCACCCCCAGCACCGAGGTCGCCTGGGTTACTGGCCTGCTGTTTTTCACTATTTACCTGTTCATCTTCGAAATCGTCAAGGTTGATGAGGCCGCGATTACCATCATGGTGCTGCTCGGCGTGTCGTCGCTGCTGGCGCCGGCCATGGGGCTCGAACAGGGGCTGGTCGACACGCACCACCTGTTCGACGGGTTCGCCAGTAACGCGGTGATGTCGATCATCGCGGTGATGATTATCGGTGCCGGCCTCGACAAGACCGGCCTCATGAGCAAGGTGGCAGCCTACATATTAAAGGTCGGCGGCACGTCGGAGAGCCGGATTATCCCGATCGTGTCCGGCACCGTGGGCATTATTTCCTCGTTCATGCAAAACGTGGGCGCCGCCGCCCTGTTTTTGCCGGTGGTGAGCCGCATCTCGGCACGCTCCGGATTGCCGATGTCGCGCCTGCTGATGCCGATGGGTTTTACCGCGATCCTGGGGGGTACCGTCACCATGGTCGGTTCCTCACCGCTGATTCTGCTAAACGACCTGATACTGACCTCGAACCGGGCGCTGCCGATTTACCAGCAAATGAAAACCTATGACCTGTTCGCGGTGACACCGGTGGGGCTGGCGCTGGTCGCCACCGGCATCATCTATTTCGTGCTGGCCGGTAAGTTCGTGCTGCCCAAGGCTTCGCCCGAAGCCACCAGCGCCGTTGCCGGCAGCAGCAAGTACCTCGAGGAAGTTTACGGTGTCGACTACATGCTGTTCGAAGTCAACGTGCCCGAGGATAGCCCGCTGGTCGGGCAGGTGCTCAACGATATCGAGTCGCTTAACAAGATCCGCGTGATCGCGGTCAAGGCCGCCGGCGCCGGGGTGCGCGCCAGCCGCGGCGATCTTTCACGTGACGTCGATATCGGTCCCAATTCGGCGCTGGGCGTAATGTGCTCGCCGGAGCATCTAAGGGATTTCGTGGACAAGTACGGGCTCACGATTCAAAAAGGTTTGCGTGTATTTTCCGAAGTACTGTCGTCGGCGCAGGCCGGAATCGCGGAAATCGTTATCCCGCCCGGCTCCGCGTTGATCGGCAAGACGGCGCTCGAAGTGTGGATGCGCAAGACTTACGGTATCGCGATGGTGGCGCTGCATCGCGATGGCGAAACCATGATGGAAGGTGAGCACATTCGTGAGATACCGCTGGAAGCGGGTGACACGATCCTGGTGCATACCACCTGGCGCGCGCTGGCGCATCTGGAGCGCGATCGCAACTTTGTTATTGTCACCTCGGAATACCCGCGCGAGGAAACCCGGCCGAACAAGGTTGGCTGGGCGGCCTTGTTTTTCTCGCTGGCACTGTTCATGGTGTTGTTCACCGACCTGCGGCTATCGGTGGCGCTGATGACCGGCGCGGTCGGCATGGTCATCTCCGGCGTGCTCAAGATCGAGGAAGCCTACGAATCGGTATCCTGGAGCACGGTGTTTCTGCTGGCGAGCCTGATCCCGCTCGGCCTCGCCGTCGAAACCAGCGGCACCGCGAAATGGATCGCCGAGCAAACCCTGCTGGTGGTAGGCGACATGCCAATCTGGGTTATCCAGACCGCGGTCGCGCTGCTGGCGACCTTTTTCACGCTGGTCATGTCGAACGTCGGCGCCACCGTGCTGCTGGTGCCGCTGGCGGTCAACATCGCGATCGGCGCCGGCGCGAACCCGGCGGTGTTTGCGCTGACCGTGGCGATCGCCACTTCCAACTCCTTCCTGATACCTACTCACCAGGTAAACGCGCTGATCCAGGGTCCGGGCGGTTACCGCGTACCTGATTTCATGAAGGCAGGCGGTATCATGAGCATCCTGTTCGTGGTCGTCATGCTGATCATGATGAACATCGTTTTTTAGCAAACAGCAAATCCCACACGCCGTGCCCGAGCCGGCGGCCACGCTGTTCGAAGCGGGTCAACGGACGATAGGACGGACAGGCGGCGTATCCTTCCGCGTTACCCTGGTTGTCGAACCGCTCGTCGGCGAGAAACTGCTCGGCTATCCATACCGCGTAATCCTGCCAGTCGGTAGCGATATGGATAACCGCGCCCGGCTTGAGCACGTGATATATAAGTTCGCGAAAGCGCGGGTTGACGATACGCCGCTTGTGATGGCGCTTCTTGTGCCACGGATCGGGAAAGAACAACAGCACCCGGTCCAGCGATTCGGCGGCGATCATGTGCTGCAAAACCTCGATCGCATCGTGCTTGATCAGGCGGACATTATCGAGCCCCTGCTGATGGATATGGTTGAGACAACGTCCGACGCCGGGCTCGTGCACTTCGACCCCAATATAGAGACTGGTCGGATCAGCAGCCGCCATGCTAATCAGGGCATCGCCATTACCGATTCCGATTTCGAGCTTGAGCGCGTCGAATCCCGCGGGTAATTCGGGCACAGCATGCGAAAATTCGATACCGTACATCGGCCAGTAATGGTCCAACGCGTGACGCTGCGACGGCGTGATTCGACCGCTGCGGCGGACAAAGCTCCTAATGGATCGTGTTGTTGGGTCGTTACCAGGCATTGTGACGCGTTTCGCAACTCGCAGAACGTTGATTTAAGCGGATTTTACCGCTCAGTACCGTTTATCGGTGCTTTTTCGTATCTTATCTTCTTTAAGCGGACTTTTTCCGCGATTGAATTAGGATACAGTCATGAAAAAGAATTCAGGTTTTACCTTACTCGAGCTATTGCTCACGTTGGCATTGGTCGCAATCGTAACGGCATTTGCAGTTCCGTCGATGACGGAGTTCTCAAAGAACGATCGCCTGACCACCAATATCAATAGCATGATCGGCCACCTGGCTTACGCCCGCAGCGAAGCGATCAAGCGCAGCGTGCAGGTCGTCATGTGCGTCAGTAACGATACCGATACCCCCAATCCAACCTGCACCGGCGGCAACTGGGAAGACGGCTGGCTAGTTTACATCGATAACGACGCCAGCAACACCTTTGATGCGGGTGAAGAGATTATCAAGGCGCACGCGCCGCTCGAAGGCAACAACACGATTACAACGGTCGGTGTTGACCCCCAGCTCGTCTACGACAACCGTGGTTTTCTATCGGGTAACACCGGCAGCATACAGTTATGTGATGAACGCCCTGGAGCTAATGGCAAGACGATCAGGATTACCACCACCGGGCGCGTCAGACTGGAGGTCGATACCGCATGTTAAAGCTTAAACAATCACAACAGGGTCTGACACTGGTCGAAGCCATGATTGCGTTACTGGTAATTTCGATTGGCCTGCTCGGCATTGCATCACTGCAGTTAACCGCAATGAACCAGAACGCCAGCTCGCTTAATCACAGCCAGGCGGTGTGGATCGCCTATAACATGTCGGATCGAATTCGCGCCAACCTCTCCGAGTTCGATAACTACAACGGTATCGACACCACAAATACTTACGGACAGGATTGCATGGAGCCGGCTACTTGTTCCAATGCGCAAATGCGCGAGGCCGACGCCGCCGACTGGTCAACCATGATAGGCAACCTGCCCGGCGGCCGCGGAATGATCACCAACAACGCCGACGGCCTGCTGGTCACGGTGATGTGGGATGACGACGGTACCGGTGCCGCCGGTACCAACTGCGGCCCCGATTCGAACGTCGATTTAACCTGTTACACACTGGCGGTGGCACAATGAATCGCTTAAACAAACAACTCGGTATTTCGCTGGTCGAAATACTGGTCGCCCTGGTGATCAGCCTGTTCCTGCTGGCTGGTATCGTGCAGGTTTATACCGGCAACAAGACAACCTTTAGATTTACCAACGCACTGGCCGAGATCCAGGAAAATGGGCGTTTCGCGCTCGATACCGTCAGCCAGGACCTGCGCCTGACTTCAGAATGGGGCTGTATCAAGTTCGACCCGGACGATACCGACAATGTCAATAACACGCTCAGCGGCGCGACGGTTCCCGGATACGACTCGGATTTCCACGACTTCACTGGCGAAGACGCTATCGGCGGTACCAACAATACCGGGCTCAACGGCTCGGATGTTCTGACAATTCGTGGCGGCAAACCGGGCCAGACCAATGTCGAAAGCCCGTTTTATCCGGCGACCGAACGCCGGATTACTACCGACGCGATCACCAGCATCGGTGTCGGGGATATCGTACTGGTTGCGCGTTGCGGGGCCAACGACCTCCTGATCGAGGAGGAATCGGATATCCTGCGAGTCACCGCTTCGCTGCCGATTACCGGCAATACCCAGCGTGACCTGAGGTTTTCTGCGGACAAGATTCAACAGTACGGAAACGACGCCATGGTAATCGAGCTGCAGACCGTCAATTACACCATCGGGGTAGGCGCCAGTGGCGAACCGGCGCTGTTTCGGCAGGAGTTTAACGACCCGCCCGAGGAATTGATCGAGGGTGTCGAGGATATGCAAGTACTCTACGGCGTCGACACTGATAGTGACCAGTTTCCGAACCAGTACGCGAGCGCCGACGCGGTCGCCAATTTCGATAACGTGGTGTCGGTTCGGATCATGTTGCTGGTGCGCTCGATCGACGACTTCGTTACCGAGGATCCGCAGACTTACACCTTTAACGGTGTCCCAACTACCCCGGCCGATCGCAGGATGCGCCAGGTATTTTCGTCGACCATCGCGTTACGCAATCGCATAGGTTCATGATCATGATATACAGCAGACAAAAACAGCAAGGTGTCGCACTGGTTATCAGCCTGATCATCCTGGTCAGCCTGACCATGATCGGGTTGACCTCGATTCAGCGCACCACGACCGACCTGGCGATGGCAGGCAACCAGCGCGAAATCGGGTTGATGTTCCAGGCCGCCGAGATGGGCCTGGTAACCGCGGAGGATTTCATCGAAGCCTCGACCACCAACGCGGATTTCGACGACCCAACAAAGGGCCTGCTCGAGGTGCGCGCCGACGATCCAACCTATTTCGGCCCGGATTATTTCGACGCCACCGCCTGGACCAATGCATCGCAGCAGGCGGGAACTTTGCTGGATGCTTACGAACAGCCGCGCTACATGATCGAATACCTCGGCGACCGGTCACAAAATCCGCTCGCAGCGATCAATATCGGCGGTTACGGAACACAACAAACCGGCCGCACCGCGTCGATTTACCGTTCGACTTCACGAGGCGTAGGCCTGACCGGCAATTCGTTCCGTTACGTCCAGTCGTACTTTGGCAAAGACAAGCCTTAAAACTTATTTTTCAGGATGAGTAACATGTTTACTAAAAAACTATTCAAGGAATTTACGGTTATCGTCGCAAGCACGATGCTGAGCCTATCCACCCTGCAGTCGGCTTACGCCGCGCCGGGCCCGCTCGCCACCGCACCGCTGTTCCTGTCCACCATCGTCGAGCCCAACGTGTATTTCACCATCGACGACTCGGGCAGTATGGACTGGGGACCGATGATGTCGAACGGCACCGCCGGTATCGCCACCGATAACGGCCTGCCGATCATTGACGGCGACGACCGCGCCTACTACGCGCCGAGCCTGCCGCGACTTTACACCAGCCGCGGCTACATGCCGCCGTCGTTTAACGACCTTGACACCATCGCCGTCAACAATAATCCCAGTGCGGGTCAGGCCGCGCGGGTCGCGGCCGAAATGGAAGTCGAGATGGCGGAATGGGACCGCAGCTGGGTTGCGCGCACGCACCTGGCCAACCTGAACTATTACAACCCGGCGGTCACCTACGAACCGTGGCCCGGCACCAACGCGGACGGCACCCCGCTGTATACCGATGCCGATCCGACCGATGCGTTGCTGGACCCCTTCAACCCCGGCGGCAGCAGCGTCGATCTGACCGCGACCTATAGCTATACCAGTCAGAATTTCGGCATTCCAGGAAACGACCCATCGTTCAGTAACAACAGTTACTACATCCCGACCTATGTTGTCTGGGAAGACGATATCAAGATTCCGTACAAGGCGAATCCGCTCGACGCCGTGCTTGCTGGTGGTCCGCGCCCCCAGATTCTGGACGACACCAACGGTGACGGCCGCATCGACTCCGACGACGGCGCGCCGGCGGTGCCGAACGGCGTCATCGACATCGACGACGGCCGCCGTGAGGTCAGGATCGCGGCCGGCACGCCCGAAATGCAAAATTTTGCCAACTGGTTCCAGTACCACCGCTCGCGCATCAATGCGACCAAGTCCATCATCGGCACGACGATCAATAATACCGACGCGTCGCGCATGGGCATGCGCCTGTTCAACGACGGCATCCTGGAGGATTCGGACGGAGTCAATATCCCGATAGCCAGCATGGGCGAAGCGGATAAAAAACGCCTGCTGCTCGAATCCTTTTACGATTACAACATTCCCGGGCAGGGCACCCCGATGCGTCGCGCGCTGCGCAACACCGGTAACACTTTCGATAACAACCCCGGTCCGATTCTGCAATCCGACGAGGGCGGCGAATGCCAGCAAAACTTCAACATCCTGATGGGAGACGGTTTCTGGAACGGCGGTGATCCAGGTGTTGGCAACGCCGATATCAACGGCGGTTCCTACGATACCGAGTTCGATGGTAACGCAGCGCAGTCGAACGATGGCGGTAATTACGCCGACGGCTGGGAAGATACGCTGGCCGACGTCGCCATGCGCGACTACGAACGCGACCTGCGTCCCGACCTGGATGACAGAGTGCCGATCACGCCCGGCGTCGACGAGGCCGATCACCAGCATCTCGTGACCTTCGCGATCGCCTTCGGTATCACCGGCACCCTCGACCCGGCCGTCGACGATCCGCTGGGAGTCGGTTTCAGCTGGCCTGACCCCGACGTCGGTGACGGTGCCCCCGAAAAGGTCGACGACATGTGGCACGCTGCTTATAACGGCCGCGGGCAGTTTTTCAGCGCGCAGCAACCCGACGAGCTGCAAACCTCGTTGAACACTGCCATCTCCGATATCGCCGAGCGTACCGCAACCGCGGCCGCGGTATCGATCAACTCGGCCAAGCTGACCACCGAATCGGTGGTTTACCTGGCGCAGTTCAACACCAACCGCTGGCAGGGTAACCTGTTCGCGTTCAAGATCGTCGATCTCGATACCGGTGAACTCTCTGCCACCCCCGAGTGGACCGCGGCGGATGAGCTTAACGGCCGTAATATCGTCACTAGTCCGCGCACCATCCTGACTCACAATGGCGTCAATGGGGTGCCGTTCCAGTGGACCAACCTCAGCACCGAGCAAAAGGACGATCTTAAAACCAATCCTGCCGGTGGTACCGATGCAGATACTGTCGGCATCGCGCGCCTGAACTACCTGCGTGGCGATCGCAGCGACGAAGGTACCGGTAATTTCTTCCGCGAACGCCTGTCGCTGCTCGCCGACCTGGTTAACTCGGGCCCGGTCTTCGTCGGCAAGCCGGCGCTGAACTGGCCCGACAAGGCACCCTTTCCGACCGCAGTAGGTGAGCGTTACACCGACTTCAAGAACGGACCCGCGGCCTCGCGTGCGGGCGTAGTCTATGCCGGTTCCAATGGCGGCAAGATGCACGGTTTCGCCGAAGCCGACGGTGAAGAAGTAGTCGCCTATATTGCAAACAATCTGTTCTCGACGGGATCTGGGGAAGGCCTGCATTACCTGACCGACCCGAACTACGTGCACAAGTATTACAATGACCTGACGCCGACGGTATCGGATATCTATGCCAATCTCGGCAGCGGCAACGAGTGGCAAACCGTACTGATCAGCGGCCAGCGCGGCGGCGGACGCGGCATGTATGCCCTGAACGTGACCGATCCAGGCGATTTTACTGAAGCCAATGCGGGCAATATCGTGCTGTGGGAGTTTTCGGACGCCGACGATCCTGACCTTGGATACACCTACAGCCGTCCGCAGATTGGTCTGGCCAACAACGGCCGCTGGGTGGCGATCTTCGGTAACGGCTATAACGACAATGGCGACGGCAAGGCCAAGCTGTTTATCGTCGACATTGCCGGCGGCGCCGACGGCGACTGGACCGACACGGGTGACATCATCAAGATTACCACCAATTCGGGTTCCGCCGTCGATCGCAACGGCCTGGCCACGCCTTCGCTGGCCGATCTGGACGGTAACGGCACTATCGACCGCGTGTGGGCCGGCGACCTGAAAGGCCAGATGTGGGCCTTCGACCTGTCCGGCAGCATTACGTCATCCTGGGATATCCCGGGCGGCGACCCGCTGTTTACCACGATAAATAACGAGCCGATAACCTCGAAGCCTGCGCTCGCCAAGCATCCGACGATTTCGGACGATGGCAGCAACGATCCGAATGTCATGGTCATGTTTGGCTCGGGGCAGTATCTTGTCAACAGCGACAAGACCAGCAAAGACGATAACTACTTCTATGGCGTCTGGGATCGGGGCGATGACGACATCAATTCAAGCGCCCTGGTCGAGCAAACCTACGAGAACGGTTATGTCGACGAGAATGGCGACCCGGTTCGAGTGCTAAGCCGTAATGCGGTTAACTACGCCGGCGGCGAATATGGTTGGTACTTCGAGCTGCCAGACGACGGGGAACGCTCGGTAACCAATCCCGTTGTTCGCGGTGGCCTCGTCTTCTTCAACTCCTTCGTACCGGTTGATGACCCCTGTTCGGTCGGCGGTTTCGGTTTCCGTTTCGCGGTCGATATCATCAACGGCGGCACACCGGACGAAGTCGCCATCGATACCAATAACGACGGTGTCATCGACGATAAGGACAAGGCTACCAACGCCACCGGTACCGCGGCTGCGATTACCGCAATCAGACAGGAGGGCTTCCTGCCTGAACCGGTATTTATCGAAGATATCGCCTATACCGCAGAAACGCCTTCGAAGGTACAAGGACTCAGGGAACCCCCAACAGGCCGCTTTTCGTGGCAGGAGTTACTCCAATGAAACAGTTAAAAACACTTCTGACCCAGCTATTGCTCGTCACCTCATTACTGCTTCCGTGGTCCGCCGCGGAAGCGGTCAAGGGCTTCGAAGCCTCGGGTAACATTAACGAGATGGGCTACAACACGTTCGTCATAAGAGGCCAGAAATATCGCCTCGCGTCAGACGCCGTGCTCGATAGCAACGATTCATCTCGCCGCGGTTTCAGGGATTTCAAGCAAGGTGACTTCATCTATTTCAAGGGCAAGATATTGAATGGTGTTTACTATGTCGACATCATCTACTATGAAACCCAGGAACCTTCCTAATACAACCGGTGAGATTCAAACATGAGAAATTCTAAAGGCTTCAGCCTTGTCGAACTGTTAATCGTCATCGCCCTTATCGGCATATTGATGACCATTGGGGTGGGTTTTTTCGGTGACCGCGCCGTTGCCGCTAGCCGGACCGAGGGTCGCTCGGCGCTACAGACCGCGGCGGGAACCCTGGAGAAGTGCAGGAGCCTGTACGGCACTTACAACCACGTGAATTGCAACTACGTGGATTTCCAGACAGACTCGGGGTACTACGACATCACCGCCGCCATACCTGCAGCGGGCACCAGCTTCGTGCTGACCGCGACGCCGGTTGCGGGCGCATCCCAGGGGCGCGATACGGACTGCACCAGCATGACGCTTACAAATACCGGCATCCAGGGAGGCACCGGCGCCGACATCACCAAGTGCTGGTAAACGCCAATTCGCCAAAATAACGGGCGGAGTCGATTTATCGACTCCGCCCGTTGTTGTTATACTTCGCTTTTTTCTAAGACAGTCGCATGACCAGAAAGGCTATCGCGCTGATTTCCGGCGGCCTCGATTCGTTGCTCGCGGCCAGGCTAATCCAGCAGCAGGGAATCGAGGTAGAGGGCATCAACTTTTTCACCGGCTTTTGCGTGGAAGGGCACACCCATGCCATACGCAATCGCGACCGCGGCCGGGTTAAACGCAATAACGCGCTGTGGGTCGCGGAGCAGCTCGGCATCAAGCTGCATATCATCGACATCGTCGACGAGTACAAGGACGTCGTGATCAACCCGAAACACGGCTATGG
>CAMYON010000032.1 GCA_947260025.1 uncultured Gammaproteobacteria bacterium
CACCATACGGTCGATCAGCTCGAAGCTCGAGGGACGATCCGACGCACGTTCCACCTCGTATTCTTCGCTCAAAACGTACTCGAGGCTGTCGGCGATAATCGCGTCATCGTCGACCAGCAGCAGTGTCGGTTTCTTCTCACCGTTCAGTGGCATTACGTAACCCAGCAGCCTAATCTAATTAGTATAGTGTCTATATTTCAACAACTCAAATAATACTTTAATATTGATTTGAAACTATTTGAAATATAAAGGAAATTTGCCAAAACATGCACAATCGAAAAAAGTGTATCGCCGAAACGCCAACAACTCTGTTAAGTGCTTCAAGGTTTTGTAAAACCCTTTTACCGGCGGCGGGAGTTCAGCGTCACGGCGGATCGAGAGAAACGCTGGCCTGAATCCGGCGTTGCACGTAATCGAGTGAGCCAAAACTGCCGCTGCTGGCGATCGCGATCAGGTTGAAAGTGTCGATCGTGGTGCCGCCTTCGTCGTGCGTGGTCTGGCCGCATTGCACCTCGATATTGAAACCGGCGAACGCGGCATTGGTAAAGCTGGTTGTCGGCACGCAACTGCCGTTGACGATTGCCCGGTGTATACCCCACTCGATGCCGCTCCGGGCTGCCTGGCTGGCGCGCGCGCCCTGGACTCCGTACAGCAGCGTGGTTTGCTGCACCACGCGAATATTGGTGACGTAAACCACCAGCACCGCAACCACCACCAGCAGAAATATAGCCGCGATCAGCGTAAAACCGGTCTGCCTGGATTTCATGGCACATTCACCACGTGTATCTGGTGCAGCAGGTTGATCGTCTCGCCACTGTCGCTAATGGAGATCTCGACGGTTAAAATACCGCCGCGCTGCGCGGTGCCCGCGCTATAGCTGAAACTGCAGCCACTGAGTTCCGATATCACCTTGCCGGGCGCGACCCCGAAATCGGCCGCGGTCGTGGGCTGGGATGCCCTGAATCCGTAACCGGCGTAGCGCTGGATTTGATTACCTGCCGGATCGCATATGTAACTCGTTGAACTATCTACAAAAAATGCGCGCTGCCCCGGGGATTGCTGGGTAAACTGGAACGGCGCGCTCAGGGTGATCTGGTCTTCCTGGTTAACGCCGGGATTGAGCGCGGCAAAGCCAAGCGTCGTGGCAGCATTAGTAATGATTCCCTGGTTGTCGACATCCACGGCCTCGGCGTAAATATTGGCTGAAGTGTTGTAGATCACGAGCCGATTATTCGCGCTGAACGCGGCTGGATTACTCAGCGGGCCGAGCAGGTTAAAAACCGTATCGGCGCTGGCGAAATCGAGCACGAAGTCCGGATCGGCGACGTAGATTCCACCGAATTCATCGCGATAGCGCGCGCCGTCGACGGTATTGACCATCTCCAGGGCGGAACCCGCGCCAACCGCGGTAATCCTGATACTGTTCGGCAATGCGCGCCGCACGTCGCGCGCGATCTGGCGTAGCGCCATTTCGCCCTGGTCGACCAGCTGCTGGCGCCGCACCTGGGCCTGGTAAGCCTCGATGGGATTGGTGATCAACAGTCCGGCACCGCTGGCGAGTATCCCGAGCAGCACCACGACGACGATCAGCTCGACCAGCGAAAACCCGTTTTGCAGTCGGCGCGGTTTCATGGATAACGGGTGCGGAAACCGCTCAGCAGGATATCGTCGACGGCCGGATGACTTACGTTGACATCGACTCGCAGCGATTCGGCCACCGGCAGCCCACCGAGCGCCGCGTTGGTAATGGTGACGGTCACCGTGTAATCCGAGAGCGCGGCCACCGGGTTACCGAACTGGTCAGCCGCCGGCCCCGGCGCCAGGCTGCGGTAGTCCTTGACATCATCATAGTCAGCTCGCCCTGCCTCACCCTCGTCGTTGCCGGTTTCGCCGCCCTGCGGATCGTCGAACGAACGCAGCATGATTTCTTCGAGATAAGCCTCCGCGATGGTGGTCGCCTGCTGCTGAATTACCGGGTCGGCGCTACCGCGAACCATATTGGTAAAGACGCTCAGCAACGCGGTCGCCGCTACGCCGATGACCAGAATCGTGACGATTATTTCGATTAGCGTGAAAGCGGATTGGCGGCGCATCGCGCTATAGCACCTCGACCAGCCCGGTGCTGCCGTGGACGCGAAAACTATAGGTAGAACTGCCGTCGGTGAGATTGAAATCCGAAGTCGCGCCTTCGCGTTCACCCTGCGCATTAAAGGTTATCGTGCCCGCGGTCAGCGAGTAACCGGGAGGAATGTTGACATTCTGGTAGTTATTGCTGCGATTCGCCGGATTGGCGACGTTGCTGACAAAATCGTCGGCGGTACAGCTCGAACTCTGGCGCAACTGGTAACTGCTCGCGGCGGTGATGACGCGCACGTCGCAGCCACTGCTGATCGCCAGTTTCTGCGCGAAACGTACCGCGTTGACGGTGTCGTCGAAGAACCCGCGCGCGGCGAACACGTCGGTGCTGGTGAAGCGCCCCAATGCCACGACACCGAGGATTCCGAGCAAGACGATCACCGTTACGAGTTCAACCAGCGAAAAGCCTGAATTGTGAAAATTTTTTACTACACTCATGTGAATCAGGTCAAAAAATCACGTCGTTAATCGCGTAATTTTATTAAATAAATTTTCTAGAAATCATTTACTTATAGTACTTCTCAACTATATTACTTTAAGTTAGTTAACAATCACAAAATTTAACATCATTACTCGGGTACTAGGAGTATAGAACATGCAAAAGTCACAAAAGGGTTTCACGCTGGTAGAACTGGTGGTCGTCATCGTTCTGCTGGGCATCCTCGGGGTTACCGCCCTGGGTAAATTCGAAAATCTGTCAGGCCAGGCGGCCGACGCCACCGAGGGCGGTATCGCCTCCGAACTGTCTTCGGCAGCGGCGATAAACTTCGCCTCGAGCGCAGTCGGCGGCAGCTATGCCGTCATTGCAGCCGCCAACTGCGATACTGCGGGCGCGCCTTCTAATGAACTAAACAGCCTGATGGCCTCGGGTGCGGCGCCAACCGCGAACCTTACCTATGCCTACGTCAGTGGCGATGTCGGCGACGGTGTTGCCTGCACCGCGGGTCAGACCTTCAATTGCTCCGTCGTGCATGCACAGGGCGCAGCCGCCGGTGGTGCTGAGGCGTCGATAATCTGCGCACCCTGATTATTGGCACAGTAAGCTGATCGAAAGCAAAAACCCGCGCCTGGCGCGGGTTTTTTTATTCCTCTATTTTGTTAGATCAGTCAATTTTGGACTCGACGAACACCAGGTTTCTGAAGCGATCCTCATTCGGCTCGTAAAACCCTGAATCGTTATTGTCTTCGTAATTAAGCAGCACCGTGTAATAACTGTCGCTACCGATAAAACGCGACTTGTAGACCACCACCCGTCGATGCTCCAGGTAGTACCAGCCCGGCGCCGTGCCGCTTCCAGGATCGGTTTTCAGCGAGCCGGCGTAACCCGGCGGCAGGATGCCAAATTCTTCGAGAAACACGAACGGGTTGGCGCCGTGCAGGTCGTTTAGTTCATGCAGGCGGCCGCTAACGGCATAAGAAGCAAATACCACTGCCAAAGAAGAATCGATGACACGCTTGGTCTGCATGATCGAGCTTCGCTCCAGCTCTTTTTCGGTGTCTTCCAGGTAAGAAAAGAAAACGGCGGTCAGAATCGCGATCAGGATGATCATGATGCTGAGGCGGAAAACGATCGCCCCCGGATGGGAGCCGAGGGTGTTCATCGTCCGGCGAGTTGTGCCACGTCCCACATCGGTACGAATATACCCAACGCCAGGATCAGCACCAGTCCGCCAACCGCGACGTAGATCAGCGGCTCGATCTTGTCGGACAGGGTCTTGACGTCATAGTCGACCTCTTCCTCATAGAAATCGGCGATGAAGGTCATCATTTCATCGAGGTTACCGGCTTCTTCGCCAACCGCGAACATTTGCATCACCACCGGGGTGAACATGCCGGTGGCGTTAGCGGTGCGCGTCAACGCCTCGCCACGCTCGATACCCTCGCGCATGCCGTTGACATGGCCGGCAATATAGTCGTTGCCGATCGAGCGCGAAATCACGCCCATCGCCTGCACGATCGGTACCCCGGCGCCGTAGGCCATGGCGAAGGAGCGGGCAAAACGCGCCATGAAGGAGCGGTGCAGAATTTCGCCGATCACCGGCGCACGTACGACCATATGATGCCACTTGTAACGCCCGTCGACGGTGTTGATATAGCGCTTGAAACCGATGAAGGCGGCAATCAGCGCAACTGTCAGGTAAAGCCAGTAGTCGACAAAAAAGTTCGACGTATTCAGCAACAGCACGGTTTGCCAGGGCAGTTCCAGCTTGTTAGTTTCGAAAAAGCTCGCAAACTGGGGAATCACGAAAACGTTGACGATACCGATTGCGATCGCGATGAAAGAGATGACCGTGGTCGGGTAACGCAGCGCGGTCTTGATGTTTTGCGTGATGCGACGGTTACGATCGATGTAGTCCGCCATCAGGGCAAAAGTCTCTTCCAGGCGACCGGTGTTTTCACCGACCTGGATCATGCTGATATACAGATTGGAAAATACCTTGGGGTGGCGCGCGCAGGAAACCGACAGGTTGCGCCCGGATTCGAGTTGTTCGAGGATATCGTTCAGGGACTTGATCAACAGCGGGTTTTCGACCGATTCGAGAATGCCCGAAATGGCGCGCGTGATCGGGATACCGGCCTTGATCAGCGCACCCATCTGGCGCGTGAACATCAGCAATTCCTCGATGCTGATACTGTGCAGATCGAAGCGCTCCTTTAAAACTTCGAGCACGTCGACCTGCTGTTTCTTTTCCACGATCGAGATCGGCGTGACGCCGCGATCCATCAACAGGCTGGCGACCGCCGTGCTGCTGGCGCCCTCGATCTCGCCGCCTACCGGTTGGCCGTTACCGCTTCTACCCTTGAACTCGAACTGCGGCATCAGTCATCGATCTCCAGCACCGGCGGATGATCGAGCACGTCGTCGGGCACCTCGCCGGCGAGACGCAGCATCTCCTCGATCGTCGTCAGGCCGTTGACAGCATGTTCATGCGCGACCATCACCAGGGGCTGGTAGCCAGGCGCGCGTTCGGCGGCCTCGACGAATCCCTGCGAATCGTCGTGGCGCAGTTTCTCCGCCAGCTCGGCATTCATGTCCAGCAATTCGTAAACGCCCATCCGTCCCTGGTAACCGGTCTCGCCGCACTGTTTGCAGCCGCGGCCCTTCTTGTACTGGTAGCGGCTGACGTCGATCAGCAGATCGTCACGCAGCCAGCCGGCCTCGAACTCGGTCGGGGTGTAATCCTCGCCGCAGCTCTGGCACACCCGGCGCACCAGGCGCTGGGCGATGATGGTGCGCAGCGTGCTGGCAAGCAGGTAGCCTTCTACGCCCATGTCCATCAGTCGGGTCGCGGTCGAAATCGTGTCATTGGTATGCAGGGTCGACAGTACCAGGTGCCCGGTCATCGCCGCGCTGACGCCAATTTCGACAGTCTCGGCGTCGCGCATCTCACCGACCATGATGATATCCGGATCCTGGCGCAGGGCCGAGCGCAGCACGCCGGCGAAGGTCAGGCCGATGCGCGGATTAACCTGCACCTGGCTGATGCGATCGAGTCGGTATTCCACCGGATCTTCGACCGTCACGATCTTGGACTCCCTGACGTTGAGCTCCGACAGTGCGGCATAAAGCGTGGTTGTCTTACCACTACCGGTGGGACCGGTCACCAGGATCATGCCGTTTGGCAGGTGAAAATTCTTGCGGAACCGGTGCAGTAAATCCGGCGGCATTCCCAGCACCTCCAGGTCGAGCGCACCCTTGGTCTGGTCCAGCAAACGCATCACCACCGACTCGCCATACTGCACCGGCATCGTCGACAGGCGCACATCGATGTCGCGGTTATTGACCAGCACGTGAAAACGACCGTCCTGCGGCAGTCGTTTCTCGGAGATGTTCAAACCGCACATCAGCTTTAGCCGCACCACTACCGCCGGCGCGATCTGGGTTTCCTGCATGACCTGCTCCTGCAGCACGCCATCGACGCGCTGGCGAATACGGATCACGTGCTGGTCGGGTTCGATGTGAATGTCGGAAGCGCCGACCTGCACCGCATCCTCGAAAATCGACTGCAGCAGTTTCGCGACCGGCGCTTCGGTCATCTCGGTTTGCAGCAGCTCGTTCAGATCGGTCGCGGTCTCCGACAGGTCCTGACCCAGCTCACTCGCCAGCGCGCTGATTTCGTCGGTGCGCCGATAAACCAGGTCGAAATTTTCCAGCAACGCGGTTTCGCGCACGATCGCCTGGCTAACCGGCTTGTTGAGCTTGCTCTGGATCTCGTCGAGCGCGTAAATGTCGGTGGGGTCAGCCATCGCCACCAGGTAATCCTTGTCGCGGTCCTCGAGCACCAGCGCACGGTAGCGCCTGGCGATCGACTCCGGCAGCAGCTTGGCGACCTCGTTGCTGTAGTTGTAATTATTGATATCGATCAACGGAATATTGAGCTGGCTGGCGAGCAGGTTGAGCAGGCTGTTTTCATCGATCATGCCGAGTTCGATCAGCGTGCCGCCCAGCTTGCGGCCGAGTTTTTTCTGTTCGCCAAGCGCGTGCTGCAGCTGCTCGTCGGAAATCAGGCCTTTTTCGACCAGCAGGTCGCCCAGGCGGATTTTCTTGGTAAACGCCATCTAGTTCAGCACCTGCCTCAGGGTGTCGCTACGCTTGTCGACAAACGCCTGCAGGCGCCGGTTCAGGGTGCCGAGCCGCCCCGCGCGCTGATAGGAATCCAGCGCAGCCGCGAGTTCTGAACTGTGCTCCTGCGAAATACCCAACCCGACCCAGTTCTTGGCGTTACCCGCGTCCTGCTGCAGCGCCAACCGGTAATGGCGAATCGCATCGGCGTGTTCATCGAGGCGCTGGTAACTGGCGGCGACCAGGGCTTGCTGATCGGTATCGAGCGCGCTGGTTCCGGAGAGCAACTCGATCACCTTGCGGTAAGCGGCCTTGTGAAACAGCGAGCGCGCATACTCGGTCCTGAACAGGGCGTCATCCGGATACCTGGCCACGGATTCACGCACCAGCCGATCGAAACGATTAGCGCGCTGCCGACCCTGGTAGAGCACGAGCAGATGCTGGCGCGCCTTGTAGTCTTCGACGCCGCCAAGCAGTTTCAATAACAGGTTTTCTGCGTCAGTCAGACGGCGTGAGTTGATCAACTCGAGCGCATACTCGAGCTGCCTGGCAGATTTCGCATCGGGATTGGTCGCATTGATTTCCAGCTTTACTATCGATGCCGAGGCTTCCGCCGCGGAGGTTTCGGGTTCAGCGGTTGACGCAGGCGCCGGCGTTTCCGATAACGCTCGTGACGCAGCCGGCATGGTTGTTTCGGAGGTCGAAGCGGCACTCGTTGCCGCTGCCGCGCTATCTGTAACTGCCCTGGTGCTTGCCGGCGCCACCACCGGCCGGGTCACGGCCTTTCTCAGATTGATCGCCCATACCGGTTCACCATCGACCACGGATTGCCGGGTCTCAACCAGGATTTCCGGCGCGGTTACGAACTCGATGTCGACGCCCTGGTCGGCTGAGGTAATCGCCAGGGCTCGAATCCAGGGATTATCTGTAAGAATCGGCGCAACAATCTGGCTTTCGATTTCACGCAGGTGGTAGACGAAGCTGTTTTCTCCGCGCTCTTTCAGGTAGGCCACCATCCTGTCGCGCAGCACGAACTCCATGCGCATGTCCTGTTCGCTTTCGCGGATTTGCAGGCCGATTATCTGGTTACCAATCATCTGGTCGGTGACAACGCCATCGGCGATACTTGCAACTTCGGCGGGAGCTTCCGCCGAGGCTGGCTTCGCAGGCTGGCTGCTGTCCGTCGCCGCGACAGTCGCGGGCGGAATATCAGCGGATGCCAGCGCAACCGGTGCGGCAACGCCGGGCGCGGTTTGCTGTTGCAGGTAGATCCAGCCGGCCGCGGCCAGCAATAGTATCAGCAACAAGCGGAGCGCCAGCGGTTTCAGGTCACGTCGCGCCGCGGCCGGTGCGTCCACCGAGGTAATCTCGATCGGTGTAAACCGGCTTTCCCTGGTTTCCAGGTCTTTTAGTACGTTATTGATGACGCTCATTGCAGCTGGCAGTCGGCGGCGGCCGCTTCGATATGTTTACGGTTGACATAGAATTCGCCACTGGCATAGGACAGCATCAGCGCCTTGTTGCACAACACGTTGATGACTCTTGGGATGCCCTGGCTCAGCTTGTAAATGCGGCGCAGCGCGCTGCTGTCAAACAGTTCCGGACCGCGATAACCAGCCGACTTAACCCGATGCTGCAGGTAACAACGGACCGAATCCCGGTTTAGCGGTTGCAATCGATAGGCATGCATAATTCTTTGCTGCAGCTGGCGGATGCTGCTCTGGGCCAGCCGGGCGTCGAGTTCCGGCTGCCCGAACAGGATAATCTGCACCAGCTTTTGCTTGCCGGTTTCGAGATTACTGAGCAGACGAATCGCTTCCAGGCTATCTTCGGGCAGCGACTGGGCTTCATCCAGGATGATGACCGTGCCGCGACCCTGGCGCGCATTGGAAATCAGGTAATCGTTGATACAGGCCAGGTAGTTGTTGTTTTCCAGCCGGTCGGCAATATCCATTTCGATCAGCATTGCATCGAGCAGGGCATTGCAGCTCATGTACGGATTGGGGATATAGGCCGTATCGTATTCGGGCTCCAGCGCGTCCAGCAGCTTGCGGCACAGCAGCGTCTTGCCGGTTCCGACTTCGCCGGTTACCTTGATAAAACCATCGCCGGCGCGAATCGCAACCAGCAGCACGTTAAGCGCTTCCCGGTGGGTGAAGGACTGGTAAAAAAACTCGGTGTCAGGAGTCAGGCTGAAAGGCTTTTCCGACAGGCCATAGTACTGCTCGTACATTACTCACCTTCCACGGGATTAGCGTTCAACCGCTTGACGCGCTCGGCGCTTTGCTGAATGTAATTCGACCAGACCTTGTTACTGTCGACGACGATAGGGCGCAGCAAGATGACCAGCTCACTGCGCCGAGTGGCCTTTCGCTTCTGCTTGAAGGCCTCGCCCAGGAGCGGGACATCGGCAGCGCCAGGCACCGCGCCGAGCTCATCACTGGTAATATTCTTCATGAGCCCGCCGATAACAACCACCTGGCCGTTATGCGCCTTGACGATCGAGTCGGATTCGCGCACCGTGCTCAGCGCCAATGGCAATTCGAAGGTCTCACCGCCGAGAGTAATCACCTTCAGCTGATCGTCGACTTCGCTGATACTGGGGTGTATGTGCAGAATGACTTCGCCGCTCTCGCTGATTTGCGGAGTCACGTCGAGCGCTATGCCCGAGAAAAACGGGGTCAGTGTCAGTTCCGGGTTGGAAGTCGTACCGCTGGCTGTCGTGGTGCTGTCAGAGGAGATCTCGGTGACGAAAAACTCATCCGAGCCCACCTTGATGACCGCTTTTTGATTGTTGACCGTAGAAACCCTCGGGCTGGAAAGCACGTGCACGTTACCCTGGGTGCTTAGCAGTGTAATCAAGGAAGCAAACGTACTCGACGAACTGCCAACGGCAAACAGGTTGGCATAGGGAATATTGCCGAGATCCACGCCCGAAGAAATCACGGCGTTGCCTGCCGCGTCGAGCAGGGGCGAACCAGCCTCGTCGGCGAGTACCCGGCCAACGCCTCTGACCACACCTGAATTACCTACTGCCAGATCGCGACTATCCGATATGGCTGCCCAGTCGACTCCCGACTGGAAGCTGTCGTTGAGGTCGACCTCGATAATCTTGGCTTCGAGAATGACCTGTCGCTGCAGGTTATCCTGGGCGCTGTCGAGGTAAGTCTCGACGTCACGCAACTCGCCCGGCATCGCGCGCACGATAACCAGGCCTGAATGCCGGTCGACCACCACCGAACGACCCTCGCCATCGCCGATAATCGATACCAGGGTAGCCCGCAGCCCGGTCCAGAAATCGGCCTGGCTACGGGTGTTGATGCTGCTCGACTTAAGCGAATTTGAATTCGACGAATTACCATTATCGCCACTACCGTTACTGTCCGAGTTTTCGATCTGTCCCGAGCTAACGGTCATCAGCGATTCGCCGCTACGGCTGACATTGAGATAATTGACCGGAAAGACCTTCGACTGAATGCGTGCCGGTAACACCACGTAACCGCCACCGTTTTCCTTGAATTCATAACCATACACTTCGCGCGTCAACTGCATGACTTCGCTAACCGTCACGTTTTTCAGATCGAGTGAAATCTCGCCCTCGACGCTGGGATGCACCACCATGTTGATATTGGTGTCCTTGACCAGGCCCATAAAGAACAGTCGTGCGGGCGCATTCGACACCGAGATATCGAACGCGGCTTCCTGTTTCAGGTCCTGCTCCAGGCCGGGTATGCTGATGCCGCTGGCTGGCAACAGTTCATCGAGAATTTCAACCGGCGGCGCTTCCACTTCCGGGATCTGCACGGTGGCCGCCTCGCTGAGCGCGGTGTCGATGCCCTGTCGAGTCTGGTTTGCGGTTTCGACTGATTGCCGCGAGGCGCAGGCAGCCAGTAGCAAAACCAGGGCCAGTATCGTTAAACGTTGTTTATTCATAGGTCACTCTCGACCGCCTTTTTTCGGATTGTTGTCAGGTCGTTACCCAGACTTAAATTAATTACCTTGCCCTTGCGCACCAGGCGCGCGGACTCACGCGTGAGCCCAACCAGCCGGGCACCGTTAATGCTATCGCCAAGACTCAGGGCCTGGTCATCGATAATGGCGACCTTGCGTTCATTCGAGAACAGGATCGAGGTAAGCTGCAACGGCTTCCGCCTGGATTGGGTTGCCTGCGGCTTATCGGGTTTTGGCGCCTGCGCCAACCTGGCCTGGCGAAATTTCTGCAACGCGAACGGCGGTGGCTGCATCGGGTCGCGCAGCTCCTGGGCCGAGGCGATTCTGCCGACGCCAATGACTCCGAGCGTCAACAACACCACTACAAACAGGTACAGGCTAATCATTCTACGCATCTAGATCCCCACCCATTCCTTGCGTGTCGAAAGCGTCGACATGACCACCTTGACGACGACCCGCGGATGTTCGTCACTGGCAATTTCGATCTCGTCCCACAGCAGCTTCCAGTCCAGCGCTTCCATCGACTGCATGTACCTGAGAATGTCGAGGTACTTGCCGGCGAACCGAAGCTCGAGCACGTGGCGATATATTCCGGGCTCTTCGTCCGGCTGCTCCGGATCCACCGGGGGAAGCGCGGCCCTAACCTCGCGTCGTTTTAAACTCAGCAACTGCAGCTTCGAATCCTGGTATACCAACTGGTTCATCAGTTGAAACATTTTTTCCGGATCGACCAGTTCGATAGTGGTTACCCGGAGCTGTTCCTCGACCGCGGACAAATCTTCGATCAGCCTTGCCAGCTGACCTTCTTTTTCCTGGTGAACACCGGCCGCGATACGTTGCCGGATGCCGTTGACTACCACGCGCGTATTCTCGATTTCCCCGCCGATTCGCTGGTTCTCGCCCTGCAAGTTATCGATTCTTTCCATCATCGGCTCAGCGTAGTAGCTCCACCACAGGAAACCGATCACGGTAATAACCGAGAACGCGATGATGCCGCGCTCGCGCATGGTTAGCGCGTCAAAGCGTTCACCGTATTGTTTCAGCTGCTCATTCATCCAGCGTCACGCGGGTGGCGATTTCAAAATCCACCTTCCATTCGCTTTTATCGTCACGGCTCAGCTCGAACTGATCGAACCGGTTGCCCTGGAAAATTTCCTCGTCGCTGAAACGATCGAAATACCCCGGCACCTGTTCGGCGCTTAGCGAACTACCTTTGAGCTGGACGAAATTTTCGGCGAGCCGGATCTGGTTGAGCCAGATGTTGTCGACGTGCAGGTTGGACAGTGCCACCAGGTAAGCAGAGAAGCCTTCGCCCGAGCCAAACCGATTGGCATCGACGAAATTCAGTACTTTCTTGCGGGCCGAAATTTGACGCGCCGTGTTTTCAATTTCGTCATCGAGCCGGCTGTCCTGGAGCAGCCTGGCCAACTCGGTGTTGGCGGCGGCAAGTTCCGCGGTCATACTATCGCGATCTGCCTTGATCGCCAGGTTACGCTGCTGCGCCTGCTGTAACTCGGAATCCAGCAGGAAACTCCAGATCGAAATCGCGCCGATCAATACCAGCATGGCCGCGGCGACCTGTGCCGCCGAAAGCCATAACCGCTTTTCACGGAACCGATCCTGATACAGATTGATCTGCTGAACGATCACAGGCTCACCCCCCGCAGGGCAGCACAGTAGGCGTGAAAACAGTGCTGATCGAGCTCGGGATCATCCTCGTCGCCGCCGAGACTAATGAACTCGATATCGAAGTTTGTAAGGTTCTGCAGGTACATCGCCATCTTCTCGGTAGCCTTCAGCTGGGGAAATATCCGCAGATTGGTTACGCTGCCCATACCGTAGTAACTCTCGAAGTAATCCAGCGAGCGCTGCAGTTCGAGCAACAGTGCATCGAACACGCTCTCGTCTTCGCTGGTGGCCAGGCTAAGCTGATCGATGCCGATCATGAACTCGCGTGAAACGTACAAATCGGTGTCGGAGTAAATGCTGAGCAAACCGCTCTCCGGGGTCAGCGACAGCAGGGCCAGGCTTTGCTCGGTACTTTGCTGCACTACCTGCAGGTTGGTGCGCACCAGTTCATGAATATCCAGCGCGCTGAGCGACATCGAGGTCGCCTTGATGCTGTCGACGTAATTCCTGACAACCGCCTCGCGCGCGGCGACCACCCCGACCTGCGTCTCGTTTTTCCGGTTCGACTCCGGCATCGGGTAACTATCGACAACCGCATGACTCACGTCATAGTTGATCAAATCTTTGATCTTCCAGCTAAGCGCCTGGCTCATTTCGGCGTCATCTACTTCAGGCTTCTCCACCTGGTAAACATCGCAATCGTCATTTGCAACCAGGCAGACGCAGGGAGTTTTATGTAAACTGTTGCGCTGCACCCAATCCTTCAACGCCTCGACCTGGGCCTCCTGACCGTCGACCGCGACAAACTCGCTGCGCAGGATGCGCCCAGGATTATTCTTGCCGGTTTGCACCTGGGCGACAGCAACGCCATGAGGCAGGAAATCTACCCCGATCTGAGAATCTTTTTGTTGAGCTGCCGAAAACAAACCCACGTTTTTTACTCCGAGCGTTTCAATTGACCGATGCAATCCTGCACAGTCTCATGCAAGTTACGGGCCAGACCGGTTATCACCGACTCGCTCGCAACCAGAAACCTTCCGCGTCTCGACGCGAAAAGTAAAAAATCTCCTTGGGTATGCGATTTTTATCCTAGATATTGCTTAAGATAATCGATATAACTTATTGTCGTTATTAAAAATATTAACCCAAGATCGGGTTTATTCAAGTTATTAGCTAAAATTAATTTCAATATGATGAACATTGTCCTTTTCGAACCCGAGATCCCGCCCAATACCGGCAATATCATGCGGCTCGCGGCAAACACCGGTTGCCGACTGCATTTGATCGAGCCGTTGGGATTCGAGCTCGAGGACAAACAGTTACGACGGGCCGGGCTGGACTACCGCGAATGGGCTGAAACAAGCCGCTACAGCAGCCTGGAAGACTTTATAAAAAACAGCGAATTCAATAACTTGTACGCTTTCACGACGAAAGCCAGTAAAACCTACAGCCACGCAGTTTTCAGCCCGGGAGACGCGCTGATGTTTGGTCCGGAGAGCCGTGGCCTGCCCGCCGAAATCCTGGATTCACTGGATGGTGACCACAAACTACGCATTCCGATGGCGAGCGCTTCGCGCAGCCTGAACCTGTCGAACGCGGTCGCTATTGTCGTCTACGAAGCCTGGCGCCAACAGGGATTTTGTTGATAACGGCTTTACTCGTGGCCCTGGGGTCGGCTTTCGAGATCACGCACGGCATCCTGAGGGTTCTTGTCGTCGTACAGCACGTGATAAACCTCGTTCATGATCGGCAGCTCGAGCCCGAGATTTTTCGACTTGTGGTAGATAGCCTTGGCGGCGCGCAGGCCTTCGACGGTTTGTCCGACCTCGATTTCGGCTTGCGAGATACTTTTGCCTTTGCCGATTGCGAGCCCGAAACGGCGGTTGCGACTTTGATCGTCGGTACAGGTCAATATGATATCGCCAAGCCCGGCAAGCCCCATCAAGGTCTCGCGCTCGGCGCCCAGGCTGGTCCCGAGATGCATGATCTCGGAAAGCCCGCGCGTCATCAGCGCGGCGCGGGAATTAGCGCCGAACCCGAGCCCGTCAGATATTCCGACCGCTATCGCCAGCACGTTCTTGAGCGCCCCGCCGAGCTCGACGCCAACGATATCTTCACTGGTATAGACTCGAAAATGATGACCGCGCAGCAAAGCCGCGAAGGTCGCGGTTGATTGCGGGTCGTTACCGGCGCAGGCGATGGCAGCCGGCGTGCCGCGTGCGACCTCGGTGGCAAAGGTTGGACCCGATACCACGCCATAATGTCGCAACGGCAATTCCTCGATCAGGACTTCGTGAAGCAACTTGCCAGTGTCAATTTCGAAGCCCTTGCTGGCCCAGAACAGAATTCTGTCCGCATCGATTATCGGCTCGAGTCGTTGCAGCAAACTTCTGAAACCCTTGCTCGGAATCGCGACTAGCAGGAAAGACGCATCGTTAACCGCGGCTTCCAGGTCGGCCACCGCTTCGATATTGTCGGCCAGCATGAAACCGGGGAGATAATCGGTGTTTTCGCGCAGCTCCCGCAGTCTTTCGATATGGTCTACTTCGTGACCCCAGAGCTTGACCTGCAGGTCATTACGGGCCAGCTGAATCGCCAGCGCGGTTCCCCAGGAACCTGCGCCAAGCACCGCAACGGTTTCAGCCACTGCTGCGCCTAATGTTCGACCCCGGTCGTTTCCTGTTCAGCTTCAGCTTGTTGCTGCTGCATATGCTGATGATACAGGGCATCAAAATTAACCGGTGACAGAATAAGGGGAGGGAATCCGCCGCGCGTCGACAGGTCGGAGACAACTTCCCGCAGGTAGGGGAACAGAACCGACATGCACTGGCTGCCCAGCAGGTATTTTTTCTCTTCGTCGTCGAAACCTGTAATCGTTACCAGCCCCGCCTGGTGGACCTCGACCAGAAATGCCGTGCTGTCCTGTTGGGTCACGGTCGCGGTGACGCAAAGCACCGCTTCGTACAGGTCGCCCTCGACGTGGCGCTGGTTATTGGTCAGGTTAAGATCAATTTTTGGTTTCCAGTTACTGAAACTAAACGATTCTGGCGATGTCGGTGACTCAAACGACGCATCTTTAACGTACAGTTTCTGAATCGCAAACTGTTTCCTGGTTTCCTGTTCTTCACTCATAGATTTTTACTTTTTGCTAGTAGGTAAGTGTGCGTCTTGCCAGGCTAATATGCCGCCGTTCAGGCTAAACACCTTTTCAAACCCCTGCTTGCCGAGTTCCTTGCAGGCCACGCCGGAACGCGCGCCGGTCTTGCAATAAACCAGCAGGGTTTTGCTCTTGTGTTTTTCCAGCTCGTCAATGCGTTTCGCCAAAGCCCCGACCGGGATCTGGATTGCCTTGGCGATCTTGCCACCGACCGTTTCAGAAGGTTCACGCACGTCGACCACGACCACGTCTTCGTTATTCATCAACTGCACCGCCGCTGCCGGGGTCAGGCTGGCAAAGCGCTGCGTGGCAATTTTCATTTCGTTGAAAAATGTCAGCGCCAGTAAAACCACAAACGCGATCACCAGATACGGGTGATTCACCGCAAATTCAGAAATTTGAGCCAGCATAAATCGAGAAAAGGAGTCTTTATAAAGAGTTTTAGCCGGTGGAACAGAACACTTCCTGCATCATCCCAATCAAACGCAGGGTGCGCTCATCACCGACACGATAATAAACCTTGTTCGCGTCCTTGCGGGACGACAGTATACCTTTATCGCGCAAAATCGCGAGGTGTTGTGAGATATTACTTTGCGAGGTGCCGACATTATCGACGATGCCCTGCACGCAGGCTTCACCACTGCCGAGTGTACACAGAATTTTCAGGCGCAGTGGATGGGACATGGCCTTGAGCGAGCGCGAGGCGATCTCGATATCGGCGGCATGCGCCAGCAGCTGTTCGCCGTCTACCACTCCCGGCGTTTCAGTTTCCATTTGCTTAAGTGTATTACCAAACGTTAATATTAGACGATGATTATGAATAAAACCCCAGCCAATGTCCACAACGCGACTCCGTAAGTTATTTCTGAGTGCGATCGTCGCATGCCTGGTAGCCACGTCACCGCTGCTGGCGGCAGATAAGACGGTAAAGGAAAAAGAGCTTAAAACGGTACTGCGCAAGATCGATAAACTTAAGCAGTCCATTGATGTCAAGGAAGACAGCAAATCCCAATACATCAGGCAACTGAAATCGATCGAAGGCAAGATCGGCAAACTGAACCAGGAAATTCGCAGCATAGGCAAAAAGATAGCGGCCAAGAAATCGGAACTCGCCAGGCTGCGCCAAACCCGCCTCAAGCACCAGCAACAATTGAGCCGGGAAAACGACTACCTGGCCGAGCAGGTCTACGCCGCATTTACGCTTGGCCGACAGGAGAAGGTGAAGCTGCTGTTCTCCCAGCAGGACCCGCAATCGCTCCAGCGCAGCCTGGTCTACTACCAGTACTTCTCCAACGCGCGCGTCGACCTGATTAACGACGTACAGCACAACATCGACAAGATTCTCGAGACCGAACAGCTGATCCAGCAGGCCCGCAAGGACCTGGAACAAAGCCAGCAGGCACTGAACCAGCAGAAAAAGGAACTCAAACAGGATCGGGGTAAGCGCAAGTCGATCATCGCTTCGCTGAACAAGCAACTGAAACAACAGGGGGGCAGCCTGTCACGACTCGAGGACGAGGCCAGGCAGTTACAGGAACTGATCAAATCGATCGAGGAAATCTTTGTCGACGCCCCCGAAACCGAAATTTCGCAACAGGCCTTTGCCGAACTGAAAGGCAAACTGGCGTGGCCGGTCAAGGGCAAGCTGCGACGGTTGTTTGGACGCAACAAACCGCTGTCGAACCTGCGCTGGCAAGGCGTCATGATCGAGGCGCCCGATGGCGAGCACGTGCGCGCGATATTTCACGGCCGCATCGCCTTCGCCGACTGGCTGCGGGGCATGGGCAACCTGATCATCATCGATCACGGTAATTCTTACCTTTCGCTTTATGGGCACAATGAGGCGCTGTTCAAAACGGCCGGCGAATGGGTAGAAGCGGGCGAGGTTATCGGCAGCATCGGCAGCAGCGGCGGGCAGAAAAATTCCGGGCTGTACTTCGAAATCCGTAGAAAAGGCAAGCCGCAGAACCCCACCAAATGGTGTAAATCCAGCAATAGTTTCACCTCTGGCTAGCCCGGCGATTTGACAAAAACTGTAAAATCTCGCAATTTTCCGTAGAATTTCGCGTTCTCGGACCAATCTTTTGAACTGTTTCCAATTTATAGGGCCTTAAACTGGTCTACAATATTCAGTCAGGCTAATAGCCAGCACGTTTCATCGGAGAATCGAATGCTACAAAATCTGCGAACTTCCACCTGGTTTCTGAGTGGAGCATTGCTTGGACTATCGCTGGCGGTAGGTCACAGTGTTTACGCATTAAAAGACGAGGACAAACAAATCCCGTTCGAGGATTTACAGGCCTTTACCGAAGTCTTTTCCAAGGTTAAATCAGACTATGTCGAAACCGTCGACGACAAGAAATTAATCGAAGACGCAATTCGCGGCATGCTTAGCGGACTGGACCCGCACTCTTCCTTCCTCAATACCACCGAATTCAGCGATCTGAAAATCGGCACTACCGGCCAGTTCGGCGGGCTGGGTATCGAAGTCGGGATGGAGAACGGCTTCGTCAAGGTTATCTCCCCTATCGACGATACCCCGGCATCCCGCGCCGGTATCCAGGCCAGTGATTTAATCATCAAACTGGATGAAAAGTCGGTCAAGGGCATGACCCTGAACGAAGCGGTCAAGCTTATGCGCGGCAAGCCCAACACCGATATCGACCTGACCATCGTGCGCGAGGGAGAACCCGCACCGCTGGTGATCAAGATCACGCGCGAAATCATTCGCGTCAAAAGCGTCAAGAACCGCATGCTCGAGCCGGGCTACGGTTATGTTCGTATCACCAATTTCCAGTCGCGCACCACTACCGATTTGCTGAAGGCGATCTCGGACCTGCAAAAGGAGACGCGCCTCAAGGGCATGGTGCTCGATTTGCGCAATAACCCGGGTGGCGTACTGAATGGTGCGGTCGGCGTCTCCGACGCGTTTATCGACGATGGCCTGATCGTTTATACCGAGGGACGGCTTGATGATTCCAGCCACCGCTACCTGGCGACCCCCGGCGACAGCCTCAACGGCGCCCCCCTGGTGGTACTGATCAATGGCGGTTCGGCATCTGCCTCGGAAATCGTCGCCGGTGCGGTGCAGGATCACAAACGCGGCATCATCCTGGGTACCAAATCGTTTGGCAAGGGTTCGGTGCAGACGATCCAGGAATTACGTAACGGTTCGGCCGTCAAACTGACCACCGCGCGCTACTTCACGCCAAACGGACGTTCTATCCAGGCCAAGGGCATCGAACCGGATATCAAGCTGTCCACGCTGCGCATCTCTGAAAAGGATGAAAAGTCCAGCGAAACCTATTCCGAGAGCGATCTCGAGGGACGACTGAGTAATCCTAATGGTGAAACCGATAGCGCCGACGGCGAAGACAAGGACGATAGCGAGGCGCTGGCGCAATCCGATTTCCAGCTTTACGAGGCGCTCAACCTGCTCAAGGGTTTGACCATCCTCACCGAAATCAACAACGGCTAACCACCCGACTCGATGTCACGCTTCTGGCTGATCTTGTTCGCGTTCGCCGCCAGCGGCGCCGCGGCTGATCAGCGGCCGGTGCTATCGCTGGTCATCGACGATCTCGGGTACTCACTGAAAAACGGCATGGCCGCGATCGAACTCGAGGGCGATCACACCTACGCAATTCTGCCGGGCGCGGTCTACAGCCGCCGCCTGGCACAGCATGCTCACCAGAAGAACAAGGAAGTCATCCTGCATTTACCGATGCAGTCGATCAGCTCCAGGGCGGCACACGAACCCAACGCGCTCAACGAGGCGATGGACGAAGACCAACTATTGTCGAACGTGCATTCGCTGCTGGCGGAAATCCCGTTCATCCGCGGCGTCAATAATCACATGGGCAGTCACTTGACCGAGTACGATTTCTTCATGCGTCCGGTAATGGACAGCATCCGCAGTTACAATCGGAGCCTCTATTTCCTCGACAGTCGCACCTCGCCGCGCAGCGTTGCTCACGCCCAGGCGCTGGTTGCGGGCCTGGAATCGGCGACACGCGACATTTTCCTCGACAATGAAACCAACCCGGAATCGATACGGCTGCAGTACAATATCTGGTTGACCCAGGCGCGCGAACGCGGTTCCGCAATCGCCATCGGGCACCCCTATCCGAATACGCTCGAGGTACTGCGGGAAAACCTGGGCACGGCAAACCTGGATTTCAGGTTTCTGCGCATATCGAGCCTGATCGACGAACGCAAAACCCCGGGCGCTGCCAACAGCGGTGGCGCGCGGTTCTCTAGTCTGCCGACCGTAATCCGCTGACTATAGCGGCGGCGGCTGAAAACCACCCATAAGAGTTTCTATCTGTTGCGCCAGCGCCAGCGCGACGTCTTCGCGCCATGGAGCGGCAACCACCTGCACACCCACCGGTAATTCTTCGGCACTGGTGCCGGCACGCACCGATACACCCGGCCAACCGAGCAGATTGTGAATTTGCATATAGCCCCAGTCGTCGAAACTATCGTTATGCGATGCCTGGTGCGGCCGCGCGATGGCAAAAGAAGCCGGGCACAGAATGGCGTCGTAATCCGCAAAAAAGCCAAGCGCCCGGCTGCGAGCGTCGTCGATCGCTTCGAGTAGCGCGGGATCGAGGTGATTGGCATTGGCAATCCCCTGCTCGGTCAGGTAGCCGCGCAGCTCTTCCCCGGGCTGCTCGGTGCCGTAACGCTGCAGCAAACGCATAATAAAACCGGCGTTGGTAGCTTCGCGAAACTCGGTGGTGAGATTCACCAACTCGCGCGTCTGCGGCAGCAACTTCTGCTCGAGATCAAAACCTTTCGCCCGCAGCGCTTTCGCGGTGGCCATAACGACGCGCTGGATATCGTCCGCCGGGCTGACGATGCCGTTATCGGCAAACCAGGCGATCCGCAGCCGTGAAGTGTCGATCGTCTGCGGATCGCCCATCGGCACCGGTACCACCGCCGGGTCTCGACCGTCCGGGCCGCAGATCAACGGTAGTGTCAGGCTCAGATCTTCCACGTAACGCGCCATTGGCCCGATCTGGGTCAACGAGTCCAGTGCGCCACCACCCCAGGGCACGATATGCCCACTACGCGGAGTGCGGCCCGAGGTCGGCTTGATTCCGGCGATGCCGCAGAGATGCGCGGGTTCGCGAATACTGCCACCGGTGTCAGACCCGAGATCGAGCGCGGCACCGCCGCAGGCCACGATCGTGGCAGAACCACCGCTACTGCCGCCGGGGCTGCGTTGCAGGTCATAGGGATTGTTGGTGCGGCCGTAAATCAGGTTATTGGTCTCGCCGCTGAAAGTCAGTTCCGGAGTGTTGGTTTTGCCGAGCAGCACGGCGCCGGCGGCGCGCAGGCGCGCCACCACCGGTGCGTCCTGCTCGGGCAGGTAGTCCCTGCGCCCGAGGGTGCCCCCGGTTGTTACTATTCCTTCGGTATCGAGCGAATCCTTGATCGTCATCGGCACCCCGTGCAGCGGCCCCCTGAATTGCTCGTGGGCGGCCATGCGGTCGAGCGCGTCGGCCTCCTGCAGCGCGCGCTCGCTGGCCAATTGCACTACCGCGTTGACCTGGGGATTGACCTGTTCGATGCGCTCGAGACAGGTTTCGACGATTTGTCGGCAGCCGAGCCTGGCGTTGCGAATCTCGCGTGCGATACGGCTGGCTGACCAGTAGATGGCTTCGTTCATGCGGCCAATTATGGTGGCCTTAATCCTGATTATCCAGTCTGGATTTGGCGGTCGCGAAGCTTGCGACAAACTCGACGCCGCGCACGTCCAGCGGCGAGAACAGCAATTTCGCAGAACGTTTTCGGTTCCTGACTTCGAGCACCCAGCGTGCCAACTGCGGATCGGCGACATCCAGATGGACGCTATCCTCAGCCGGCACCAGGCCCGAAACCAGCTGCGGCTTTCTGCTCGACTGCGGGCTGGCCTCGATGCTGGTAATCGGAGCCTCGTAAGACCATTCCTGTCGTTTGACTGTCGAGTCTTCCCCATCCCCGACCCGGCACATCGGCCGCCCGTTGGCGATGACGATATCGAATTCGTGCTGGCACACCTCGCCGTTAGCGAGCCTGACGCTGAGCGCAAATCGCCCTTCGCGATTATCGATATTTTCGAACCCTATCGATCCCTCGAAACCCTTGGTGATTTCGTTGACAAAGTAGAGTCCCAGTCCCTTGCCGTGGTGTTCGCGAATCCGCCGCGACGAAAACCCGAGCTGGTAGATTTTGTCTTTTTCGTCTTCCTTGATGCGCGGTCCCCGGTTGTAAACCCTGAATTCGACGTCGCCCGCGCGCTGCGCCAGGGTAACCGCGACCCGGCTATAACGGTTGCGGTGCTGTTTTTGCTGCGAGTAAAACAGCGCGTTGTTGATCAGGTTCTCGATCAGCAGCACCATATGATTTTCGTTGCCGAGCATTTCACTGTCGGTGCGCAGCTGAATACTGAACTTATCGTCGGCATAGCTACCGCGGCGAGGCCATTCCTGGTTGAGACCGAGCGCATCGGGATTCTCGGTGATCGGCAACAGCGCGCGCCGCAGCGCGTGACTCATCATAAAAGTCGGTTCGAATGGCGCCGGTTCGATATCTTCGTTGAGCTGCGCCTGGAAGTAATGCTCTTCGCAATCGTAAATCTGGTTGGCGACGTGCAGCGCAATATTATCGGTGGTCGACAGGTCCAGCAAATCCCACAGGTAGAGCAGTCCGTCAGCCGCTTCACGGTACTGCTGCTGGTCGCTGGCATCGCAGATCTGCAGCGCGCTTCTGAGAGCGGTTTGCGCCTTGTCGTAACTGATCACACCGTTATGGCGGACTTCAGAGGCAATGTTCTTGAAATGCAGAAACTTTTCATCGTACTCGATGGTTTCCAGCAGGCGCTCGCTGATAAACATTTTCAACTTGTCAGCGTGGTCGGAATAGGTGCGCGCGCGAGTCCCCAGTTCGCGTTTGCTATCGAACAGCTCGCTGATCTGGGCCTGGTACTGCCGCAATTGATCGCGACAGCGCCGGCTCGTCCTGACGAAACGCCAGATATCGAAAATCACCAGCAGTAGCAGTAACGCGGCCGCTGCCAGTATATGCTCGTTACCCGGTAACGGGGCAGGCAGCTGCTCTAGAGGCAGTAACGCGGCGTTGATCAGCGCTAACTGCCAGGTGACGAAAGTTATTGCGCCCAGGGTGCTGAGCCAGGGATAGGAAACGCGTGCGGGCTTCATTTCGATTTGCCGTCGGGTGGGCTCCACAGGTAAGCGCCTTCGTCGCCGAAGGTGACGATACCCTCACCCTGGCCGCACAATTCGGTGAAGCGACCCTCCCCGCCCTCGACCGCGTCGAAGGCGCGACGCAGGGTCTTGATGTGCTGACGATAACTGGCGTAGGAAAATTTCTCCGGGTCGAGATCGAGCCGTTCGGCAATCTGTCCCGCGGTTAGCGGGCGCGGCGAAGACTGTACCAGTTCACGCAGCAGCTTGCGCGGGGTCGGCGCCAGCGGCCGCCGGGTGTTGCTCGGATTCATCAACCGCTGTCCTTTCCAGTAGACGTTCCAGGTATTCAGGTCGATCGTGAGCTCGCCACTATTAACCACGTCGCCGGTGGCGGAGAGGTCGGAATCGATCGACACCTGCCGCAACACCGCCTTGATGCGCCAGCACAATACCTGTTCGACGTTATGTTGATGCTTGGCGATGAAATCGGTAGCGGCGAATTGTTGCAGCGCATCGCGCTCGATTTCGGTGCCGCTGTGTTCCGACAGGTAGATAATGGGCAGGTTCGGCCATTTCTTGCGCAGCGCGCTGGAAACCTTGAAACCGGCCTGATCGTTACCGTTCATGCGCGCATCCAGCAGCGCCACGTCGGG
>CAMYON010000033.1 GCA_947260025.1 uncultured Gammaproteobacteria bacterium
GCTGAGCGGCACCAGCACCGCCCCGATCGAAACCGTCGCCCAGTAAACCAACAGCAATTCCATGCTGTTGGGCAATGCGGTCGAGACCTTGTCATCCTTGCCGATGCCGCGGGCCTGCATTGCGTTCGCCAGTTGATTGACCGACGCATTGAATTGCGCCCAGGTCAGGCGCTGGTCGCCAAACACGACCGCCAGCTGGTCGCCTCGATAACGCGCGTGGCGTTCGATCAGTTTTTCAAGAGTTATCGGCAATCAATCATCCCTTTGTTCTGCAACGAATTCTAAGCGACACGGCGCCCCATTTCACGGGGATTTAGAGCGAGTTTGATATGTATCAATATCGACGACAGGATCCAGGCGTAGTTTCGATAGACGGAGGGGATCATGGCGAATAGTTCGAATGTACTGGTGATCAACGGTTCTTACCGTGACGACGGCATCACCGACCAGGCGGTCGAGGTCGCGGTCGCGGCGTTACACGACAACGGCGCGGAGACCGAAATCATAAACCTGCGCGATTATCCGATCGAGTTTTGCCTCAACTGCCGCGAGTGCACCCTGCAGCCAGGCAGCAGTCCGGGCAAATGCGTGCTCGATGACGGCATGCATGCGCTGATCGAAAAAATCGAGGCGGCGCAGGCCTACATCCTTGCCTCGCCGACCAATTTCGGTTCGGCGACCGCGATCTACAAACGTTTCATGGAACGCCTGATAGCTTATGCTTACTGGCCATGGGACCAGCCCTACCCGAAATTTCGAAAAGCCAATGTGGCGAAGAAAAAAGCCTTGCTGATTTCTTCGAGTGCGGCCCCTTCGTGGTTCGGACGCTGGTTGTTCCGCACCAGCAAGCAGCTCGGTATGAGCGCCAAAACCATTGGCGCGGAGCCGGTAGGCACCTTGTTCACCGGGCTCGCCAACACCGAGAAACACAAGCGCCTGCCGCCGAAGACAGCTGAACGCGCGCGTGTGCTTGCCGTAAAATTGATCTCCACGTGAACTGAACACCGGTTGTAACCTTGAGCTCGAAGCACGCTATCCTGAATATGTCCCATTCGATTACTAGAGAGATGCCAGGTTTTCAGGCCCAATCATGACTTCCTCTTCCAAAACCCGGTTCGCACTTGTAACCGGAGGTACGAGTGGAATCGGGAAAGGGTTTGCCCATGCGCTTGCCCGGGACGGTATAAATCTGGTCATCGTCGCGCGAAACGAGGCCCGGCTCAAGGAAGTGAAAAGCGAGCTCGAAGCACGTTATTCGATCGAAGTTAAAATCATACCCAGGGATCTGGCTGATCCCGAAGCGCCTGCACAAGTATTTGAAATCATAAAGCAGGAGGGGGTCGTTCTGAGCGTACTGGTTAATAATGCGGGGTTTAACGTTCATGGGAAGTTCGAGGAAACCGACCTGGACGAAGAGGTAAAGATGTTACGCCTTCACGTAATCGCGGCAACCGAACTGACGAAACTGTTTTTACGACAACGCGATCGGCAGATGGAAAATATGATTCTCAACGTAGCCTCAATAGCTGGCCTTGTGCCGGGCCCCCTGGTTTCGGTTCATTTTGCGACAAGGGCGTACATTTTGAGCTTTTCGCTCGCGCTTTCCAACGAACTCCAGGGGTCTGATGTCCATGTGACCTGCCTTTGCCCTGGCCCCACCCGAAGCGCCTTTTTTGGCCGCGCCAACATGAGTGACGTAAGACTGGCCAGCGGTAAACCGATAAGGCTAATGGATTCGCGGACTGTCGCAGCGATCGGATACGATGCGCTCAAGAAGCGCAGGGTGGTGATAGTGCCCGGCTACCTAAATAAAATTCTGGCATTTATGGCGGCGTTTGCGCCGCGTTGGCTGGCAATCAAGGTAACGAGATGGCTGATGGAGCGCGTGTAGTCGAGGCGACAAATCAGCATTGAAATAGCGACAGCCGTTTCTCATTGCTAATGCATATTATCTGTAGCCGGCTTTCTTTGGCATGGGCCCCGATAGTCGATTTTCGAGTTTCTCGGAACGGCCTCGGCCGGGAGCCGAGTTTCGAGTACTGCGAGGGATAATTCCTGCGCTTGCTAGTTTTTTGCCTATTGGCTTTTGTTGGCCCAGAATAACGTGATTTTACAGCCGTCCCCGGAATCAGCATCTTGACTCTTCGAATTTCCCTGGCCCAGATCAACCTGTTGATCGGCGATGTCTTCGGTAACGCGACTCGGGTTATCGAAGCTGCCTGTCGCGCCCGCGACGAACAACGGGCCGATGCCGTCGTCTTTCCGGAGCTGACCCTGACGGGTTACCCGCCGGAAGATCTGTTGCTGCGTCCCGAACTGGTGCAACGGGTAGAGCGCGAGCTTGCGCGCATCCGTGACGTGGTGAAAGATATCGATGTCGTTCTGGGCTATCCGCGCGCCTTGCAGGGCAAGCTCTATAACGCGGCGGGTGTCATTCGTAACGGGAAAATGCTTGCCGAGTACCATAAGCAGTTCCTGCCCAACTACAGCGTGTTCGATGAGAAGCGTTACTTCGAGCAAGGACACGAACCCTGTGTTTTCGAAATCAGCGGCGTTACTGTTGCGCTAACCGTGTGCGAGGATATCTGGGAGGAAATCCCCGCTTCCCAGGCAGCAGCAGCCGGCGCCCGTCTATTGGTAAACATCAACGCTTCACCCTACCACTATGGCAAGTCGCCCGAGCGACTAAAGCTATTGCAGCGACGTGCCCGTGACAATGGCCTGGCCATTGTTTACGTGAACCTGGTAGGCGGGCAGGACGAGCTGGTCTTCGATGGCGGCTCGTTCGTCGTAAATACCGCAGGCGAGTTGACCCAGCGTTGCCAGTACTTCGCCGAGACGTTGATGTTGGTTGAAATAGATATCGAGGACGGCATCACGCCGCGGCCGGCGGAGATTGTGCCGGAACCCGGCGAAGACGAAAGCGTCTACCGGGCCCTGGTGTTGGGGGTGCGCGATTACGTAAACAAGAACGGTTTCAAGGGCGCGGTCCTGGGATTGTCGGGTGGAATCGATTCGGCTTTGACCCTGGCCATAGCGGTGGATGCGCTGGGGGCCGATCGGGTCAAGGCGGTAATGATGCCCTCGCGCCACACCGCGGAGATGAGCAACGAGGATGCGCTGGCGGAAGCGCAGGCTTTAGGAGTTCAACACCGGGTGATCCCCATCGAGCCGGCCTATAAATCGTTTCTGGACATGCTGGCACCGGAATTCGCCGAGCTGCCGCAAGACGTGACCGAGGAGAACATACAGGCCCGCTGCCGGGGCGTCATCTTGATGGCCATCAGCAATAAGAAAGGCAAGATCCTGCTTACGACCGGTAACAAGAGCGAGATGGCGGTCGGTTACACCACTCTGTATGGCGACATGGCCGGCGGCTTTGCCCCTATCCGGGATGTCCCCAAAACCCTGGTCTATCGTCTGGCGAATTACCGCAACGGCATCTCGAGAGTAATTCCGGAAAGGGTGTTGCAGCGGGCTCCGTCGGCAGAACTGGCGCCGGACCAGGCGGACTCGGACAGTCTGCCTCCCTACGAGATACTGGATCCGATACTCCTGCGATACGTCGAACTGGACCAGAGCCTTGAGCAGATCGTGGCTGTCGGATTTGACGAGGCGATGGTGCAGCGTGTCATCGGCCTGGTGGATCGCAATGAATACAAGCGCAGGCAAGCGCCACCCGGGATCAAGATTACCCGCCGCGCCTTCGGGCGGGATAGACGTTATCCCATAACAACCGGATATTGAACGTGGTGCCGGTGCCCGATCCGTGTCGGTTATCGCAAAATTTGAATCTGCCAGGTACCAGGCACGGTCACTAGCCGATCAGTTGAGCACCTCGTAGCCCCGGGAGCGCAGGCAGTTTTTCACCACTTTTGATCGTTCCAGTTCAGTTTTTCCCAACCCTTTGGCACCACCCGAAACGAAACCGGCGGCAGCCGCTTTTTTAACGGTGTCACTATCACCGAAAATTGCACCGATTAAGCCCAATACCACGGCGCCGGTGACAGCACCGCTTCCGGCTTTTTGCTCTACCTGCAGCGCAACCTGCTCGCATTTTTCCCGGTCTGCTTCAAACTGGGCCATGTCGACGCCTTCCGGGTCGATGATTGGCTTGTTGGGATCGGCGGCGCACCCGCCGAGCAGTATCGTAGCGATTAGCACGATGCCATAGGGTCTAAAGATCATAAAATTTTCCAGCCTGATAGTTTTTATTTCGGATTAAAAGTCGTCAGTTATACCTGGTTGCAGCCAAATATGCTTCGAGCCCGGGAGAGGGCTATGATGCCGCTTGCATTAAATCGGCGCAATCTTTAAATGAAGACGCCGATACTATAGAATTTTTTCGGGGTCATGGTGTCGAAAGGCAGATGTATTTTCTCAAACCGCTAATTGTGTTAACCCTGATTGCGCTGGCTTTGTACAGCTTCGGCTCGCGCGGTGACTGGCGCACCGCAAGCCGCGAATCCGCGGGTATTGCGCCCGATCCGGCGGTCACCAGCGAGGCGGTGCTGCAGGTTTACGGCGCGGATGCCTGGGGCTGGCGCGGCTGGTTCGCGGTCCATACCTGGATTGCGGCCAAGCGTAAGAATGAAAACCACTACACGATCTACGACGTTATCGGCTGGCGTGGATACCATGGCGGAGGCGTGATGGGCATCAATCGGGGCCTGCCCGACCGCTACTGGTACGGTGCCAAACCCCGTTTGCTCAAGTCGCACCGGGGGGAGCAGGCCGAAGCCCTGATCGAGGCGGTCGACGCTGCCGCGCGCAGCTATCCCTGGAAACAGGAGTACAAGGCTTTCCCGGGACCCAATAGCAATACCTTTACCGCCTGGGTCGCGCGTCAGGTCCCGGAACTCGAGCTTGAATTGCCTTTTTCGGCGATAGGCAGCGGCTACGTCGACCAGGCCTACTGAAGCGTCGTCCGTTAGCAATCAGGATCTATGGCGTCCGTAGCAACTATCTGACGTCCACGGTCAATTTCTTGATCGCACCGTCGGCGGTGAAGTCGATCTGCTCGCCACCACTTCTGGCGAGACGTGCACCGCTGCTGGCCTCGGTAGCCGTCAGGGTGAAATCGAAGGTGACGCGGTGGTCCGCGCAGTGAAAGTTTGTCGAGTGCCAGTACGCATCGGGGTACTTTTTGAAAAAGCCGTGCATCATATCGCCAATGGTAGCGCGCCCGCGATGCTCGCCCATCGCGGTCGACGAGTAGCGTGCGCCAGCGGCAAACATCGGCATGATCAGGTCCACGCGATGCGAGTTCGAGAGCTCGAGATAGGCTTTCGCAAGTGCGATCAGTTCGCTGTCCTTCATACTGGCTCCAGATTCTTGCCTGTCGAAAATCGTCCCGGCGGCGATGCCATGCTCCGGGACGTGGTACGCAATTATACCCCTAACCGGGCCGTGTTGGCAGCGCGCTACGCTAGTCGTCACGGAGCGGCGATTTTGGGGGGGCTACCGGGATTATGTTGCGGAAGGTCAGGTTCATGCGCGGACCACAGGCGCGCCTGAGCTTGTTGATGCCGTGGCGCCAGTTTTTCTGGGTGTCGCCGCGCATCAGCAACAGGCTGCCCGAATCCAGCGGCAGCTTGACCGATTTCAGGTCCTTGCGCCAGCGGTGTTTCAAAATGAAGTCGCGCGTTTCGCCGAGGCTGAGCGAGGCAATCGCCGGTTGCTCGCCGAGCTCGCGCTCGTCGTCGCTGTGCATGCCCATGCTATCGTTATGATCCCGGTAGTAATTGAGCAGGACGCTGTTGAACTGCTCGCGGGTCAGCGTCTCGACCCGCTGTTTCAGGCGCCACAGAACGGGCGTCCAGGGCAGGGGTTGCAGCCTGATGCCGGAGTAGCTGTAACCCATGTCGCCATGCCAGGCGCTCAGGCGCGGCTGCAGGTATGGTTTGCCGTAAACGGTAATTTGCTCCTGGCGCCACTCGGTCTCGTCGAGCAGCTTGGCCATCAATTGATCGTAGTTAACGCCAAGATCTACCTGGCGCCACAGTAGCAGGTCGGCATCGTTCAGCGGCAGCGCTTCAGCCTGCCCGCTGGATAACAGGTCACGCATGGTCCAGTCCAGGTTGACGCTGCTCGGCGATCAGGGCTCTTTTCTGGCGCCGCGATAGTTTCTTTATTTCGGCCTCGCGCCGGCTGGCGCTGCTGCGGGAATGGCCGTCTTCGCGGTAAACCACGCCGACAGGGCGGCGGCCGTTGAAATATTTCGCGCCTTTCTGACCCTGCGCATGTTCGTCGAAACGCCGCTCGATATCGGTGGTAATGCCGGTGTAGAGCGAGCTATCGCTGGCTTCAATAATGTACAACTTCCAGTGGTGCTTTGCTTTTTTCATTCTCAGATCGCGGGCGTATCAGGCGTATCTCGACGGGATCTTTGAAGCCCTTCAGATTCAGTTGCTGCTTGCGGGGCTCATAATCCGACAGAATATCATTAACCACGGGATCTTCGGTAAATGCTTTTGACATGACGATCTCGCCGGCGTCCCCCTGGCCTTCGAGACGCGCCGTGAGATTCACCGATTCGCCGTAGTAGTCGAGGCGATCGTTCAGGGTGACGGCGATACTGCTGCCCGAGTGCAGCCCGATGCGGATCGCGATGCCGTCGGTTTCGAGACGTCGATTGAATTCCGGCATTGCCTGTTGCATATCGATCGCTGCGCGCAGGGCGTCGTCAGGGGTCAGGAAAGCCGCGTGGATGCCATCGCCAACGGTTTTAACGATATTGCCCTGGCGACGCCGGACGATTTCGGCAAGCTCGGCAAAATGTTCGCGCACCAGGTGGTAGGCCGCGGCGTCGCCGATTCGCGAAAACAGGCTCGAGGAGCCGACCAGGTCGGTAAACACGAAAGCGATGTTGCGAATACTGACCTCGTCTCCCGGGCGTAAAACCTGCTCCGAAAACAGGTCGCGGAAGGCCTGCATCGTGGTCGCGCGTTCGGCCGTGAGCACGTCTCGCAGCCAGCTCTGTTCTTCGATAACGATGGTGCGAGTGGTTGTGCCGTCGTTGACCAGGTGAATTTCGTTATCCGGCGAATGGTCCGACATGCTCAGCTTGCTGTCATCGACATGTATTTGGGGGAACACGCCCCCGTCCCAGGTCAGTTCCAGTTCCTCCCCGGCTTCCAGCGTACGAAGCCGGTAATCGCCCGGGTGCAGGGTTAGCGGCAGGGAGCGGCTAGTTCCCGGAGACAGCGAGCACTGTCCCTTGATATGTGGCGTAACACCGGGCCCGGAACGACAGAAAAAGCCGTACTCGACCGTGCGGATCGAAGGGCTGGGGCTGAAACTGAGCTCAACGTTGCTGGCAAAATCGGAGTCGAAGTCGATGTTGCAGGCGTCGCAGTGTACACCGCGCGGCAATTCGCCGATGTTGTTTGTTGCCGACCTGGAGAGCCGACAGCGTGGACACAGAACATCCCAACGCGATTCGAGCAGCCCGGAGCGCACCGATTGCAGGAACAATTCTATCGTGTTCCGGGTGTCGACCTGCCAGCGCCGCGCCATCGCAATCGGCCGCATCGCCCACAGGTCCACGTCCTGGGCCTGGTTGATGTATTCCACCAGCCTGGTCGCCAGGCCGTGGTCATAAGGAGATGCCGCGATCGTCTCCGTGACCCTTTCCGCCCGCGCCTGCGCTTCCGGTGATGGCCGGTAGTGCGATTCGAACAGATCCGGCTGTTCCGCCTTGATCAACAGATCCGCGGTTTCCAGCAGTGCCCGAACCTTGTCTTCGAATGCCGCCACCAGGCGGCGAGCGATCAGGGACCCGATCAGGTTGCGGGTATCGAAGCTAAGCTCCAGGTCCAGGCCGCTGCGGTCGTTTTTATCCTCCAGCGTGGCGCGGGTAGTCATGCTGTTGATCGGTCCGCGGGAAAAGATTCGCTGTTGTTCGAACCACCGCTCGGCGATCCAGTTGACCGGTGGCTCTTCCCAGGCGAGCGTCAGGCCGGCAATTTCAAGCTTGCCGAAGACCCGCACGCGACCGTCGGGTTGCAGCGATTCGCTGGCCTGGTAGCGGGGGAATCCGGAGGCTTCACCCCAGCGCGGGGTATCGGATACCACGTTCCAGAGCTTTGCTACCGGGTGGTCGAATTCGAAATGGTAATGGCGTGAAACGGTCACGATGGAAGTCCTGGCCGCGGCGGTTTAATCGCGTTGGCCGCAGGTGTTAAGTGTTGATGACAATAATTAACCATTTATACGCATCACTACGGTAGATCGATCACCCTGGAAACTACCGATTTCGAGGGCAGGCTAGTTGCGTTTCATGGCGACGAAAACTTCCCCTGACTGACCGTTGAAGCGGTAATCGAATTCCTGTTTTTGGTATCCCTGCGCATAGACGGTAACGTGGTATTCGCCGTCGCCGAGATTGCCGAACGCGAAGCCGCCGTTAAGGTCGGTGCGTTGCGATCGATAACTGCTGTGTTCGATTTCTCCCTGGCGAAATTTGCGATCCAGGGTAACCATCGCGTTATTCACCGCGATGCCGCTCGGGTCGCTAATCCAGCCTGACAGGTAGTGGTTGCCGCGATCGACGATCAGTTTCAGGTTTTGATACTGGTCATCGGTTATCTCCAGGCCAGAAATTGTGAAGAACTCGGCACCGCGCGTAGTCAGGCTGATTTCACCCAGCGGAAAATTGCGGAGTGTGAAGAACCCGGAGGTATCACTGACGATTTTGCGGCTATGAGTGCCGGTTGTGAGATTGCTGATGAACATTTCGTAATTCGGGACCGGCGTCGAACTGCGATCCAGAATCATGCCGTCGATATCGACGAAGCTGAGTTTATCCAGCACGATATTGATTTGCGCCGGGTTCTGCGTGACCCTGAAATCGAGATCCTCGTAGTAGGGGTATTCCGGCGCCAGGCTAACAGAAAATCTATAGGTCTCGCCCGAGCGTACGCCCTCGAACTCGAAATTGCCGTTAACGTCGGAAAAATCGGTCAGATAAAAACTGTCCCGGTTACGCGTATAACTCGCACTTAGTTCGATACGGGCGCCCTCCAGTCCTATACCGTTTTCGTTACCAACCCAGCCTTGCAGGTTGACCGATTCGAGCGCGTCGTCAAGATTGACATCGAGTTCGTAGATCGGGGCCTGCTGCAGTTCCTTTTGATCCAGTCTGAAGCGTTGCCCGTCATAACCGCGGCGTAAAAAATGCAGCGTGGGATAGCGATGCCGCGGCAGCTCGAGCATTAGCCGGTAGCTACCATCGGATTCACTGCGGGTGCTGGAAAAGTAACGTTCTTCCGCGACCAACACGTTTTCGATGGGTTGCCCGTCGTTATCGAAAACGCGTCCAAAAATCTCCAGCATCTTGCGACCGCCACGTTGCTCACTCTGCCTGGCAGTCGTTTGCGATGCGACGCCCGGTATTGCCGGCGCTATGCTACCGGATTCGTTCGGAGCAATGCGGGAAGTATTCGAGGCAGCACCGGATTCGGTCTGCAGCGCTTCGGGGTCAGGATCCTGAAGCAGGTTGTAGGCGATAAGCAGGTAGAGCGCGAGCGTGGACAACATGATTATTGCGATCGATACAATAAGTTGCCTGAGATTCATGGTGTCGATGATCCCGCGGGTTTCACCGCAACAAACCTTAACACGCGGCTGGATTATACGATAGGTAACGAGTGAGTCGGTTCGTGGGGTCAGTCTCGCGAATTATCAGCCTCGATTTGCAGATTGATGTCGAGCACCAGCGCCGTGATTACCGCACTGGACAATGAACACTTCGAATGCGGCGCTCGATGTCATATAATCGAGCGCGGAGAGATGCGATTTTATCGTGAATAACCATAATAAATAAGAAACCAGGAACCCTGGGCATGGGCAATGCATCACAAACAGGGGAGCAGCTCGACGAAAACGGTGCAGCGAATTTCATCGTTTACGCCGATTTTAACTGCCCTTTCTGTTACGCACTAAACGAAAGTCTGCACGCGATGAACCTGGATCAGCGGGTTGAGTTTCGCGCGGTCCAGCACGCGCCGACCAGTAGCAGCAGCGACAATGGTTTTGAAATACTCAGGGAGCTTACCAGCGAGGTAGCCGAGCTGCGTCGCCGCGCGCCGTCGCTTCCTGTCAACGTGCCCTTGTTTCGCCCGAACACTGCCGCCGCCGCGGCGCTGGTAAATGCCGTTAACGATAACGATTCCGTCAAGGCAGGGCTGCTGCGGCGACAGGTTTACCGTGCGCTATGGATCGACGGGCAAGACATTTCCCGGCCCGGTGTGCTGAACGGGCTGCTGCAGGAACTGGATATCGAGCCTCCGCGGCCGGATGACCTGCATGACGATGAACTGGTCACCTGGCAGAACGAATGGGACAGCAATCCTGAATTCGAGCGCAATATTCCAATCTTGATCAACGGTTCCGGCGAGACCGTGATCGGGTTTCCGCTGCAACCCGAACTCGACTCGTTTCTACAAACCGGCTCGATGGTTTCAGATGGCACCATGACGAGCGTTGACGAGCTGCAGGACAGGCAGCGGATACTGGTGCTGGATAAGGACGTACCGAGCCTGCAAATGATTGTTGGGCAAATGCAGGATGCACAGGTCGAAATTGCGCAGGATTTTTCCAGCCTGGTGGCTTCGGCGGTGAATCTCGGCATGCCGGACCTGGTTATCGTCGATACCGCGTTGCTGGGCGGTATCGATAGCACTGACTGGTGGCGCAATTCGACCGATTCCGACATCGAGACGGCGGTGCCGGTAATTTTCGTTTCCGACGACAAGACTACCGAAGCCGAGGTCGCTGCCTTTGAAGCGGGTGCGGCCGATTTTATCGCCAGGCCGTTTCATCCCAGGGTACTGCGGGCGCGCCTCAATATGCATTTGCAGGCACGGCGTTCGCAGCAGCAGCTCAACAATATCGCGCGTGTCGATGCGCTGACATCGGTTTGCAATCGGCGTGAGTTCGATTTACGCCTGTTGTCGGAGTGGGGGCGCGGGGCCCGCGGAGGGCACAGCCTGGCCCTGTTGATGATCGATGTCGACAAGTTCAAGGAGTACAACGACCACCTCGGACATTTGCGCGGCGACGAATGCCTGGTCGAGGTAGCCCGGATTTTGAGTGACTGTATGCAGCGCTCGGGCGACCTGATCGCACGTTACGGTGGGGAAGAGTTCGTCGTGCTATTGCCAGAGGCGGATATGGAGGGCGCGATGAAGGTGGCCGAGGAATGCCACGGCGCGATCCTGGATGCGAAGATTCCGCACGTGACCTCGTCGGTGGAGCCTTTCGTTACCGTCAGTATCGGGGTGGCGACAATGCAGCCGGTCTATGAGAAAAGCTGCACGCTGCTGGTCGAGCAGGCCGATATCGCGCTCTACCAGGCGAAACAAAACGGGCGCAACCGTATCTGCAAATTCAATAACGGCGCCTAGGCAGGTTGTTGGCCAGCCGGGGTTTTTTCTCTAGAGTAGCCTGTCGAGCAGGTAATCCGCGATCCAGCTGCCCAGTCGAGGTTGCGCCAGGTAGCCGTAGGATTTGTGCGGATTGCGCTTCTCCCGTTTGCGGTTGCCGGCATGGGTAACCACTTCGAACGGGTTATGCAAATCGACGTAATCGATGCTGCGGAATTTTTTATCGGCCGGGAACAGCTTTAATTTACGCATTGGCTGGTAAAAGATGTCGTGGAAATTCTTGTGGTGCGAAACGACATCGCCAAGGCAGGCATAGTTGTGCCAGCGTTCGATGTTGGTGGGAAACTGGCGCCGGCCATGATCCTGGTGGTGGCTGGCAAACAGCAACTGTCTGACGGTCGGATCGCCCAGCGGCGATCCCATGGTGACGAACATCGGGACGCGTTTTCGATTGTACTTTTTGAATCCCTCGGTTTTGCGGTGGGCAAAGCGCCACAGTACGTCATAGCTGATAAAGCTGCCCATACTGTGGGAGATAATAATCGGTTCCCGACCCTCGTCCCAGGCCCGGCGCAACGCGTTCTCCAGTGGCGCGCGAATACGGTCGGCGATGTACTGGTCCTGGTCGTAAAGCTCGGTTTCGCGCAAGAAAGCGGTCATGACGTCATCCTTGACGGTTAACGCACCGGCCAGCAATTTTACCAGGTCGAGCCCGCGATCCTTGAAAAAGCTGCCGACCTTCTCACCCATGCCGACGTGAAATCGGTCCCTGGCTGCACGCCGTTCGTCGATCACCTTGTCGACCTGGATAGCAAGTTTCCTGCAGTAAGCGGTATCGTCGGGAATATGATGCGGCACCGCGTCTGCCCAGTATGCCGATTCGAAAACCCCGGGGTTGGCGTCGAGGCTTTTCGCCAGCTGGCGATGACTGACGCGGATGTTTTCGATCAGGATCCGTTGCCAAAGTTCGTGTGTGACATCGCGCGGCGGCTTCGACGCCAGGCCGTGAATCATGATTATTTTCTTGTTACCGAGATTAAGCGCCATGCTGTCCCCCTTTTCCAGGCCCTGATGGTTTATACGTCAGAATCTAGCGTTGATCAATGGCTTGCGCGGCCTCGCAAAGATGCTCGAGCTTGGCCATCGCCAATTCGCGACCGAGCATCATCAAACCGCAATCAGGCGCCGCCAGCAGTCGATCCGCATCGATGTGCCGCAATGCCAGCTCGAGACGCTGTTTAATCGCATCGCGGGTTTCGACCCTGCTGCTGGCGATAGTGACTACCCCGAGAATGACCGCGCTGCTGCTGAATTGTTCCAGCAGTGCGAGGTCGTTGAGGCAGTGGGCATCCTCGATCGATACCTGGTCGATGCTCGAGCCGTCGACTGCATGCGCCAGCTGAAAATAACAGTCAGGATCGGCCTTGTGGTAGGTTTCGTCGTCGATGTGACCCGGGTAACCGCAACACATGTGCATAACCCGCGTTACCTCGGGACCGATGCCGTCGAAGCAGCGATCCAGGCATTCGATGCCGAATGCGAGCGCGTCGTTGACCTTGCGCACGAACAACGGTTCGTCGACCTGGATATAGCGGCAGCCGGCGGCGGCGAGCGCGCGAATTTCATAGTTGAGTGCGTCGGCCAGGTCGAAAGCAAGTTCGCGTTCGGTGCGGTACCAGGCGTTGGCCGTGGTGTCGATGATCGACAATGGCCCGGGCACGGTCAGTTTTACCGGGCGCTCGCTGAACTGCTGCGCAATCCTGAAATCGCGGTCGAGAAAATGATTACCGCGGGGCTCGATCCGTGCACGGATAGTCGGCAGATCGGCCACCGCGGCGCCGTTACGATGCACCTTGCTGGTCAGGTTGACGAAGTCGATGCCCGCAAGGTTTCGACAGTGGTAATGAATATAATTTTCACGCCGCTGTTCGCCATCGGTTGGAATGTCGACGCCGCATGCGAGCTGGTCCTCGATTGCCGCGCGCGTTGCCTCGACCAGCAGTTCCTCGGCTACCTCCCCGGCACCGTCGTTGGTATAAGTGAAGGCACGCGTACTGCTGGAATCCTGTTGCCCGGTTTCGGCGAAGTTCCCGATTTCGATATAGTCGGGTTTCGGGTAGGCGCCGATGCAGGTCGTGCGTATGCTCATGCGTGCATAATAAGTTAATCCGTGCCAGATAAAAGCATAAATCGCCGGCCCGGGCTGGTAAAATGCCGCCCATGTTCAATCCGCTAATCGACTTTTTTTCCGAGCATGAGTCTATCTTCGTGCTAACCGGTGCGGGTGTCAGCACGGCATCGGGAATACCGGATTATCGCGACGAAAAAGGCGCCTGGAAACACAGCAAGCCGATGGAATATCGAGATTTCGTCGCCACCCACGAGGCGCGGCAGCGTTACTGGGCGCGCTCCTTTATCGGCTGGCAGCGATTTCGGCACGCGAAACCCAACCAGACGCATGTTGCGCTGGCCCGTCTCGAGCGGGTGGGACGGCTGGCGCACACCGTAACCCAGAATGTCGACGGCCTGCATCAACGCGCCGGCAGCCAGCGGCTTACCGAGCTTCACGGTTCGCTCGACAGTGTCGAATGCCTGGGCTGCGGTGCGATAATTCCGCGGGCGACGATGCAACAGCGACTGCAGACGGCAAACCCGGAGCTGGCATACCTGTCGGCGAGGGTCAAACCCGATGGCGACGCCGATCTCAACGGCTACGACGAGACCGACGTCCGGGTGCCGGATTGCAAGGCCTGTGGCGGCAGGCTCAAGCCGCGGGTCGTATTTTTCGGTGAATCCGTGCCCGCGCAGCGAGTCGAGGAATGCTATGCGGCGTTGCGCCGCGCCGACGCGATGCTGGTGCTCGGTTCGTCGTTAATGGTGTACTCGGGTTTTCGTTTCGTGCGCGAGGCGTCGCGACTCGGGTTGCCGGTCGCGGCGGTCAACCGCGGCGTCACCCGTGCCGATGAACTGTTGGCGCTCAAACTGCATGCCGACTGTGCCGCAGCGTTGGGCGCGGTAATCGGAGCCCTCGATCGGGCGGCCCCTGGTAACGCCTGAAGGGAATTGTGACGCAGGTCTCAGGTATAAATAGACCCGCGTCACAGGCGCTTCAAATACGGCCTTATCCAGAGAAGAAATCACGATCGGACCGGAATTGAGTCACAGATATAGCGCCCCGCAAAATCTATAAATCCTCTTCAATTTATCAGTTGAGGGATTTTATGAGCCAGACGAATATCCATATCGATCCATTGACGACGAGTTGTGTATTGAAATATCTCGGCCTCGCGATCGATGAAATCAAGTTGGTACGATCGATAGACAGTCTTAGCGAGCAGGTCAGGGTGAGCAACAGCCAGCGGCTCGATCCCGGTCGCAAGCGTTACCTGATTTCCGAACTGCGTTTTCTCAACAAGCGCCTGCGTTCGGTGCGGGAAAAGGCAAACGTAAACTAGTCGCTGTCCCCCGTTGCCACGGATGGCATCCTCCTTAACAACAATCTTTTTCCTCGATACACGGCGCTGCGTCGGCGTGAGCGCGCTGGTCAAATCTGTCATTGCGAGCGACCTCGACGTTTAAATCGGACGCTGATTGGATTAGAGTCCGACTATGCCGATTCCCAGCAAGCGTTTCGCCCCTGGCGTCCTCCTGATTACCCTGACCCTGGGTGGCTGCGGTATTTATCAAAAATATGGTTATGGCGGGGTGGTCGAATCGAAGCTCGATCCGGCCGAGCAAACGCTGGTCGCGTTACCCGCGAATGCGCCTAGCATCAGCCAGCGATTTCGTCCCGAGAAAGAGCCTTCGAAAAGCGATCATCGCGGTTTCGATATCCTGGTCCCAACCGGTACCCCGGTGCTTGCGGCCAGCGACGGCGTGGTCAGCCGGGTTGAGCTATCGATACTGTACGGCAAGCAGGTCATGGTCGACCACGGCCCCGGCGCGGCGGATTTGCGCCTGCAGACACGGTACTTTCACCTCACCGAACGGCTGGTGCAGGAGGGTCAGCCGGTGCGGCGCGGCCAACTGCTAGGCTACTCGGGCATGACCGGTCTGGCTGGCGGATTTCCGCACCTGCACTTCGAGGTACACCGGCTTGGCGAGGCCGAGCCCGCGATCGCGGTCAAGGTACTTGACCCGCAGCTATTCTGGGTCGACGGCGTGGGCAAGATCACTTGCTACGATAAAGCGCGCTCGTTCCCGGCATCGCCCACCGCGTTAACTTACCCGGTCCCCTGCCTGGGCCTGGACTGGCAATAGCGATGAGCCTGCGTTCTTACCTCGAGCTTATCGCACAGCGCGTCGCCGACTTCTGCTTCATGTTGATACCGCGCCGGCAACCCTCGGCCCTGGCGCTCAGGGAATGCCGTATCGTTTCGCACCGCGGTGAACACGATAACCGCGAAGTCCGGGAAAACACGATGGTTGCGTTCGCCGCGGCCGCCGCGGCTGGGGTCTGGGGAATCGAGTTCGACCTGCGCTGGACCCGCGATCTGCATCCCGTGGTCATTCACGATCCCACGACGGGCAGGGTATTCGATATCGATCTGACGATTGCCGAGCTCGACCTCGAAGAGTTACGCCGGCGAATACCGGAGATTCCCACGCTGACAGAAGTAGTCGCGGCTTTTGGCGGTAACGTCCATTTAATGGTGGAATTGAAGCCAGACCAGCTTGGGGAGGATGCGCTCAAATCGACCCGCCTGGCGGAAATATTCTCCCCGCTTGCCGTGCAACGCGATTATCATTTTCTCGCGCTGCAGCCGGATCTGTTCGGGCTGGTCGAATTTGCCGGTAAAGCGTCCTGCCTGCTGGTGGCGGAACTGAAAATCGAGGAGTGCAGTCGCGAGGTCATCGATGGGGGCTATGGGGGACTGTGTGGTCAATACCTGTTGCTGAGCGATCGCCTGCTCAGGCTGCATCGGGCACAGGGACAGAAACTCGGTACGGGATTTCCGACCTCGCGCTACTGCTTTTACCGCGAACTGAACCGCGGCATCGACTGGATTTTTACCGACGACGCGGTAAAACTCGAGGCGATCCGGGCACGGCTGCGGCGCGAGGAGTAACCCCTTATGGATCACCTGGTTGGTTATAAATTCGATGCAAATCAATATTTTTCATGTCAGAATTTGCAGTTTATCGGCGACCGGTTCCCCTTGAGGAGAGATTTTGGATTCACAGAATATCCCTGAAGCCCTGCTCGACTGTCATCTGTTTTCGGAACTCACCGAAGCGCAACTGGATCGTGTCCGACGCCATTCGCACCTTATCGATATGGTCGAAGGTGAGTCCCTGTTCTTCCAGGGTGACGAGGCGGTCAGTTTTTACCTGGTACTGTCAGGACGCATCAAGCTTTACCGGGTTTCGCCAGACGGCAAGGAGAAAGTTGTCGAAATCCTGGAGTCTGGAGCAACCTTCGCCGAGGCGCTGATGTTCATCGACCAGCCGCATTACCCGGTCACCGCCACGGCACTCTCGCCGAGTCGAGTAATCGGTATCAATAGCAAGGATTTCAAGTCCATGTTGCGCGAATCGATCGACACCTGCTTCCTGCTGATGGGCAGCATGTGCTTTCGGCTACGCGGCCTGATTCGTGAAATCGACGCCCTGAGCCTGGATACCGGTACCGTGCGCACCATTTCCTACCTGCTGCAGCAGGCGCCCCCTGACAAGGATAGTTTCGAGCTGCAGGTTGCCAAGAGCGTCATCGCCTCGCGCCTGTCGGTCAAACCCGAAACCTTTTCGAGAATTCTGAAAAACCTGCAAGAACGGAAAATTGTCAGTATCGAAGGGCGTAACGTCGTGATCCACGATCGTGACGCAATGATCAGCTTGCGTTCTGGCTGAGCGTGCCCGTACCTCAGCGCGAGCGGAGCTCCTTCTGCGCTTCCGCGCGTTTGCGGTAAGGCGTCACGTCGACTCGCCTGGGCATGTTGGTCACGCCAATCTCGTCGTCGTCGAGATAACAGCCCGGGTCTTCGGCCCACGGATTGCCGGTTAGCTGCCACGCGCGCGTGCGCGAATTGCCGCCACAGATGGCAAGGTAACGGCACTGGGCGCATCGTCCCTCGAGCGGGCGTTTGCTGGCTTTTAGCCCCGCCATCAGCGGGTCGGAAGTATCCTGCCAGATCTCCGAGAACGGGCGCTGCTTGACGTTGCCGATGCTGTAATCCCACCACATGGTGTCCGGATGCACGGTGCCGAGGTTGTCTATATTGGCAATGTTGACGCCGGAGGAGTTACCCCCCCAACGAAGCAGTTGTTTGCGCAGGGTTGGGACATGCTCGGGCATGTGGCGCTCGGCCCAGTGCAGCAGGTAAACGCCGTCGGCGTCGTTATTACCGGTGACAAACTCGCGTCGAACCCCTTCCTGCACGTCCTGCCAGCAGGTTTCGAAAAGCAGGTCCATTGCCCTGCGCGTCATCTGGTGCTGCAAATCGCTGTCGCGATTGCGGTTGCCGCGACCCGCATAGTTCAGGTGCGACAGGTAAAACTTGTCGATTTCCTCGCCCTGCATCAGCTGCAGTAAATCGGGCAACTCAAGCGCGTTGTCCTGTGTCAGGGTGAAGCGCAGACCGACCTTGATACCGATATCTCGACACAATCGGATGCCACGCATGGATTCGTCGAAAGCGCCCTGTTTGCGGCGGAAACAGTCATGGGTCGCGCGCATGCCGTCGAGACTGACGCCGACGTAATCGTAGCCGATGGCGTCGATGTCGGCGATATTGTCCTCGGTAACCAGGGTGCCGTTGCTCGACAGTCCGACGTAGAATCCCATGTCTTTTGCACGACGCGAGATATCGAAAATATCGGGGCGTAACAGCGGTTCGCCGCCCGAGAGAATCAGTACCGAAACACCAAAGGCTTTCAGGTCATCCATTACCTCGAATACCTGTGCAGTATCGAGTTCTCCGGGAAAGTCGATATCCGCCGAAGTGGCGTAGCAGTGTTTGCAGGCCAGGTTGCAACGACGGATCAGGTTCCAGATGACCACCGGGCCGCTGCCCATCATGACGGGCTTCGGTTTTGGCGGAACGATCGCCCCTTGCTTCAGGGCGTGCATGTAGCGGCTTAATCTGAACATTAGTTTACCAGCCTTAGTCCGGTTTTCTTCAGTATCCTGGTGCTGAAAAGCACATCCTGTTCCCTGCAGTCGGACCCCAGTAGCGCCGTGATCTCCTGCAGTTCTTCGCTGACTTCGTCGCGGTCGTGTCCGTGCACCATCGCGAACAAATTATAGGGCCAGAGTGGAAGATGCCGGGGTCGCTCGTAACAATGGCTGACGAAATCCAGCCGCCCGACCCGGGCTCCCAGTTCCTGCAGGCGCGCGTCATCGACATTCCAGACCGACATGCCGTTGCCTCGCAGCCCCAGGCGATAGTGATTCGGAACCGCGCCGATGCGCCGTATCACCCCGCGGTCGAGCATGCGTCGCATGCGCCGCATTACGGTTTCGGTATCGCAGTCGCAGGCAGCAGCGACCTCGGTGTAAGGCGCTTTATGCAGTGGTAAGCCTTCCTGGGTGGCCTGCACGATGTTGCGATCCATTTCATCGATGATCATGCCGCCCTGTTTCAGCGGCCCGGGTATCGGCCGGGTGCAGACGCCGCCCGATTCGTCCAGTGAAATCTGCAACCCGAGGTAAAACGTTCGCAGTTTTGGAAAATTGTATACCGGCAGGTTTACCGTTTGCTCGATATGATCGATCGCCTGTTGCAGCAACTCGGGTGTTTCGGTCGCGACCACGAACCACATGTTAAGCTCGTGTTCGCGTTCGTAGTTATGCGCGATTTCAGGCATCGCGTTGACCATTTGGGCCACCTCCTCGAAGCGCTCGGTGGGAACCGAAAGCGCCGCCAGCGTGATGCTGCCGCCCATGCTGGAGGCGTCGTAAAGCGGACCGAAACGACTTAGTATGCCCTCGTCCAGCATCTTGCGGACGCAGTCGATCAACCTGTCCGCATCGCTATCCAGCTCGCTGGCGATGTGCGCAAATGGCTGTTCTTCGATCGGGAACCCGCCCTGGTAGCGGTTCAGGAAATTACGCGCCAGTTCATCCATTGGCGGCGATTCCGCGCCGGGCGTCCGGACAATCGGCCCGGGCCTGGCTGTAACTTGCGCCGCGCTGCTTGAAGCAGCGTTTACTGAAGAGGGTTTTATGGTCGATGTCCTGCAAACCGCATTGCTCGACGATGAAATCGACCTGGGCTTCGACCGCTGCGCGATCCTGGCCGTGGATCATGCTGAACAGGTTGTAATGCCAGTCGGGTAAGCGCCGCGGGCGCTGGTAACAAAGCGTCACGAAGGCATACTGCCCGATACAGTGCCCGACTTCCCTGACGCGTGCGTCTGGAACATCCCACACCACCATGCCGTTGGCGCGATAGCCGAGTTGGCGATGCCTGACGACGACGCCGAAGCGCTTCAAATCGCCTCGCATCATGATGCGCTGAATGCCTTCGATCACCTCGCTCTCGCTGCAGCCGAGCTGTTCGGCGATGGCCGCGTAGGGTTGCTTGACCAGTGGCAGGCCCTTGCTGATGATTTCGATTAGCGCCGTTTCGAAAGCGGTGTCTTTGATCATGTCCATTTCAGGTCGAACCCCAGGTCGATAAAAAATTCCTCCAGTAACGGCAGGTCGAGCACGGTAAAGCCGCAGCACGCTTCGATCTCCAGTAACACTTGCTGCAGACGTTCCTCGTCGCGGGCGACCACGACGAACCACAGGTTGTAGTCATGCTCGCGCTCGTAGTTGTGGTTGACCTCGTCAAACGCGTTGACGATGGCGGCGATGTGTTCCAGCTGTTCCTCCGGCACCGCCATTGCTGCCAGCGTGCTCGCACCCACGCGGTTGGGGCGGAACACCGCGCCGACACGGCTTACCACGCCCTCGGTTTGCAGGCGTTTCAGGGTTTCCACTACGGTGGTTTCGTAAACGCCGAGCTGCCGGGCGATATCGGCATAGGGATTCGGCGTCAGCGGCAAGCCCTGCTGGAATTCGTTGAGCAGTCGTTGTTCGAGTTTGGAAAACTGTCTCACAGGCCGATCCGGTGTGCGCGCGCGGTAAAAAATATGCCGCTGGGTTTGGTGGCAGGAATCGAAGATTTGCGTTCGAAGCTGCGTGTGTCGTAAACCTCGACGCGATTTTCGTCACGCACCGACATCCAGACTTCCTCGCCGCGCGGTTCGAATTCCATGTGTAAAACGCCCTTGCCGGGTTTGAGTTCCTTGATCACCGCCAGCGACTGGGTGTCGATAACCTGGATGGTGTCGTTGTCCGGAATCGCGAAGTTGACCCAGACCTGTCGCCCGTCGGGGCGCGCCATGACGAAAATCGGCTGGCCGTGGACCTTGATGCGGCCAGCCTGCTGCCAGCTTTGCATGTCGATTACCAGAACTTCGTGCCTGCCGACCGCCGGCACGAAGGCGAAGTTGCCGGCCACCGCCCAGCCTTCCAGGTGCGGCATCTTGTACACCGGTAGCTTCTGCGTGCCCTTGCCGTAATTGGGCAGGATACGCTTTACGCCCGCGGACAGGTTCCACAGGTCGAGCATCGCCATGCCGTCTTCGCCGAACAGGCCGGCGATGTAGTAGCGGCCGTCACCGGTAATCAGTGCGTCGTAGGGATTGCGCCCGATGCCCTTGAATTTCTGAATTTTCGGCTGCTTGCGGTCCGACATGTCCAGCACCCATATTTCGCCGGCGTCCCACAGTGCGAACACGAACTTGCTTTCGGGCGCGTCGACCAGGCCGATGACCTTGGAGCGTTGCTGGCGGTCGCCGTAGGTAGCGGGAATATCGGCTACCAGCTCGAGGCTGTCGGCGTCGAATACCTTGACGCCTCCGGGCTTGTAGTTGGATACCGCGACCAGGCGACCGTCCTGCGAAATCGCGCCGCCGATGCTATTGCCGGACTGCATTTTACGCTTGCTGATCTCGGCTTTGAGAATATCGACCTTGGTCAGGCCGCCGTCACGACCGAAGACGTAGGCGTAACGTTCGTCGCGCGAGTAAACCACCGAGGCATGCGACAGGTCGCCGAGCTCGCCGATACGCCCGATGCTGGTGTTGGTGCTGGTTTCGACAATTTGCACGCTGCTGCTGGCGCGCTCGATAAACAATCCCAGGTCACCGGTGCCGCGCGCCGCGGCATGGGCGCCGAGGGGCAGAATCAGCAACAGGCAGGCAAGCAGGCGATTCATTGCAGGTTCCTGTCGAGCAACTGTTGCGCCATCCAGCGGGCTTCGTCGGCCGACAGTAGCGAGCGCCAGGGCGGCATCGCGGTTCCGGGCCTGCCATGCAGGATGACTGTACTCAGGTATTCGACGGATTTGCCCTGCAGCATTTCAGGTAGTAAGGCGGGGCCGAGGCCGCCCTTCATCTGTAGCCCGTGACAGGATCCGCAATCCTGGATCAGCAGGTTGCGCAACTCCCGTTCGCGGTCGCCGGAAACGCCATCGCTGGCGGCAACCGGTGCCGACAGGGCCAGGCTAAGCGCGAGCCAGATTAAACGCGTCATAGGAAATGACCTCCGCGCTCGCGGGGCTATTCGAATCGAACCAGTCGAGTTCGTCGCTCAGGGAGACGACTTCACCGACGATAATGGTAACCGGTGACTTCAGGCCCTCGCTGGCGACTGCAGATGTCAGCCCGGAAAGGGTAGAAATGACTTTTTGCTGGTAGCGCGTGGTGCCGCCATGAATCGCCGCCGCGGGTATGTTCGCCGGCATACCGGCGCGTATCAATTCGCCGCATATCTGTTGCAGGTTGGCGAGGCCCATGTAAATCACCAGGGTGCAGTCGGGATCGGCCAGTTTCTCCCAGTCGACATCAAGCGACTCGTCGTTTTGCAGGTGCCCGGTAACGAAGCGTACACCGTGATTGAACCCGCGATGCGTCAGCGGGATACCGCTGTAACTGCTGCAGCCCGCCGCCGCGGTAATCCCGGGCACGACCTCGAACGGAATGCCGTGCTGGCGCAGTACCATTGCCTCCTCGCCACCGCGACCGAAAATATAGGGGTCGCCACCCTTGAGACGAACCACCCGGCGCCCTGCCGTTGCCAGGCTGACGAGGATTTCGTTGATTTGGTCCTGCGGAACGCAGTGCTTCCCCGGTGACTTGCCGACTGAAATCTGGCTCACGCCGTGTGGTACCCAGGCCATGATCTCGGGGCTTACCAGTCGGTCGTAAACCACGACGTCGGCATGCTGAATCAGGCGCAGCGCTTTCAGCGTCATTAATTCAGGATCTCCCGGACCGGAGCCTACCAGTGAAACAAAGCCTTTCGTCGTCATAGAGCTTACCTGTAGCATTGG
>CAMYON010000034.1:0-33602 GCA_947260025.1 uncultured Gammaproteobacteria bacterium
GAAGTAAGCGTTTCCTCCGGCGCCGGCAGCTTTGCAACGCTATTACTGTTTTTCCTGATCATCCAGGTTGTGATCGCAGCCAGGGGAGCCCTCGCGTTAACCCCCTCTAAAAAAAGCGACGATAACAACAAGAACAGGCTTTCCTGAGCTGCGATCCTTTTTCCCCCCGGCGCGTCAGCGCCATGCCCCGAGGAGGGCGTCATCCCCGATCGGTTTAACCCACCGCTCGGGGATTTTTTTTGCCTGCATTCGCGTTATAGCGGAAATTGCGCATGCCACGGGATTGGCAAAACAAGGGCCAGATCAATAAACCGTTATCGCATCCTGTTTAAACTTGGCGGCGTAATGTTCGCTAAACCAAGACGGTGAACCGGATGCGACTGTGGAAGATAGCGGCTGAAATGGCGGCGCGAACGCCACCGGAACGAAATCGATATGTCGATTTCCTGCGGGCGGCCTCGATCGTTGTCGTGATTCTGGGTCACTGGCTGATGGCAACCGTCTACTACGACAACGGTACGCTCACCAGCGAGCATATTTTTAGACTTTTGCCGGCGACACAGTGGCTGACGTGGATATTCCAGGTCATGCCGGTCTTTTTTATCGTCGGCGGTTACTCGAACGCGGTTTCACTGGAGAGCGCGCAACGCAAGGGCGTCGGATATGCCGGCTGGCTGGCGGCGAGACTTTACCGCCTGGCGGTGCCGTTACTGGTATTGATCTTTGCCTGGACTGCTATCGCGTTGATCATGCGGTTCCTTGATGTCAGCCCCGAAGTTATTCAGCTGGCCACCAGGGCGTCGTTGATCCCGACCTGGTTCCTCGCGATTTACATCATGGTGGTGATACTTGCGCCACTCGCTTACCGCTTCTGGAAAAAATTCGGCTTCCTGTCATTCTGGGTCCTGGTGGCGTTGGCGATTTTAATGGATATCGCCTTCTTTGCGGCGCAAATTCAGTGGCCAAGCTGGAGCAGCTACTTCTGGGTCTGGCTCGCGATACACAGCCTGGGATTTGCCTGGCGGGATGCGCGTATCGGGTCGCCGCTCCGGCTGCTGACGATGTCGGCGCTTGCGCTCGGTGCCATGTGGCTGCTGGTTTTTTACGGTCCTTATCCGTTGGCGATGGTCGGTTCTCCCGACCAGGTGCTGTCGAATACGACACCGCCGAAGATCACGCTGATTGCGCTTGGTGCGTTCCAGTTCGGGTTGTTACTGGCGTTCGAGAATCCAATGCGGCGCAAACTGGCGAACCCGCGCCTGTGGACCGCGACCGTGCTGATAAACAGCATGATCATGAGTATCTACCTGTGGCATATCACGGTAATGATCGTGTTGATTGGCGTGCTGTACCTGGCAGGCGGTATCGGCCTGGGCCTCGAACCGGTGAGCCTGCACTGGTGGTTGGCGCGCCCGCCCTGGATAGCGCTTATGCTGTGCCTGCTACTACCTCTGGCGCTGTTGCTATCGCCGCTGGAAAGACGCTCCCCGAATCCCGCGTTGCCGATACTGTCGCCCGCGCGGCAGGTAACCGGCGCCGCGCTGATATGTCTCGGGATCGCGCTGCTGGCTTATTTTGGATATGCCGGCGGGCCGCTGCCGTGGTTCGATGTCATGCCGTTTACCCTGATTGTCGCGGGCGTACTCGTCAGCGGTTTAGCATCCGGTTTCAGACGCAAGTCTGCTTGACTGCCTAAGACTGTGAATCGTCCGGCAGTTCGCGCTGGAAGCGCTGCGCCAGCAGGTGCTGGATTGTCTGGCAGTCTTCGCGGCTGGCCCAGCCCAGGCTGATAACCCTGGTCTTGACTTTGCCGTCTTCGAGCAGCTTCAAGCTTACCGCCCGCATCGACGGCTCGACCCGGTAAATGTCGTCGGCGGCATAAAACTTGCCGCAGCTGAGACCGCTCGCATCGACTACCAGGCGCGGCGCACTCCAGCGCTTGCGAGTAAAACGTAACGCCATCAGGGTGGTGATCGTAAACACGATATAGTGCGGCAGCACCGGCGGCCAGGGCCAGGCGCCGAGCAGGTATAGCAGAACCGGGGCGATCGCGATGTTGAACGCCATGTGAATCAGGCGCGGCTTGCTCGAGTAAAAAACCTGCGGCTCGTCCGCTGGATCTGGCGCGTCGCTCATGCTCGATGCAGCCTGCAGGTGTCGGGATAGACCTTGATCGCCGGGACCTGGTTCTGGCTCAATTCGTACTGCAGGTTTTCCCAGTATCCGGCGGTCAGCAAATCGCCGTGATACTCGCGAAACATCTGTCGTTGCTCGCGGTCGCGGATACAGAGCCCGGCTTCTATCTCTTCGGGCAGGAAGATGACACCGTCTTCGAAATACCAGTCCGGAATGTCTTCCTCGCCTTCGAAGCGATCCAGGTTACTGCGAATCTTGACCTCGACCATGACTTCGAGCGCGTCGTAATCGAACAGGTAAACCTTGAGAAAATGGCTGACACCGTAATTACGCGCGTCCAGGTCCTTGTTGAATATATTGGCGGCGGCATTGTTCTTGATGCAGTCGCCGAGACTCTCGAGCACGTAACGCACCTGCCTTTCGTCGGCGTTTTCCAGGAATATCGGCAGTGGCGTCATGCGCGGCTGCACGATCAGGTATTTGAAGACCACGGCGTCACCGTGCAGCGACACGGTCTCGCTGGCTTCCGCCAGCAGCTCGGCGAGCAGCCCGGGCGAAAACAGCTCCTTTTCGAGCGCGATGTTGAAGTAAATTATGTTGTCGAGCATGCTGCCGGTACGGTTGATTTCGTGGACGCGACTGTATTTTTGCTTGACCGAATCGATACCCTCGAACTCGCCCCACTTGTAGCCGCTGGTCGGATGATTGCGAATTACCTTCAGATTGTAGGCCGACTGCGGTCCGGCGAAGCCGATCGCCACCGTGCCGGGTTCGCCGACGGCGTTATCGAGCACGCCGCCGCTGTCTTCCAGCTCCTGTTTGAGTTCCTTGATCACCGCGACCTTGCCGACGTGGTTGTAGCCGATGGTCGAGTAATGCAAACCCAGCGCGCGGTGTGGCATCAATGAATGCAGGTAGGCGCTGAGCTCATGGTAGTAGGGCGTGGTGACGTGATAGTTCGCCAGCGTCGAGCTGAACAGGTTGTGCGCCAGATGCTCGTCGAGAATGACGGCGTCGCAATAGATTCCGTCGGGCCCGTTGAGCAGCGCGATGATCAGCGGTGCGTAGCTGTGGTCGTCGAAACTGATTTTGCCGACCAGGTAGGCACCGCGGTTGCGGAAAAAACCGACATCGATCATTTCGATGTCCGTAATGTCGCGGTCGCGCCTGCGGGCCAGGCGATCGATGCGCCTGGCGATGGCGAGGGCGTCGCCGTCGATATCGCGGTAGGCGACCGAAAACTCCGGAATCCGCAGGATTTCGGCAAGCAGGTCGGCCGACACGGGTGCGTCGACTTCAAATTTACGCAATAGCCCCGCCGGGTACTGCTCGCTGTTCTCGATCGAACCCCAGAACGCGTATTCGACCGGCTTCCATTCGTCGCGGTAGACGATGCGCCGTATCGAATGCATGAAGGCGTAGGCCACGTCCGACTCGTAGCGGTTTTCCACCATGCGCCAGAAGCGCGCCTCGAGCTGGTTCAGGAAACTGGCGTCGACCGAAACGTTCGGCTGGATTGCTTTGAGGTAGGCGCCCATGCGATGGATGTAGGAACTGTACAGCGACAGGCGATACCGACTCAGCCAGATCGAGGTGCTGTGGTGCTGCTGCTCGAAGGCGGTCTTTGCCTGGTATGGCACACCGAGGAACTCGGTATAAAACTGTTCGAACTGCGCCAGCACCCACTCGGCCGTCATGCGGATACGGTCTTCGCGCCGCGCAGCACCGACCATGCGGAAGGTGAATTGCTCTTGATCGATACCGATTGCCAGGGCCATCTGGGGAAACCTCCTGCGGCCTACTCGGGGAGGTCGTCGAAATGGTTGGCCAGCGTGCCGATTCCCGGGATCGAGACCTGTATCTCGGTGCCGGGTTTCATCGTGCGGGCGCCGACCGAGGTGCCGCAGCAGATCAGGTCGCCGGGTACCAGGGTCTGGTACTCGGAAATCATCGCGACGATTTGCTGCGGGCTGTAAATCATGTCGGCCACCGGGTAGTCCTGGCGGGTTTCGCCGTTCTGGATCGCGAGTATGCTCAGCCCGGCGGGATCGATATCGGTATTGATAAAGGGGCCGAGCGGGGTGAACGTGTCATAGCCCTTGCTGCGGGTCCACTGCTGGAACGCCTTGTCCTCGAACAGGAATTCGATAGCGGTCACGTCGTTGACGCAGGTGTAGCCGAAAATATGCTCGTCCGCCTGCTGCACGCTGATATTGCTGCAGCGGCTGCCGATGACGATACCGAGTTCGGCCTCGAAGATGACACGTCCCTGGTGACCCCGCGGGCGATAAATCGTTTCGTTGGGACCGGTAACACTGGTCACCGGCTTCATGAAATACAGCGGTGTGACCGGAATCGTCTGGCCTTCGGCCTCGGCACGCTCGTGGAAGTTGTTCCACAGCGCCAGGATAGAATTCGGCGTATAGGGCGCGAGCAGCTCGACCTCGGACAGCGAGGCGCTTTCGCCAGTCAATATCGGCTCCTCGAACAGACCGTTGCTGCAAATTGCGATTTCGTCACCCTCGAGCATGCCCAGGTGTGTGGTGTCATTGCGTTTGAAGCGTACCCAGCTAGTCATTGTTTTTTGTTCACGCAGTTAACTTAAGAGGGCGCGGAATCTATCACATGCTGCGACAAAATTGAATTTGGTTTGAATCCGGGGCGCTACCCGGCGGGCCGCGATCATAAGAATTTCGTATGCATGAATACGAAATTTAATCCTAACTATTTGATCGCTTGCGTGGACGCAATATCGGTCTTTGACGTAGAATGCGCCGGTTTTTCACCCCATGAACCGTGAGGTCAATAATGAAAGTTTGCGTGGTTGGAGCGGGCGCAATCGGCGGCATGATGGCGGCAAAGCTGGCCCGGGCGGGCCACGAAATGTCGGTCATTGCGCGCGGCGCGCACCTGGATGCGATCCAGACTAATGGCCTGAAGTACATCGAAGACGGCGAGGAACTCGTCATTACCGACATAGTCGCGACAGCCGACATGACCGAGATTAGCGGCCAGGACATGGTGCTGCTCGGCGTCAAGGCCCACCAGATCGAGCCGATCGCCGACAAGCTGATGGACATGCTGTCCGAAACCGGTGTTATCGTCACGCTGCAAAACGGCATTCCGTGGTGGTACTTCCAGAAGCTGCCGGGTGAGTACGAAAACAGCATCGTCCGCACTGTCGACCCGAACGGCGCCATCGCCGCGTCGATCGATCCCGATCGCATCATTGGCTGCATCGCGTTTCCAGCCGCCACCATCGACGGGCCTGGCGTGATTCGCCATATCGAGGGCCAGCGTTACCCGGTTGGCGAACTCGACGGCTCCGAGTCCGAGCGCGTCAAGGCAATTTGCGAGGCCTTTGTCGAGGCCGGGTTCAAGTCCTTCGTGCTGCCTGACATTCGTTCCGAAATCTGGCTCAAGCTCTGGGGCAACCTGTCGTTTAATCCGATCAGCGCCTTGACCCATGCGACGCTGGTCGATATTTGCCAGTTTCCGCAGACCCGCGCGCTGGCGGCGCAGATGATGACCGAGGCGCAGCAAATCGCCGAAAAGCTCGGCGCCAGTTTCCGCGTTTCGCTCGAGCGTCGCATCGAGGGCGCCGAAAACGTCGGTAAGCACAAGACCTCGATGCTGCAGGATCTCGAGGTCGGCAAGGCGCTCGAAATCGACGGCATGCTGGGCGTCGTAATCGAGCTCGGTGAGCAAACCAGGACCCCGACCCCGGCGATGAACACCGTGTTCGCGCTGGTCAGCCTGCTCAATAAAACGGTACAGGAAGAGGGCATTAAAATAGCCGGTCAACCGGTATAACAGTTTAAATCAGGACCTTAGAGCGAAAGTTCGAGCGCTGTAAAACGAAAGCGCGCCTCGTCAGGCGCGTTTTTTTTGCAATTATTTTCATCTGGTATACGATATACCAGAATTTCGTCCGGGGGGAGCGTACATAATGAAGATACATGAGTATCAGGGCAAGGAAATTCTGCGTGAATATGGCGTGGCGGTGCCCAACGGCAAGGCCTGCTTCTCCGTCGACGAGGCGGTGGCCGCCGCCGAGTCGATAGGCGGCAGCAAGTGGGTGGTCAAGGCGCAGATTCATGCCGGCGGCCGCGGCAAGGGCGGCGGCGTCAAGCTCGCCGACTCGATTGACGAAGTGCGCAGCCTGGCCGACGAGATTCTCGGCATGACCCTGGTAACTCATCAAACCGGTCCCGAAGGCAAGGAAGTCAAGCGCCTGCTGGTCGAGGAAGGCGCGCCGATCAAGGACGAGCTTTACCTCGGCCTGGTGGTCGATCGCGCCACGCAGCGCGTGACCCTGATGGCCAGCTCCGAGGGCGGCACCGAAATCGAAACCGTGGCCGAGGAAACCCCCGAATTAATCCACAAGGTCTCGGTCGATCCGAAGACCGGGCTCACCGACGACGAGGCCCGCGACCTCGCTATCAAGATCGGCATCCCACAGGAACTCGCCGCCGAGGCCGGTAAGCTGATGCAGGCCCTGTACCAGGCTTTCTGGGACAAGGACTGCTCGCTCGCCGAAATCAATCCGCTGATCGTCACCGACGACGGGCGCGTCGTCGCGCTCGACGCCAAGATCAATTTCGACGAGAGCGCGATGTATCGTCATCCGGAACTGCAGGAGTTGCGCGATCTCGACGAGGAAGACCCTGACGAGATCGCTGCCTCCGAGTTCGGCCTGAACTACATTTCGCTCGACGGTACCATCGGCTGCCTGGTCAACGGCGCAGGGCTGGCGATGGCGACGATGGATATCATCAAGCTTTACGGCGCCTCGCCGGCCAACTTTCTCGATGTCGGCGGCGGCGCCACCACCGAGCAGGTCACCGAGGCGTTCAAGATCATGCTCAAGAATTCCAACCTGAAAGCGATCCTGGTCAACATCTTCGGCGGTATCATGCGCTGTGACGTGATCGCCGAAGGGCTGGTCAACGCGGCGCGCGAGGTCGACCTGTCGGTGCCGCTGGTCGTGCGCCTGGAGGGCACGAACGTCGAGCAGGGGCGGCAGATACTGGCCGATTCGGGTATTGCGGTTATCAGTGCAACCACCATGGCAGACGCCGCCGAGAAAGTGGCCGCGGCCGCGGCAGGAGCCTAGATATGTCGATACTCATCAATAAAGATTCACGCGTCGTTACCCAGGGCATCACCGGCAAGACCGGCATGTTCCATACCCATCACTCGATCGCGTACGCCAACGGTAAAAATTGTTACGTCGCCGGGGTAACCCCGAAGAAAGGCGGCCAGGAAGTCGAGGGCGTGCCGGTTTTCGACAGCGTCGCCGAGGCGAAGGCTGCGACCAATTGCAACGTATCGGTGATCTACGTGCCGCCGCCGTTCGCGGCCGCGGCGATCGACGAAGCGGTGGACGCGGAAATGGAAGTCGTGATCTGCATCACCGAGGGGATCCCGGTGAAGGACATGATTCGCACCCGCGATCGCATGAAAGGCTCGAGCACGATCCTGGTGGGACCGAACTGCCCCGGCGTTATCACGCCGGAAGAAATCAAGATCGGCATCATGCCCGGTTATATTCACATGAAGGGCCGCATCGGCGTGGTATCGCGTTCGGGTACCCTGACCTACGAAGTAGTCGACCAGCTGAGCAAGCTCGGCCTCGGTCAGTCCACCTGCGTCGGTATCGGCGGCGATCCGGTCAACGGGCTCAAGCACCTCGATGTCATGAAGATGTTCAACGACGACCCTGACACCGACGGCGTCGTCATGTGCGGAGAAATCGGCGGCACCGACGAAGAAGAATGCGCCGCCTGGATTGCAGATAATATGACAAAACCGGTTGTCGGATTCATCGCCGGGGTTACCGCGCCTCCGGGCAAGCGTATGGGTCATGCCGGCGCAATTATCTCCGGCGGCAAGGGCACCGCGGATGAAAAGATCGCTGCGCTCGAGGCGGCCGGTGTCAGCGTCACGCGTAATCCGTCGGATATGGGTAAACTCATGGCCGAGGCGCTACAGCGATAGACTACCAGTTATAAGAATTACCCCCAAAGGGTATGAAAAAGCTTTACAGCTATCCCTTTGGTGGTATAAGGTTGGGACTGGTATATTGTATACCAGATTATAAGGCTCCAATGTTCGCATTCTGGCAAGCCCAAGTGCCGGGGACAGAAAACCGAAGAGCTGGAAGAAATGGCAAACAGAAATGTTTGTCGACTACACAAGCATAATCCGTTAGGAGGAGTTCGATGACTGTGTTAACTAGTAAACTTAAAAAAGTAGCAATCCCCGCTATCGTGGCACTCGTGTCCACCGGCATGTTTGCCGGCGCGGCGCAAGCCGAATGGTCACCCAAGAAACCGGTTGAATTTATAATCATGGCCGGTACCGGTGGTGGCGCCGATCAGATTGCCCGGCTGTTACAGGGCCTGATCGAAAAGAAAGATCTCTCACCGCGTCCCTTCATTCCGATCAACAAGCCCGGCGGTTCGGGTGGTGAAGCACTGCGTTACCTGAAAGACAAGGCCGGAGACGACCATGTTGTGATGGTTACACTGAACAGCTTCTACACCACGCCGATCATCCAGAAAGGCCTCGGTGTCGATCCGACGACATTTACACCGATCGGACGCATGGCGCTGGATACGTTTTTGCTCTGGGTTAATTCCGATCAGAAAGGTATCACCGACCTCGATACGTATGTGAAGGCGGTAAAATCCGCCGGCAAGACCTGGAAAGTTGGTGGCACCGGTTCGGGCCAGGAAGATTCGATTCTTACCGCGATGATGGAAAAGGAATTTGGCTATGAGGTCACCTATATCCCGTTCCCGGGTGGTGGTACCGTGGCCAAGAACCTGATCGGTAATCATATCGACTCTACCGTCAATAACCCCGCCGAGCAGAACGAGTTCTACCGCGCCGGCAAGTCGAAGCCGCTGGTTCAGTTCACCGGCGAGCGCATGGCTGCTTACCCGGATATTCCGACCGCGAAAGAGCTGGGTGTCGATATCGAGTACTACATGCAGCGTTCGGTTAATGGGCCTCCGGGCATGTCGAAAGAAGCGCAGGAGTGGTACATCAACCTGTTCAAGACCCTCTACGAGTCCGAGGAATGGCAGAAATTCTGCGTCGATGACGGCCTCGACTGCACCGAATGGGTCGCAGGTGACGATCTGAAGGCATTTCACGCCGAGCAGATCGTGCGTCACACCGACCTGATCAATTCAGTGGGTGCCGCGGCAATCACCGGAGAGTAATTTCTCCGAACGAGGCTGCTCCGCGTCCGCGGGGCAGCCTCAAACTCCAATTACCGGCAAATTAGAAACGAAGTCATAGATTCGAGGAGGATGTGATGACGGTTCGCACTGCTGAATTCCTGATGGCGATCGTGCTTTCACTGTGTTCTATCGCCCTGATGATGAAGAGCGCCGAGCTCAATATCGGCTGGATCGAGGGGCGTGGGCCCGGTGCCGGCGCCTGGCCCTTCTGGCTCGCAACCGGCATGCTACTTTGCTGTCTGCTGACACTTTGGCGCTGGTTCCGTCGGGTAACCCCGGAATCACGCAATACCAGTCTGTACATGACCCACCAAACCATGGTGATCGTGGGCACCTCCGCCGGCGCGATCCTGTTTTTGCTCGCGGCGACGCACTGGATCGGACTTTATGCCTCGCTGGTGTTTTTCTTACTGTTCTACCTCAAATATGTCGGCCGCCATACCTGGTTGCTGACCATTGCCCTGACCATCGGCATTCCGGTGTTCATTTTTTGCCTGTTCGAATGGGCGCTCAAGATTCCGCTGCCGAAAGCGATTACCGAGCCGCTTTTCTACCCGATCTACGAACTGATGTATTCGTAGATCCCGGATTTCATAGATTAAAAAGAGAATTCAGACATGGGCGAAACACTAGGATTATTAGCAGGCGGCTTGGCGCAGGCCTTCGAGCCGGTCAATTTCAGCATGATTATCATCGGTTGCGTACTCGGGCTGCTGGTGGGTGCGATGCCCGGCCTGGGCTCGGTTAACGGGGTCGCGATCCTGTTACCGATCACGTTCCTGGTGCCGCCGACAGCGGCAATCATTTTTCTCGCCGCGATCTATTATGGTGCGATGTACGGCGGCGCGATCAGCTCGATTACGCTCGGTATTCCGGGGGCGTCGACCGCGGTGGCAACCGTGTTCGACGGTCGTCCGCTGGCGCAAGCGGGCAAGGCCGATAAAGCGCTAACCGCGGCCGCGATGGCTTCGTTTATCGGCGGCACGATTTCGGTTGTCCTGTTTACCTTGTTTGCACCGCCGTTGGCGGAGTTTGCACTCAAGTTCGGCCCCGCCGAGGAATTCGCGCTGATGTTACTCGCGTTCGCGACCTTTATCGGTCTCGGCGGTGACGATATCCCGAAGACGGTCTTTTCAATCCTGATCGGCCTGGTGCTGGCGACCATCGGTCTCGATATCATTTCCGGTCAGCCGCGGTTGATCTTTTTCGACGTGTCCGGGTTCCTGCACGGGATCAACTTCCTGGTGCTCGCGATCGGCATTTACGGCATCGGCGAGATGCTGTGGACGCTGGAGCAGACCAAGGGCGAAGTGACCGTGCACAACGTTAAGCTGTCGATGAAAGAAATCATCAAGGACATCAGGGACGTCAAGGAATATATCGGCACGACCTCGCTCAGCTCGGTACTGGGTTATTTTGTCGGCACGCTGCCGGCTGCGGGCGCGACCCCGGCCTCGCTGATGTCTTACGGTCTCGCCAAGACGTTTTCGAAGGAGCCGGAAACCTTTGGCAAGGGCAATGTTTCCGGCGTGGCGGCGCCCGAGGCCGCCAACAACGCGGCTTCGACCGGTTCGATGCTGCCGATGATTACGCTCGGCATACCGGGCTCGCCGACCACCGCGATACTGCTGGGCGGCATGATTATCTGGGGTCTGCGGCCGGGACCGCTACTGTTCACCGAGCACCCCGAATTCGTCTGGGGCCTGATCGGCTCGCTCTATGTCGCCAACCTGGCAACGTTGATCATCAACCTGATGTTCATCCCGGTTTTCGTCAAGATCCTGACCCTGCCGTTTACGATCCTGGCACCGACGATCTATATCCTCTGCGTGGTCGGTGGTTACGCGCCGACGCAAACCATGCACGACGTCTGGCTGATGTTCCTGTTCGGCGTGGTCGGTTACCTGCTCAGAAAGTTGAATTACCCGGTGGCGCCCGCGGTTCTCGCCATCGTGCTCGGGCCGCTGGCGGAACGCTCGCTGCGCCAGTCGCTCCTGTCCTCGCAAGGCGATCCAATGATATTTCTCGAACGCCCGATATCGCTGGTCTGCGTTCTGATCGCAATCGCGCTGGTGCTGGTTCCCGTGTTCCAGAAGATGGGCTGATTTCGATCGATGACCGAGTCGCAGAGCAATATGCCCAAAGAGTCTAACACCGCCGTCAGTGAGAGCGCCGCCGAAGTCCGAGTGGTGCCGATCGGTGCGACTCGCATGCTCAAGGACCAGGTTTACTCGATTCTGCGAGAGGCGGTCAGCAACATGGATATTTACTCGACGCCGACGCCACCGCGTCTCGATGAGCGCAAACTGGCCGAGGAGCTTGGCGTCAGCCGCACGCCGGTGCGCGAGGCGCTCTCCAGGCTCGAGCAGGAAGGTTTCGTCAAGAATATCCCGCGCCGCGGCACCTTCGTCGTGCGCAAGACCAGGAAAGAAGTGCTCGAGGTTATTTACGTCTGGGCGGCACTGGAGAGTATGGCGGCCAGGCTGGCGACGGAATGCGCCAGCGATGAAGAGATCGGCAAGTTGCGTGAATTATTCACCACCTTCGACGACGAAGAGGCGCGTGCGCATATCAACGAATATTCCGATACCAATGTCGAATTTCACCAGACATTGATCGGACTGAGTCACTGCGACCTGATCAAGTCGATGTCCGACAGCCTGTTTTTGCACATGCGCGCGATCCGCGTTCAGGCACTCAAGGACATTGAGCACCATCGCTCGGATCAATCGGTCATAGACCACATCCGCATCATCGAGGCGCTCGAGCAGCGCGATGCTGACACGGTCGAAAAACTGGTGCGCGAACATGCGCTCAGCCTGAGCAAACACATCGAGCAATACGCCCGTTATCTCGATTAGATTAACCAACGAACGGGATGGTTTCCCGATCGACAGATGAATGAGGAATGAAACAAATGGCAACCAATACGCAAGAAGCTAGCAACACGGCACACGATACCCTGGCACAGAAAACTAAGGACGGCTCGGTCGTATCCGGTGGCCACCTCGTGGCAAAAGCCCTCAAAGCCGAGGGTGTCGATACGATCTTCACGCTCTGCGGCGGTCATATCATCGACATCTACGACGGTTGTCTCGATGAAGGTATCCGTATTGTCGACGTGCGCCACGAGCAAACCGCGGCCCACGCGGCGGACGGTTACGCGCGCCAGACCGGCAAGCTCGGTTGCGTGGTGACCACCGCAGGCCCCGGTTGCACCAACGCGGTTACCGGTGTCGCCACCGCGTTCCGCTCGGAAAGCCCGATTCTGCATATCGGCGGGCAAAGTTCGCTGACCCAGCACAAGATGGGTTCGCTGCAGGATTTACCGCATGTCGACATGATGACCCCGATCACCAAGTTCGCCTCGGGCGTGTTCTCCACCGAACGCGTCGCCGACATGGTTTCGATGGCCGCGCGCGAATGTTTCAACGGCGCCTATGGCCCGTCATACCTGGAAATCCCGCGTGACATACTCGACCGCGAGATCCCGATCGAAACCGCGGTTATCCCGGAGCCGGGTTCCTACCGCGCCTCGGTCAAGTCGATCGGCGACCCGGCCGACATCGAGAAGCTGGCCGATATCCTGGTCAAGGCGCAGCGCCCGGCAGTGCTGCTCGGGCAGCAGGTCTGGGCCTCGCAGGGCTCCGATGCGGCAATCGATTTCGTGCGTGCGCTGGACATCCCAGCCTATATGAACGGCGCCAGCCGCGGCATGCTGCCGCAGGGCGATCCGCACCATTTCGATCGCACCCGCAGCGACGCCTTCAAAAACGCCGACGTCATCATGATCGTGGGCACTCCGTTCGACTTCCGCATGGGTTACGGCAAGCGAATTTCGAAGGACGCAACCCTGATACAAATCGACCAGAGTTACGCCACCGTCGGCAAGAACCGCGATATCAGCCTCGGCATCGCCGGTGACCCGGGCGCGATCCTGTCGGCAGTGGCACAAGCCGCGTCGGGTCGTATCGACGACGGAGCGCGCCAGCAGCGTCAAAAGTGGATGGCGGAACTGCGTGATATCGAAGCCACCAAACTCGAAAAACTGATGCCGATGTTCACCACCGACCAGAGCCCGATTCATCCTTATCGTCTCGCCTACGAAATAAACGAATTTCTCGGCGAAGACACGATTTATATCGGCGACGGCGGCGACATCGTAACCATTTCGGCGCAGGCGGTACGTCCGCGTAATCCCGGGCAGTGGATGGATCCGGGCGCGCTCGGCTCGCTCGGCGTCGGCACCGGTTTCGCGATGGCGGCCAAGCTCGCGCATCCCAACAAGGAAGTCGTCTGTCTCTATGGCGATGGCGCCTTTGGCATGACTTCCTTCGACATGGAAACCGCGCAGCGTTTCGGTGCGCCCTATCTTGCCGTAATCGGCAACAACTCGGCGATGAATCAGATTCGATACGGCCAGCTCGCCAAGTACGGGCAGGACCGCGGCGATATCGGCAACAAGCTCGGCGACGTGCCGTTCTCGAAATTTGGCGAGATGATCGGCGGCTACGGCGAAGAAGTCACCGAGGCGAAAGAGATTCTGCCGGCGATGCAGCGTGCGCGCGAAGCGATCGCCAAGACCGGCAATTGCGCCGTGGTTAACGTCTGGGTCGATCCGGACGAATACGCGCCAGGCACCAAAGCGCAAACCATGTACAAGTAAGCGCCCAAGATTTTATTTACACAAATTAGTTAGAGGTAAGAGATGTCTAAACCACTCGACGGTATAAGAATTCTGGATTTCACGCACGTCCAGTCTGGCCCTACTTGTACCCAGTTACTCGCATGGATGGGCGCCGATGTTATCAAAGTAGAGCGGCCCGGCGTCGGCGATGCCACGCGCAAACAGCTGGTGGACGTGGAAGGCGCCGACAGCCTTTACTTCACGATGCTGAATCACAACAAGCGCTCGCTGACGCTGAATTCGAAGACCCCGGAAGGCAAGCAAGTTCTGACGAAACTGGTCAAGGAATGCGACGTGCTGGTGGAGAATTTCGCGCCCGGTGCGCTCGACCGCATGGGTTTCGGCTGGGACAGCATCCAGGAGCTGAATCCGCGCATGATCATGGCCTCGGTCAAGGGCTTCGGTCCGGGTCCGTACGAGGACTGCAAGGTCTACGAAAACGTCGCGCAGTGTGCCGGCGGCTCGGCCTCGACCACCGGTTTCCGTGACGGCGTACCGATGGTCACCGGTGCGCAAATCGGTGATTCCGGCACCGGCCTGCATCTCGGCTTCGGTATTCTCGCGGCCTTGCTGCAGCGTGAAAAAACCGGCCGCGGTCAGCGCGTGCTGGCGGCGATGCAGGACGGGGTGCTGAACCTGTGCCGGGTCAAGCTGCGCGATCAGCAGCGTCTCAAGGTCGGCCCGCTGAAGGAGTACTCGCAGTACGGCGAAGGCGTTGCCTTCGGTGAAGCCACGCCGCGCGCGGGTAACGATTCGGGCGGCGGCCAGCCGGGCCGAATCCTGAAGTGCAAGGGCTGGGAAACCGATCCCGACGCTTACACCTATTTCATTACCCAGGCCGCGGTCTGGGAAAAGATCTGCGACGTCATCGGCAAACCGGAGTGGAAGGACGATCCCGACTACGCGACGCCGCCGGCGCGGCTGCCGCACCTGAACGAGATTTTCGGTGCGATCGAAGACTGGACCATGACCAAGAGCAAGTACGAAGTCATGGAAATCTGCAATCCGCTCGACATCCCGGTGGGACCGATCCTGTCGATGAAGGAACTGGCCGAGGAACAGTCGCTGCGTGAAACCGGCACTATCGTCGAATGCGATCATCCGGAGCGTGGGCCTTACCTGTCGGTGGGCTGCCCGGTCAAGCTGTCGGATAACGACGTCGAGGTGACTCGTTCGCCGCTGCTCGGCGAGCATACCGACGAAGTGCTCACCGAGGTGCTCGGTTACAGCGCGGAAGAGATCGCGGCCTTTAAAGAAGCCGGCGCCGTTTAAATAATTCAACCCCGGATGGTAAACGTTATCCGGGGTAAATGGAGGTAGTAATGAAACTAATCGTTCATGGCCAGCAGGCCTACGGCAAGTCTGTTCTCGAGGCGATTCTCGAGAAGGACGTCGACGAAGTGGTGGCGGTTTACTGCGCGCCAGATAAGGAGGGCAGGCCGCTGGATCCGCTCAAGGAATTTGCGCTGGAGAAGGGTTTGCCGGTGTACCAGCCCGAGTCCTACAAGAACCCGGAAGTCTGGGAGCAGCTGGCGAGCCACGATGCCGACCTGTGCGTGATGGCTTACGTCTTGCTGTTCGTGCCCGAAGAGGCGCTCAACGTGCCGAAGTTCGGCTCGATTCAGTACCACCCGTCGATGCTGCCCTGGCACAAGGGTCCGAGTTCGATCAACTGGCCGATCATCATGGGCAAGGAAAAGACCGGGCTGACCATATTCTGGCCGGATAACGGTCTCGATACCGGGCCGATTCTGCTGCAGAAAGAAGTCGATATCGGTCCCGACGACACCCTCGGTTCGGTTTATTTCGACAAGCTGTACCCGCTCGGGGTCGAGGCGATGATGGAGTCGATCGAACTGGTGCGTGACGGTAATGCGCCGAGAGTGGTGCAGGACCCCGACGACGGCAGTTACGAGGGCTGGTGCCGCAAGGACGACGTGCAGATCGACTGGAGCAAGGGCAGCGACGAGGTTTACAACCTGATTCGCGGAGCCAATCCCCAGCCGGGTGCCTGGACCACGTTCAACGGTATCGAGGTCAGGATTTTCGACAGCCGCAAGGCCGACGCCAGCGGCGAACCGGGCAGCGTGTTGTCGATCGACGATAGCGGCGCGGTAATCGCGACCGGTGACGGTTCGATTCGCGTGATGAAGGTACGCGCCGACGCCGGCAAGCTGGCGGCGGCGGACTTCGCCGCGGAGTCGGGGCTCGAGGTTGGATCGAAGCTCGGCAGTTAACCGCGTCGTTTGCGGACATAATAAATTAAGCGGCTGTAAAACCAGCCAGAGGTAAGATCAATGAGTGACATAGAAATTGCCCGCGCGGCAACCGCACAACCCATCTGCGACATCGCCGACAAGATCGGAATTCCTGGCGACGCGGTCATGCCGTACGGCAATACCAAGGCCAAGATCGATCCCGGTTATATCGAGTCGCTGCAGGGCCGTCCCGACGGCAAGCTGATCCTGGTCACCGCGATCACGCCGACCCCGGCGGGCGAGGGCAAGACCACGACCTCGGTAGGGCTGCACGATGGCTTGAGCCGCATCGGCAAGAAATCCATCGTCTGTCTGCGCGAACCGAGCCTCGGCCCCTGTTTCGGCATGAAGGGCGGCGCCGCCGGCGGCGGTCACGCACAGGTGATTCCGATGGAAGACATCAACCTGCACTTCACCGGCGATTTCCACGCCATCGGCGCGGCGCATAACCTGCTGTCCGCCCTGATCGATAATCATATTTACTGGGGCAACGGCGCTCAGCTGGATTCGCGCCGCATCGCCTGGAAACGAGTCGTCGACATGAACGACCGCGCGCTGCGCAGCATCGCCAACTCGCTCGGCGGCCCCGGCAACGGTTTTCCGCGCGAAGACGGGTTCGATATCACCGTGGCTTCCGAGGTCATGGCGATTTTCTGCCTGTCGAAGAATCTCGAGGATTTACAGCAACGCCTGAGCAAGATCATTATCGGCTATACCCGCGACCGCGAGCCGATTACCGCCGACGCGGTCAACGCGCCCGGCGCGATGGCGGTTCTGTTGCGAGACGCCCTGGCACCGAACCTGGTGCAAACGCTGGAAAACAACCCGGCCTTTATCCACGGCGGACCCTTTGCCAACATCGCGCACGGCTGTAACTCGGTCATCGCCACCACGACCGCGCTCAAGCTGGCCGACTACGTCGTCACCGAGGCGGGCTTCGGCGCGGATCTCGGTGCCGAAAAATTCTTCGATATCAAGTGCCGCAGCGCGGGCCTGAGCCCGGACGCCGCGGTTATCGTGGCCACCATCCGCGCGCTCAAGATGCACGGTGGCGTCGAAAAAGACGATCTGGGCAAGGAAAACGTCGAGGCGGTCGCGGCCGGTTGCTCGAACCTCGCGCGCCACATCCGCAACGTTAAATCATTCGGGGTGCCGGTGGTAGTCGCGATCAATCGCTTCAGCGCCGACACCGACGCCGAGGTCGCCAAGGTTAGCGAAGCGGCGCAACAATACGGTGTCACCGCAATCGACTGCACTCACTGGGCGGACGGCGGCGCGGGCACCGAAGACCTGGCGCAGCACGTGGTCGAAATGACCGATGCAAGCACCAGCCAGTTCTCGCCGCTGTATGACAGCGACACCCCGCTGTGGGAAAAGATGCGCACTATCGCGACGCGAATTTACGGCGCCGAGGACATTATTGCCGACAAGAAGGTGCGCGACCAGATCGACCAATTCCAGAACTCGGGTTTCGGTCACCTGCCGATCTGCGTCGCCAAGACCCAGTACAGTTTCTCCACCGATCCGAACCTGAAAGGTGCGCCCAGCGGGCACGTGGTGCCGATTCGCGAAGTGCGGCTATCCGCCGGCGCCGGTTTCCTGGTCTTCGTCTGTGGCGAAATCATGACGATGCCGGGCCTGCCGCGGGTGCCCGCGGCCGACTCGATTCATATCGATGACGACGGCCTGATTCAGGGGCTGTTCTAAAACGAGGTAGAGAGATGATAAAAGTAATCCTGGTACCCGTAGACGGCAGCGAGCGCAGCGCCGAAGTGCTCGATACCGCGCTGGTGGTTGCCAAACGCTTCGATGCGCATATCAAGGTGGTGCATGTGCGTCAGCACACCAGCGAACTTTTCAATCTGCCGGCCGGTTTCCGCGACGAGTACGCGAAGATGAGCAGCCGCGCGATCGACGAAGTGGCCGACACCGTGAAACAGCAGTTCAAAAACTTTTGTGATAACCACCAGGTAAAGGTTACGCGCAAACCGTCGGCGTCCAGCGAAATTTCGGCCTCGCTGCACTTGCTCGAAGGCGATGCCGAAACAGTGCTCGACCGCGAGTCTCGCCTGGTCGACGTCATCGCGATGGCGCGTCCGACCAAGCATCGTATCGGCGGCCCCGGTGTCGGCGAGCTGCACGAATCGCTGATGCTGCACTCGGGTCGACCAGTATTGATCGTGCCGCCAGCGAACGACTGGACGCCCCGGAGGGCCGACCGCGCCGCGATCGGCTGGAACGACAGCGTCGAGGCCAGCCGTGCGTTGTGCATGACGCTGCCGTGGCTAAAGCAAATGAGTAAAGTGACCGTGCTGGTGTCGAAGAAACGCGAGGACAGCGCGGGCGACGTGGTCGATTACCTGAAACGGCATGGTTGCAAGGCCGATCATTACGTGATCACGGGCGGCGGCAACGTCGGCAAAAAAATGCTCGCGACCTGCGATGAAATCGGTGCCGAGTTCCTGGTGGTCGGCGGATTCAGCCATACCCGCACCCGTCAGCGCCTGTTCGGTGGTGTTACCAGCTACCTGCTGGGCAATACCGACATCATTACCGTGATGGCGCATTAACGCACCCTCATGGCGTTTTCCCATGTTTTTGTTATCTCCTCCTTGGGTTAAACTTTTGCCCCGCTCGAAAGAGCGGGGAGTCTTCTTCAGGAATAACCGAACGCCAGAGAATGCCTATGTCACAGCCTGAACTCAATCCCGCCGCGGTCGATAACCGCAAGCAGCGCCGCCGGGGCAAAACCAAGGGCAGGGTGGTCGATTTAAACGCGCTGCTCGAAGTACAAAACCTGCTGGGTGACGAATCCCGCGCGCACGACCTGTTAATCGAGCATCTGCACAAGATTCAGGACCACTACGGGCACCTGTCGGCAGCACACCTGACCGCTTTGGCGCACGAAATGCGCCTGGCCACGACCGAGGTTTACGAGGTCGCCTCGTTTTACCATCATTTCGACGTGGTGCGCGAAGGCGAGACCGCGCCGCCCGCGCTGACGGTACGGGTCTGCGATTCGGTCAGTTGCGAAATGGCCGGGAGCGAGGAATTGATCGGCGCACTCGAAGCTTCGCTGGGCGACGGCGTGCGCGTCCAGCGCGTGCCCTGTGTCGGCCGCTGCGACAAGGCGCCGGTCGCGGTCGTCAAGCAGTACACCGTCGACAACGCGACCCCTGACGCCGTCGCGGCCGCGCTCGACGCCGGCAAAACCGAACAACCGATGCCGGAAGACAGCATCGATTACGAACAGTACCGGGCAGCTGGCGGTTACGGGCTTTACGAGCGCCTGCTCGCCGGCGACATCAGCGCCGATGAAATCATCGAAACCCTGAACGGCACCCAGCTGCGCGGCCTCGGCGGCGCCGGTTTTCCGGTCGGGCGCAAGTGGGGAATCCTGCGCGACCAGCCTGCGCCGCGGATGTGCGCTATCAATATCGACGAGGGCGAGCCCGGCACCTTCAAGGACCGGCTGTACATGCTGTCCGATCCGCATCGCTTCCTCGAAGGCATGTTGATCGCGTCGCAGGTGATCGGTATCGACGCCTGTTACATCTATATTCGTGACGAGTACCCCTCGGTGATCCAGAACCTCAAGCATGCGGTCGACGACCTGGTGCAGAAATCCGGCTACGACTTACCGCGGATCGAGATCCGTCGCGGTGCCGGCGCCTATATCTGCGGCGAGGAATCGGCGATGATCGAATCGATCGAAGGCAAGCGCGGCATGCCGCGCCTGCGCCCGCCTTACGTCGCCCAGGTCGGCCTGTTCGGACGTCCGACCCTGGAGCACAACTGTGAAACTCTGTACTGGGTGCGCGACGTGATCGAGAAGGGCTCGGAATGGTTCGATTCGCAGGGCCGCAACGGACGCAAGGGCGTGCGCAGCTTTTCCGTGTCCGGCCGGGTCAACAAGCCCGGGGTGCATCTCGCACCGGCGGGTATCACGATCAAGGAATTGATCGAGGAGTACTGCGGCGGCATGCTCGACGGCCACCAGTTTTATGGCTACTTTCCGGGCGGTGCCTCGGGCGGCATCCTGCCGGCCTCGCTCGGCGACATTCCGCTCGATTTCGATACGCTGCAGGAGTACGGCTGTTTTATCGGTTCGGCTGCAGTGGTGGTGTTATCCGACAAGGATAGCGCCAAACAGGCCGCGCTGACCTCGATGAAGTTCTTCGCGCACGAATCCTGCGGTCAGTGCACGCCGTGTCGCGTCGGTTGCGACAAAGCGGTCAGCATCATGGAGACCGGCGACTGGGATATCGAACAGTTGAACGACCTGTCGACGGTTATGATCGACGCGTCGATCTGCGGTCTCGGGCAGGCGGCGCCGAATCCGGTGCTGTCGGTAATAAAATACTTTCCCCATGAACTGGGAATCGAGGAGAAACAGTAATGGCGGCGAATCCCGATTCTATCTTCGAAACCATCGAATTTACTCTGAACGGCAGTTCGGTCGAGGCGCTGCCGGGTGAAACCATCCTGCAGGCGGCACAGCGTACCGGCACCGAGATCCCGCACCTGTGCTACACCGACGGGCTGCGCGCCGACGGCAACTGCCGCGCCTGCATGGTCGAGATCGACGGCGAGCGCGTGCTCGCGCCGAGCTGCTGCCGCAACCCGACCCCCGGCATGGTCGTCAACTCGGACAACGAGCGGGCGCAAAAATCGCAGAAGCTGGTGCTCGAACTGTTGCTGTCCGACATGCCCGAGCAGGCCTATACGCTCGATAACGAATTGACTTACTGGGCCGACAAGCTCGAAGTTAAAAACCCCAGGTTCAAGCCGCGTCACCAGCCGCAGGCGGATTTCTCGCATCCGGCGATCGCGGTTAACCTCGACGCCTGTATCCAGTGCACGCGCTGCCTGCGCGCCTGCCGCGAAGAACAGGTCAACGACGTCATCGGCCTCGCGCAACGCGGTCATCACGCCGAAATCGTGTTCGACATCGGCGATCCGATGGGCGAATCGTCCTGCGTCGCCTGTGGTGAATGCGTCGCCGCCTGCCCGACCGGGGCGCTCAGCAACGCCACCGGCGCGCACCTGGTCGAGGCCGACCGCAAGGTCGATTCGGTATGCCCCTATTGCGGCGTGGGTTGCCTGCTGACCTATCACGTCAAGGACGAAAAGATCCTGCGCGTCGAGGGACGCGATGGCCCGGCCAATTTCAGCCGGCTGTGCGTCAAGGGCCGCTATGGCTTCGACTATGTCAATCACCCGCAGCGCCTGCTGAAGCCGCTGATCCGCAAGGAAGGCGTGCCCAAGGGGCTGAACGAACACTTCGATCCGAGCGATCCGTCGAAAATGTTTCGCGAGGCGAGCTGGGAAGAGGCGATGGAGCTTGCCGCCGGCGGTTTGCGTAAAATCAAGGACGAACTCGGCGGCGCCGGGCTTGCCGGTTTCGGTTCGGCCAAGGGCTCGAACGAGGAAGCCTACCTGTTCCAGAAGCTGGTACGCGCCGGATTCGGCACCAATAACGTCGACCACTGCACCCGGCTGTGCCACGCGTCCAGCGTCGCCGCGTTGCTCGAAGGCATCGGCTCGGGCGCGGTGTCGAACCAGGTCGAAGACGTCAAGCACGCCGAGGTATTCCTCGTCATCGGTTCCAATCCGACCACCAACCATCCGGTGGCGGCGACCTTCATGAAGAACGCGATTCGTGACGGCAAGAAGCTGATCCTGCTGGATCCGCGCAAGACCGATATGGCGCGTCATGCCACGCATTTCCTGCAGTTCAACGCGTCTACCGACGTGTCGCTACTGAACTCGATACTGCACGTGATCATCGAAGAGGGCCTGACCGACGACAAATTTATCGCCGAGCGTACCCTCGACTTCGAAGAATTAAAGGCCAACGTCGCCGATTTCAGCCCTGAAAAAATGGAGTCAGTGACCGGTATCGATGCCGCCACGGTGCGCGAAGTCGCACGCCTGTTCGCGACCTCGAAGGGGTCGATGATTTTCTGGGGTATGGGTATTTCACAGCATATCCACGGCACCGACAATTCGCGTTGCCTGATCGCGTTGTCGATGATTACCGGCCAGGTCGGCCGTCCCGGCACCGGGCTGCATCCGCTGCGCGGGCAGAACAACGTGCAGGGCGCATCCGATGCGGGTCTGATCCCGATGATGTTCCCCGACTACCAGCGGGTCGATAACCCGGACGCGAACGCCTGGTTCTCGGAATACTGGGATGCCGAGCTCGACAAGAAAGCCGGGTTGACCGTGGTCGAAATCATGCACTCGATTCTCGAAGGCGGGATCAAGGGCATGTACATCATGGGCGAAAATCCGGCGATGTCAGATCCGAACCTGAACCATGCGCGCGCCGCGCTGGCGGCGCTCGATCACCTGGTGGTGCAGGACATGTTCCTGACCGAAACCACGGCCTTCGCCGATGTCGTGTTGCCGGCCTCCGGCTGGGCCGAGAAGGACGGCACGGTTTCCAATACCGACCGCCGCGTACAGCTCGGCCGCGCCGCGGTGCCGCTGCCCGGCGAAGCGCGCCAGGACCTGTGGATCATCCGCGATATCGGCAAGGGTATCGGAATGGACTGGGATTATAGCCACGTGTCCGAGGTTTACGACGAAATGCGCGGCGCGATGAAGAGCATAACCGGCATCACCTGGGAGCGGCTGAACGAGGCGTCGTCGGTGACTTATCCCTGCACCGACGAGAACGATCCGGGGCAGGGCGTGGTCTTTGTCGACAACTTCCCGACCGCCACCGGCAAGGCCCGGCTGGTGGCCGCCAAATCGATCCCGGCCGACGAGCAGCCCGACGAGGAGTTCCCGCTGGTGCTGATCACCGGGCGCCAGCTCGAACACTGGCATACCGGGTCGATGACGCGGCGTGCGTCGGTGCTCGATGCGATCGAACCGGTGCCGGTGATTTACGTCAACCAGCAGGATCTAGAGCGTCTTGGCATCGACGCCGGCGGCGAAATCATCGCCAGGTCCCGTCGCGGTGAAATTCGCGCCTTCGCGCGGCCCGACGGCGCGCTCAAGAAAGGCGAGGTGTTTATTCCGTTTTGCTACCACGAGGCGGCGGCAAACCTGCTGACCAACGAGGCGCTCGATCCCTTCGGCAAGATTCCGGAGTTTAAATTCTGCGCCATCAAGCTGGAAGCGGCCTAGTTCTTCAGGGGATCCTGCCGCTCCGACGTGTCGTTAATTGCTGTGGAGTTTTTACTCTGACCCGAAATTATTTGGTCAGGCGGCACACGAGTTTAGTCGTTGTGGCGTGACGCGGGGTTTCGGGGCTTGGCCGTCAGTCGCCCTGGTTAACGAGCACGATCTTGCCGAAATGGCCGCCCTGTTCCATCAGGCGGTGAGCCTCGGCGGCGTCTTTCAGCGGGAAGCGAGCGTCGATCAACGGTTCGATCGTGCCGGCCGCGAACAGCGGCATGACCGTCGTTTCGAACTGGTCGATGATGGCGGCCTTCTCGGTCACCGGGCGTGAGCGCAGTACCGAGCCGATGATGCGCTGGCGTTTCACCATCATCGTCGCCAGGTTGAGCTCGGCCTTGATCCCACCCATAACGCCGATCAGCATCAGCGTGCCGCCGAGCGCCAGCGACTTCATGTTGGCTTCCAGGTATTTTGCACCGATGTGATCGAGAATGACGTCGACGCCGCGCTTGTTGGTAATGCCCCTTATCTCCCCGGCAAAGTCCTGTTCGCGGTAATCGATGACGTGATCGACGCCCTGCGCACGCACCCGGTCCAGCTTGCCGCTCGACGCGGTGACGAAGATTTCCGTGTCGGGAGACAGGGCCTTGCAGAGCTGTATCGCCGAGGTCGCGACACCGCCCCCGCCGCCGTGAATCAGGACCGAATTCTTGCCTTCCAGCTCGCCCAGCATGAACAGGTTCAAGTAGGCGGTGATATAGGTTTCACAGATACAGGCGGCCTGCTCGAAGCTGACCGATTCCGGGATCGCCATCGCATGCTCCTCGTAGGCGAGTGCGTACTCGGCGTAACCGCCGCCGCCGACCAGCGCGACCACGCGATCGCCCGGCTTGAAGCGCGTGGCGTCGGCGCCCACCGCTTCGACCGTGCCGGCGACTTCGAGCCCGAGCACTTCCGAATCCCCCGGCGGTGGCGGGTAGTTACCCTGGCGCTGGATCACGTCGGGTCGATTGACCGACGCGTTCATGACCTTGATCAAAATCTGGTCGCCTTGCGGTGACGGGGTGTCCAACTCGGCGAGTTGCATCATTTCGGGACCACCGAAGTCCTTGAGTACGATTGCTTTCATGCCTTTGCCTGTATCTTCGTTAAATTGATCAATAACCGAGGGCGCAGCCGTCCTTGCGCGGTTCGGAGCCGCCCTGCAGCACGCCTTGCTCCCAGTCGATGACGATTGCCTGACCGCCGCCGAAAGGGCCGCCTTCGTCGACCACCTGGTGACCCCTGGCCGCGAGGCCTTCCCGGGTCGCGGCCGGTACGCCGGTTTCGACATCCAGCACGCCGTTATAGAGCAGGAAGCGCGCGGCATCGAGCGATTGCTGGATGTCGAGGCCGTAGTCGATCCAGTTAGACAGCACGTAGGCCTGACCCATCGCCTGGTATTGCCCGCCCATGACGCCGAAGCTCAGTACCGGCTTGCCGTCGCGGTAGACCATCGCCGGGATGATCGTGTTCATCGGGCGCTTGCCGCCCTCGAGCTGATTGAAATGGCCGTCTTGCAGCACGAAGCCGGCGCCGCGATTATTCAGGTTGATGCCGGTGGAGCCGGCGACCAGCCCGCAGCCCCAGGAGTGGAACACGCTGTTGATGAACGAACAGGCATTACGATCCTTGTCGACCACGCTGATGTAAACCGTGTCGCGATGGTTGGGTAAGGCCGACTCGACCGGCTGGCTCAGCGCCTGGTTCATGTCGATGCGCCGGAACTGGCTTTTAGCGAATTCGTCCGACAGCATTTCTGCCACCGGCAATGGATTGAAGCCGCTATCGGCAACGAAACGATCGCGCTCGGCCATCGCCAGCGTGAAGGCCTCGCTCACCAGGTGCACGTGATCGGCGCCGAGGTGGGGCAGTTGCGAGACATCGGTCTGCGCGAGTATGTTGAGCGCCATCAGCGTGGTGATGCCCTGGCCGTTGGGCGGAATTTCGAAAACCTCGTAGCCGCGGTAATTGCTGCTGATCGGCTCGACCCACTCGGACTTGTGATTGGCCAGGTCCTCGAGCGTCATCAGGCCGTCATGCGAGTCGCTGAAACGCACGATTTCCTCGGCGATTTCACCGGCATAGAAACCGTCGCGGCCTTCGCGCGCGATGCGGCGCAGGCTGCGCGCGAGATCCGGCTGGCGATGAATGCTGCCGGCCGCCGGGGCCTTGCCGTCGACCAGGTAGGCCGCGCTCGCTTCCGGGGTTTGCGCCAGCAGATCCTCGGTACTCTTCCAGTTATAAGCGATGACGGGCGTCACCGCGTAACCGTTTTCGGCGTAATGGATTGCGGGTTGCAGCAGGGACGCGAAATCGGCATCGCCAAACTTGCGGTTTGCCCGGTACCACGCATCGATCGCGCCCGGCACGGTAGCCGCGAGAATATTGTATTCGGGCACGCTGTCGAAACCGCGCGCGCGCACGACCTCGGCGCTGGCGGCTGCCGGTGAGCGCCCGCTGCCGTTCAGCGCGTGCAGTTTGCCGCTGGCGTTTTCGTGGTAGAGAATGAAACAGTCGCCGCCGATACCGGACGAATAGGATTCGACCACCGATAATACCGCGCTGGCGGCGATCGCCGCATCGAGGGCGTTGCCGCCGTCACGCATGACCTGTAACGCCGTTTCGGTGGCCAGTGGTTGACTGGTGGCGGCCATCGCCTCGGTAGACATGGCGACCGAGCGTCCCGGAAGTTGATGGTTTCTCATGTGTTTACCCTGGAATCGAATGGGCGTGCTTACCCGGCCCGTAAGCGCGTATTATAACCTCTTCGGAGCTTGCGGACCCAGCGGATTTAGCCACGAGTCGAGGCAAACGAGTCGGCGGGCGGGGCGAATTTTACCCGGCGATACCGACCGACGAGTCAGGCTTTTTTCGATGCCACCCCGATTTCTGGTATAAATGAAAAAAAGCCGTGATGTTATGACAACGAAAACCCTGGATGAAGAGACCGCCGGCGCCTGGAGCCCCGATATCAAGTCGACCCTGCCGTCGCAGTACCTGCCGTTGTCGACGATGTTTCGGCCCGAGAATGTAACCACCAGTATCGAAACCGCGAACGAACTGAGTGGATTCACCGGGCTGCCGATTCAACAATTGATCTGTTTTCGCCCGCAAAGGCTGGTGGTGCACGAATTGCTGATCCGGGTCTCGGCCGATATCTTCGTCGACGATGGTTCGAAATACGAAGACCTGGGCGTTAATTTCCGTGAAGTGGTCGATCGCATCCTGGTGGGCTATATCGAGCCCGAGATGGAGCAGATCGTCGAGCGCTTCGAGCAGCTGCGCCGGCAGGCCGAAGCCATGGTTGTCGCGCAGCTCGAGGCGGATTTATTTCCGGCAGCGACGACGAGCCCGGTCGCGGAGCGCGGTTTCAGCCTGGCCAGGCTGTTCGGCAAGAAGCCGCCAAAGGCCGGTCCGGCGCAGGGCGAATCCCGCGAGCAGTGCGAACAGCGCGTCGTCGGCGAATGGCGGCAAAAGGCCGAGACCGGCGACGATGCACTGTCGCGCGCGGTTTATGCGGCGCTCGCCACCATCGCCCATGCCCTGATCATCAAGCATGGCCGCATCATCGGCGAAAAGACCCTGCTCGCTTCGCTGGCAACCGGCCTGGTGTGCAATCAACACGGCAGCGAAGTAATCGGAGAAATGATTGCGCCCCGCGTACAGCAGGCGGCGGCGCAGGAGGGTTATCGCGTGCTGCCAGCGCAGCGGGAACCTGTCGTCATCAACGTCAAGGGCGCCTCGGCTTCGGGCAAGAGCACCATGCGTCCGCTGCAGCGCCTGCATGCCGAGCGGCTCGGGCTCAACTGGGAGGATTTTGCGCTGATCAGCCCGGACATCTGGCGCAAGTACCTGCTCGACTACGATTCGCTGGGAGAGGCCTACAAGTATGCCGGAACGCTGGCCGGTGACGAAATTCCCATCGTCGATCAAAAACTCGATCGCTACATCGACAGAAAGGCCGCCGTCGGGCAAATTTCGCATTTGCTGATCGATCGCTTTCGCTTCGACAGCTTTGCGCCGGGTCGCGATACCGAGGAGGGCAGTAACCTGCTGACCCGTTTCGGCCACACGGTTTACCTGATATTCATGGTCACGCCGCCGCCGTCGACGGTCGAGCGCGCCTGGCTGCGCGGGCTCAAGGTCGGGCGTTACAAGGCGGTGGACGACCTGCTGCACCACAACATCGAAGCCTTTACCGGCATACCGGTATTGTTTTTTACCTGGGCGCTGCGCCAGGACAAAACCGTGTTCTACGAATTCCTCGATAACAGCGTCGACCACCGGCAAACGCCCAAAACCATCGCCTTCGGCCTGAACGGCGAAATGTACATTATCGATTTCAACTGCATGCTGGATATCGTGCGTTACACCAAGATCAATATCGACGCCGACAATCCTGATGACGTGTATCCGACGGAGGAGCAGATGGCAGCGGACAGGAACGTGGAATTCCTGGTCCAGTGCACCCGGAAAATCCCCGCGATCAATTTCGTCGAGCGCGCATCGGGCCTGGTCTACGCTCGCATGGAATCGGGAAAAATGGTCTGGGTCGATCGCGAGGCGCTGCAGCGAGTCGTCGGCGCCAACGAAGCGCAGGCGGCGATGGCGGCGATGGCGCCGAGGCTCATCGACGACCTGGAGCAGATAACCCCGCAGGCCGCAAAGCCAGTGCCCGAGGACGCCCTGCGGCATACCCTCGGCGACATGAGCTAGCTCGAGATTTGCGTGTTGAATCGATACCACATAATCATGGCCTGTAGCGGAACGCAGCGCTCGCCGGACGCTTATGGTGCCGCCGATGCAAGACGCTAAACGCCCTGCCGCAATGACAAGATATTCGCTGCTTGTCGTTTTGCTGCTGCTGGCTGGCTGCAGTTCCGGAGTCGCCACGCATGACGCCTATCGAGCCGCCGAGCTGGTGGTCGATTTCTTTACGGGATTGAAGTCCCGTGAAGGAACCCGGCTGGCTTACGCGTGGACCGATGACAAGTTCAAGCAAGAAGTATCTTTCGAGGAGTTTTCCGGGATTGTCGCTGTCATACGAAAAACGAACGGGGGCGCGGAAATACACCTGGCTGGATTCGAGGTTTTTGGCCCCGATGAAGCGCTTGTCGTTTATGCGAATTCCAAAACCGGCGAGGCGGAAATGCACTTCAAGCTAACCCTTGCGGGGACCAAGAACCAGGACTATTACCTGCTTGCCCTGGATGTCGACGATTCGGCTTTCGCTAAAACCGGCGTTTACCGGGAGTATCCAGAATCGATCGTCATCGAGGGTGTATGACAGTCGCGCGGACGGCCTGGGAGACCTACGACAGGTAATTCATCCAGGCAGACATGCGCAACAGCGTCTTGCGCACCAGCGCCAGCTGGTGCAGGTCGCCGCTGTAAATTGCCGCCTGGGCGCGGGATCTGTCCGGAATCTGCGACGCGTACCAGGCGTAACGGCGATCGGTAATATCGATCAGCACCGGGATCAGGCGCTCGTCGCCCGTCGCGGCCGCGTCCAGGCTGGCCTTGCGGACCCAGCCCTGGTCCGTGCCGGACGCCGGTATTACGTTTTTCACTATGCCCGCGAAAACTTTACCGGGAATGCTGTCGAAGCTTACCTCGGCGGTGCTGCCGTGTTTCAGGCGCAGCAGGCTGTTTTCGGGGAACCACGCGACCAGGTTGCGCTCTTCGATCGCCAGCGGAATATCGTCGGACTGCATGCTAGCGTCGGTGGCCAGCGATCGGGTGGTCAGGTACTGCCGGCTCGTGTCCGAGTGCGGGTGATAGAAATTCAACACCTGGATCAGCGCGAACGATAGTACCAGTCCACCGACAGAGGCGCTGGGCACGGTCCAGCGGTTTAACGGAATTCTAAATACCGTGAAGGTCACGATGCAGAGCGCGGCGTAACCTGAAATTATAAACAGTTCCATGAATCTTCCTCGCTCGGCGCTAGGCCGCTTCGGTTGCCGCCATAATGGCTTTTTCGATACGTTCGATACGGTCGCCCAGTGCTTCGTAGCGATGCCCCAGCAGGGTTACCGAGTCGGTAATATCCTCGTCGAGCTGCGCCAGTTTCGGTCCGGTGTATTCGGCCTTGTCGTTGATCGCGGTGTCCTCGTTGTTAATTTCGGCGAATCGTGGCGCGATTTTCGAAACGGCGCTCTCGCGATAAGCCGCGGACCAGGCATACAGCAGCGGCCAGATGGCGTGCAGGGTAAACAGGCTGACCCAGCCGGCGAAACGGATGGCGTCCTGGTGAGGGTGATTGCGGTCTACCGCAATTTTATAGGGAACGCCGACGATCGCGATGGCGCCGAACAGCAGGCTGGCCGCGATGAAGACCAGGATCCCGAGCGCAACGTATTCGTGCATGATTTTTTACCTTCAGTTATGTTTCCTGAAAAGTTTAGGCTAAAAACCGGGGTAAATTTGTGAGACGTAGTTCTCATTCGTCGGGCGGACGCTAACGCCTGTCGGTCAATCCGCAACGTCTGTCGGGTCACTGGCTGGCTGGTCGGTTTTCGTACAGTTCCCAGTTCGATGCGGCGCCGGACCGGCACCCCACCGATGCCTCGCCTGGCGCGTCCGCGGTTACGGCGGAGTCGAGCGCCTGGGTTTCCATCACCAGCCGGCGATTGTCGATATGGTAGGCAGTCACCTGGCGTGAGAGGTTGTCGCCGACCTCCATGATCAGGGGTTCGCTTTCGAGTTCGAGGAACACGGTCAGATGCTGCTCCCACGCGTCGGTGCCGGTTTCGCAGGTGTAAACCACAACACCCTCGGGGCGAGCATCGCCGCACAGGTTGCCGAACTGAACCTCGCCCGGGTAAAAATCGCAGCGTTTGCCGACATTGTTCAGGATCTTGATATGCCGATGGTAGCGCTCGATATGTGCCACCAGGATGGACTGGATCTGTTCGTCCGAATCGCAGCTCCAGCCCCAGGATTTCAGCTTGTCGACGAGGAAAAGCGCCCTGGAGCCGCAGTAGCCGCCATCGTTACGCGCACTCCACGGGTAAGAGCTGCCCGAGGATTTGGTGTACTTGACACGACACGCGAATCCCGGCTCGCTTACGATTTCGATCGAGCGCGTGAGCCCGTTGTTTTCGCAGACGAAGGCCATGCCCTGGCCGAACGCGGGCGCGCTGATCGAAAAGCAGCAAAGCGCCAGCTGGCAAAGTAAACAGAACCTTACCGTCGTGCGTATTGGTGTCGCTTGTGTCTCCCCCGGCATTCGAACTCGTCTTTGCTTCGCCCAGCCCCAAGTATCCACGAGATCAGGTAAAGATAAAATTCATGTATTTCACAAAATTGCAGGAATATCGGATTGGGTAACCGACGCCCGGGATCAGGATTCAGCCCGGAATCAGCGTAATATCGAAGCGCCCGTACATCATGGTTTCGCCCTCCACGGTACCCGCCTCGAGGAAGATCGCGTTGGGGTGTTCGCTGTCGGCCTTCGGATCGTCCTTGAAATAAAACTCGGTGTCGAGGTACTGGTAGCCGTCATGATTGACGGTCACATGAACGTGGCTAAGCCGATGACTGTTGCCCGGAATCACCGACCCGAACTGGTAGATGCCCTTTTCATTGGCGGTCACCTGGCCCTGGTGATAGCTCCAGTCGAGCCCCTCGCTGTCGGCGTGACGGAATCCGATCACCACGTTGGGCACCGGGCGGCCGTCGAGGCTGGTGACACGCCCGCGGATGCGCATGCGCTGGCCGTCGTCGCCCGGCTGCCACAGGTCGACCATCCGGGGCTTGTCGGCGTCGGATTGGGCGCTTGCCGGCCCGGGCAACAACAGGCCTGGCAGCATCATTCCCGCCAGGACGAGTGGAATTTTAAGATAGTTTTTAATCATGGTTTTCCTCCTCATCCGTTAATACGGCGTGACTGGCCGGTTTGGACTACTCCGGCAACCCGGCGGCGCGCAGGCCGTCGAGCATCATGTTCAGGCTTTCCTGGTTGCGCACCGGCCAGCGTTCCCGCAGGCGCGACACGCTCATGTCGGGCGCCAGCTCCCGCAGTCTGGCGACGGCCTCGCGAGCTTCCTCCATACGCCCCAGCTGAACCAGCGCGGGCGCCATGATGCGGTAGGTGGTGTCCCAGTCCGGATAGATGCGCGCGGATCGTTTCGTCGCCTCCCAGGCTTCGGCGGGACGGCCGCTCATCAGATGCGACATCGCCGCCACGGTATGGAAAAAGAACGCGCCGGGATCGCCCGGGCTTACCCGAATCGCGTCCTCGATACTGGCGAGCGCTTCTTCCGGATATCCCGCTATGTTCATTGCGGCGCCGACCAGGAACGAAACGAAAGCAATATTCGGGTTGATCTCCCGGGCACGATTGACCGCCTCGAGCCCCTGGTCGTAATCCCGTGCGACCATGACCAGGGTGAAACCGGCCAGCACCATCACCAGGGCATCGTCGCGGTCGGCGGCAATCGCCTGGCGCGCCAACGCTACCGCGTTAGCGGCATCGTCTTCGCCGTAGGCACCCCAGGCTCGCGTCACCCGTTCCTCGTAGCCCCAGGCCAGGTAAGCCAGCGCCGGGGCATAGTTCGGGTCGAGTTCCAGGGCCTGGTGCAACAGCTCCAGTGCCTGCAGGTTCGGTTCGGGGCGGATGGCATAAAGATGCGGCAGCGCCTGCAGGAAAAGATCGTAAGCGCCGATGTCGGTGGGCGGCTTGCGTTTCGAACGCGCGATTTCGGCCAGGCGCAGCGAGGGTTCGATGGCGCCGACGACGCTTTCGGTAATCCGGTCCTGCAGCGCGAACACGTCCTCGAGATCGCCGTCGAACTTTTCCGCCCACAGATGGCTGCCGCTTTCGGCCTCGATCAGCTGGCCGGTGATGCGCAGCCGGTTGCCGCTCTTGCGTACGCTGCCTTCCAGCACGTAGCGAACCCCCAGCTCACGCGCGATTTCGCGAATGTCGACGTGACGCCCCTTGTAGGCGAAGCTCGAATTGCGCGCGATGACGAGCCACTGCTTGATCTGCGACAGCGCGGTGATGATGTCTTCGGCGATGCCGTCGGCAAAGTATTCCTGTTCCGGGTCGTTGCTCATGTTGGCGAAGGGGAGCACGGCGATCGACGGTTTGTCGGGGATTTCGCGGCGTTGCGGTTCGCTGCCCCCGGTTGCTGCGCTCGCTTCGGGTAGCGGCAATGCCTGCCCCGGGCGCAGCCGTGCGGCGAACGCTCTTACCGGGTAATCGAAACCCTTCAGCGTTTGCTCGCCGAGACTGTCGAAGTCGAACGGCATACGGGCCGGCACGGTCTCGGCCACCGAGCCCTGCACCACGACGCCGCCCGGATCGGCCAATTGCTCGAGGCGCTGCGCCAGCACGACGCCGGCCCCGGTTACCGTGTTATCGGCAACGACCACTTCACCCAGGCTGACGCCGATGCGCAGTATCGGCTGGATATCGTCCGCCGGCGCCGAATCCGGACCCGACGTCGCGGACTGAAAGGCGATGGCCGCGGCCACCGCGTCGGACGCGCGCTCGAACTCGGCGACCAGCGCGTCGCCGCGGATTTCTCGGGTATTACCGCCGAAAGCGGTAATCTTCATGGAAAAATCGTGAAACGCGGCCTGCATCCGTTGATGTGCCAGCGTCTCGTTCTGCTGCACCAGCGCGGTCGATCCGACCACATCGGCGTGCAGGATAACGGCCAGCTTTCGGTGCAACGGATCTTTGCTCATGCAACCCACGGGTTTTTGCGAAGCGAAAAGTCTATCACAGCGCGCGGGCCGCGATTCATTACAAACCTCGATATGCAAACGCTCGCGCAAGATACCCGTCGGGCGCTGACAACCCGGCCGCGATTCTGTAACCTTCGCGGCAAACACTCGATAACAAAGGGGTAGGATCATGCAGTTAATCGGAACGGGTGTCGGTCGCACCGGCACTTATTCGCTCAAGCTCGCCATCAATCAGCTGGGGTTCGGGCCCTGTCATCATATGGAAGAGGTGCTGCACAATATGCCGGTGCAGGTGCCGTTGTGGTCGGCCGCGTCGGACGGTGCCGCCGACTGGCAATCGATTTACGATGGTTACCCCAGCGCGGTCGACTGGCCGACCGCGGGATTCTTCCG
>CAMYON010000034.1:33681-35691 GCA_947260025.1 uncultured Gammaproteobacteria bacterium
CCGCCGGAGATGCGCGACTGGCTGGAAATGAGCGCCGGGGTGATCGCTAAAACCGGTTTCCCCGAAGGGCTCGATCGCGACGGCCTGATCGCAGCGTTCGTCGCGCACAACGACGCGGTCAGGGCCATGATCCCAGCCGGGCAGTTGCTGGAGTTCGAGGTCAAGCAGGGTTGGGGGCCGCTGTGCGAGTTTCTCGAGGTGCCGGTGCCCGAGGAACCCTTCCCGCGGACCAATCATCGTGAGGAGTTCTGGGACCGCGTAAACGGGGATTTATGAGCCGACAGCTAGCGTCGGCCCTCGAATGTGGCCAGAAATAGCGGCCATATTCCTTTTTCTCGAGTAGAGGCAATTGCGTTGACAGTTACCTGATTCATAACCAGGTTAACCGTCACGCTTTTTTGCGCGTGGCTGTAATTCGGCGAAACGGGTTGAGCGGGGGAGGCCTAGCCTTTATACTGCCGAATCAATAACGTGTATCCTTTGGCGACACAAATGGGAAAAACAGCCGCGCTTCGCATTAGAATCGAGCCGGAATTGCACAAAAAATTTCTCGATACCTGCAAGGCGCAGGACGTTCCGGCGTCACAGGTTTTGCGTGAATTCATGAAGCAATACGTGGCCGCTCACCAGCAAACTCCGCAACTGGACTTCTTTCAGCAGTCGAGGCAGTCCCGTGTCGATTGAGCAAAGACCAGCCCCCGACATCATGCGGGAAATAAGCCGATTTATCGGCAAGTATAAAATCGTATCGCTGCTGGGCGAGGGCGCGACCGGCATCGTCTACGAAGGCTACGACCCCGACATCCAGCGCCGCGTCGCGATAAAAACCCTGCACCCGCATTTGCTGGTCGGCAAGATAGGTGAAGGCCTGCTGGCGCGTTTCAAGCGCGAGGCAATCTCGGCCGCAAGATGTTTCCATCCCAATATCGTCGCCGTGCTCGAGTACGGACAGCACGAGGACCGACCTTTCATCGTGATGGAATTCGTCGACGGTATCTCGGTGCACAAGTTAATCAAGCAAAGGCACCGGCAGGGACGCGGCATCAGCCTGAAACGCACCCTCACCATTATTTCGGGATTACTCAATGCCCTGCACGCGGCGCACCGCTACGGTATCGTGCACCGCGACGTCAAGGCTTCCAATATCCTGATTGCGAAGGGTGGCCGCCAGATCAAGCTGGCCGATTTCGGTATGGCCAGGCTCAAGGAGAATTCCGACCTGACGATGATCGGATCGCTGATCGGGACGCCGAGATACATGGCGCCCGAGGTCAGGTTCGGACTGGAGGCCGATTCCCGCGCCGACGTGTTCTCGGCGACACGGCTGTTTCTCGAATTGCTGAAGATGTTGCCCGAGAACACCAAATGTCCACGCTCGCAGCTGCCGCAGATTCCCTGTATGTCGCCTGGCAACCTGATCGATTACTCGGTGGTGTATCCGACCGCTTTCATTCCGGTTCTCGTCAAGGGGCTCGATCCCGATCGGGACAAGCGCTATCAATCGGTTTCCGAACTCATGACGGCGATCAAGAGGGCACTGCCTCATCTCCAGGAGCAGGCGGCGCCGGCTTTGACCGAGGAGACTGCCCCGGCTTTTACCGAGGAGGCTGCCACGCCCGACGAGCAAGCGGTTGACGAACCCCCGGCAAGCGCCGAAGAAGTAAATTCGATCACGAAGCTGCTGGCCGACTTCACGGGTCCGGTCGCGATGCTCCTGATGGAGCGGTATGAAACCGCGGGCTTGTCGGCGGATAGCCTGGCGCTCGAAATTTCGAGAAAAATTCCCGGGTATGAAAGGCAACAGGAATTTCTCAGGCGCTGGAAGGTGATTTGCCTATCGAGACAGGAGCCGGCCGAGAAAAAGAAATCGAAGATTTTTCCGGACAAGCAGCGCTCGCATCCCTTGCTGGAGGAAATGCTGAGTAAAATCAGCAGCGAATTTGCGCATTACGTCGAACCAATCTCGAAGACGCTGTTGCGCCAGGGTTCCAAAAAAACCACCAAAGTGGA
>CAMYON010000035.1:0-14268 GCA_947260025.1 uncultured Gammaproteobacteria bacterium
ACAATCCGGGGACTCCTTCTTAAAGGGTCAGGCTCGAGTGATCATTGTGCACAAAGATTTAACGGTTAGGAACATTTTTCCTTTTTTGGGGGAGACTGATTTTAAGTACTACCTGGGAGCGGGGTAAGCCACGGTCCACACATGATCAACGTGTTCTCTCGGGACACTGGCCTGGTGACATATTGGCGCGGGAATTCTCCGGAGACAAAAGTCTTCCTGGTGAACTCCCCCAATGGGTTTGCCTTGATCGTAGATCCACAATATTACGCGCTGATCGTTGCGTGGATCATCCAGTTACTGTTTTCCCAGAATATGGAAATTTGTTTCCACTCTTTAGGAACTTGCTTGTGCCGTATTTTCTCGAACAGGGTTGCGGCCTGGCAGCACTTGACCAACAAATTCATTGGGTCTGCTGCATCATCACCGCCTGGGTTACTTTATTAATCTGGCTATGAGAGTCTGTAACAGTGTGGGCGCTCGATTCATACTTTCCATGTGCTGACGAACAAGATCCGCACGCTGCTTTTGCCGTCTACGTTCAGCTCGCTTTTTGATGGACAGGTTTGAAAGCGTTCCGGAAGCATCCGTTACCAAGCGACGATTGGTGGAACCGGATACATCAAACCTATTCCAGGATACTTCAGTACTTTCTCTACTCATATTGCATGATCCTGGGTGTTTGTGCCTCCCAACAGACACTACCAGCGGCACACTACTAATACATCGCCCATTTTGGGTAAATTAGCGATTGGGTCATGGGTTTATTGAAAACTCGTTTAGTCTTTTTCATAGCCATCACTTGCCTGGAATCTGAACCAGTATTTCGAATTTCAGACGCTGAATAGGACTGTTTAGACCTCGGAAAACGGCCAGAAGCAGGCCCTCAACAAACCCTGGCAGGAGGCAATCTTCGGCCAGTTCCCGGCTGTAATCGCAGTCAACCCGCATCGGCGAAGCGCCGCGAAAGCGGGAATCTTTCGATTGTGGCGTGTTGTAAGATTCCCGCTTTCGCGGGAATGACGCGTTTCATGTGGCGCACCTGACTTTTAATCAGGTGGACGAGCTTGACCTGGCCTTACGCCAAGGCTTCGCATTAATTGATTGGGGAAAAATGGTGGGCCGTGAGCGATTCGAACGCTCGACCACCTGATTAAAAGTCAGATGCTCTACCAACTGAGCTAACGGCCCCCGTGAAGAACCGGGAATGATACCCATCCCCGGACCGATTTCAAGCGAATTCTGTTGCCCGGCCTAATGTCCCTCCTTGCGGATGCGATCGAGGCGCTTGGAAGCCAGGCGCGAGGCGGTCTCGTTGGGAAACTTGTCACGCAGGTCGGTCAGGACCTGCTTGGCCTGGGGAAATTGCTTCAGTTCGTAAAAGGTATAACCGAGCTTGAGCATGGCGTCCGGCACCTTGTTACTGCTCGGATACTTGTCCAGCACCTGCTTGAACTCGACGATGCCCTGCTCGAAATTACGGGTGACGTAGTGCGCCTCGGCCAGCCAGTACTGCGCGTTGCCGGCGTAGCTGCTGTTTGGATAGCGGCTCAGGAAAGTCTTGAGTTCGGTCTTGGCGTTCTTGTAACGCCCTTCCTTGAGGGTGTCGAAAGCAGCCTGGTAGGCCGCCTTTTCCTCGCTCTGGGTTACCGATGGAGTCTGCGTGACCGCTGCCGTGGTCTGGGTCGCGGCGGTCGACGGCGCCTCTACCGACGGAGCCTGCTGGCCGGAGGTCGTGGCCGGAGCCGGTGTATCGACCTGCGGGACGCTGATGGAACCAGCCTGCGCCGTGGCACCGCTTTCGAGATCGCGCAGCCGGCGATCGATATCGAGATAGAGCTCTCGCTGGCGTTTCTTGATGCCTTCGAGGTCAAAACCCTGCTGCTCGATCTGTCCGTTCAGCTGGCTGATCTCTTCCGAAAGCTGATCGACCAGCTGGATCATATCGAGCATTGCACGATTATCGATCAACCGGCCCATCCGGGACATGTCCTCGTTCAGCTTGGCCAACTGCGCCTGGATGGTGCCCAGCTTGGCTTCCGAACGCTGCGAAAGTTCGGTCAGGCGTTCGACCCGCAACGTCAATTGCTCCGGGGTCAGCGCGCTTTGCGCGAAAGCCGGGGCCAGCCCGCTGGCGACGATTAGCAGACTGAAACCGGCATTGCGAATCGAGTTTTTCGCCGGGATCATGTTAGTTCACCGTGTAAATCAGTTCGACGCGCCGGTTCTTCGCCCAGGCTTCCTCGGTGTGGCCAGACATCGCCGGTTGCTCCTCGCCGTAGCTGACGGTCTCGAGCTGATCGGTGGAAGCACCCTGGAACAGCAATACCCGGCGCACCGATTGTGCACGGCGATCGCCGAGCGCGATATTGTACTCGCGGCTGCCGCGCTCGTCGGCGTGGCCTTCGAGCCGCACCGTGACTTCACCGTTGCCGGCAATGAAGCTGCCGTGAGTCTCGAGTATCGCTATCGATTCGCTGGTCAGCTTGGCGCTGTCGAATTCGAAGTATATGGTGCGATTGGAAAGCGCGCCCTCGGTCTGCTCGAGCAATTCAACCGCACTCATCATGCTCTCGTCGACTATCGCGGTGGCCGCACCGTCATCGCCCCCGTCTATTCCGCTGGCATCGGCACCAGTGCCATCGGTGGCCATGCCACCATCCATCTGCGTTTGATCCTCCGGTGGTGGGCCATCTTCGAGAATTTCTTCCTGCGTGGTGGCACAGGCCGTTACGAAGATACCCAGAAACCCGGCGAGCAGCCATGGCTTTAAAAAATCAAATCTTTTCATATTCATCACGCTCCGCTTGTATTCGGTAATTATTTGCTTTCAAAAGGTCCCCAGACCGGCTCCCGGATATCTCCGGCCTGGTCCGATAACTTGTGTTTCGCGCGCCCGTCGATGGAGACCGCGTACAGAAATCCATTGCTTCCCCGGGTCGAGGCGTACAGCACCATCCTTCCATTAGGCGAAAAAGATGGAGATTCGTCGAGCGAACTGTCGGTAAGAACGGTCAAGTTGCCCGTTTCACGGTCCAGCTGCGCTATTTTATATTGCCCCCGCTCGCCGTGCACCATGGCGATGTATTTGCCGTCGGGCGACAGGCTGGCCGCACTATTGTACTTGCCTTCGAACGTCAGCCGCTTGGCTCTGCCGCCCGCGACATTGATCTGGTATAGCTGCGGCGACCCCGATCGATCGGAGGTAAAAATAATGCTTCTGCCATCCTGCGTCCACACCGGTTCGGTGTCGATGGCGCGATGCTTCGTCAGGCGCTTGAGGCGCTTGGTTGCGGTATTCAGGGTATAGACGTCGGGGCTGCCGTCTTTCGATAACACCAGCGCCAGGAACTTGCCGTCGGGCGACCAGCTCGGTGCGCTATTCAGCCCGCTGAAGCCGGAAACCTTGGAGCGTCTCGCGGTCGCCAGCTGTTGAATATAAATCTCCGGGCGACGATTTTCGAACGATACGTAGGCCAGCGATTTACCGTCGGGCGACCAGCTCGGTGACATGATAGGCTCGTCGGATTCGAGCACGTTCTGCGCGTTAAAGCCGTCGGTATCGGCAACCTGCAGCACATACTTGCGCGCCGCGTTTTTTTGCGCCCGGACGTAGGCAATTCGGGTATTGAAGGCGCCTCGAATGCCGGTGATCTGCTGGTAGATAAAATCGCTGATCTGGTGCGCGCGCGACCGCAGGTTGCGTTTCTTCGCCTTCATGCTGCGGCCGAGCAGCTGCTTTTGCTTGAGCACATCGAGCAATTGAAACTCGATAGTATATATCCCGGGCGAATCCTCTCGTACGCGCCCAACCACCAGGTAATCCTGGCCCGCGCCTCGCCATTGCTGGTACTTGACCTGGTTACTGTAATGCGGACTGGCCGGCAAGGCACCGCGATCCATGACTTTCAGCACGCCGCTGCGATTCAGGTCGCTGGAAACAATTTGAGCCAGGTCCGCCGGCAGCTTGCTGGCCAGTTTCGAGACGTCGAACGGCACCACCGCGATCGGCAACGCGCCCTCGGTGCCACCGGTAATCTCGATAGTCAGCGCGGCCCTGCCGGCTGTCGAGATAGCCCAGAGAAACATAACAAACAGACAGATTATTGATCGCTTCATTACATTTACCGGGTTTCTTACTCAGGCTTAAAATTAAAATTCAGTTCGCGCGCAAACAAGGATGGATCTCCCGGTTTCGGTAACGGCTCGGCTTTATAAACCGCACTTTCGATCGACGCACGGTATGTCTGGGTACTGCCCTTACAGGTGCTAAAAGTGACATCGAGAATGATTCCACCGGGCCCCTGTATTACCCGAACCCAGCATTCGGGTATTTTCTCACTTCCGGGCGGTCTAATCCAATTCCTTCGAACTTTTTGTAAAATTGCCAGCTTATATGCCTCCTGCAGTGAACTGAGCCGGCGCTGCGTTTCCTCGGCCTGCAGTTTTGCCTTGAGTTCGGCTTCCTTGCGCTTTTGCTCCTCTGCGGCTAAACGGCGCTGCTCTTCCGCTTTACGCTTCTCTTCGGCGATGCGAGCTTCCTCGGCCTTGCGTTCTTCTTCCGCCTTGCGCTTCTCCTCGGCGATGCGAGCTTCCTCGGCCTTGCGTTTTTCTTCGGCCTTGCGTTTTTCCTCCGCGATACGCTGCTCTTCCGCCTTGCGTTTTTCCTCGGCCTTGCGTTTCTCCTCGGTCCTGCGCTTCTCTTCCGCCTTGCGCTTCTCGTCGGCCTTGCGTTTTTCATCAGCCTTGCGCTTCGCTTCCACTTTGCGCTTGTCTTCGGCCTCTTTCTTGCGCTTTAGTTCAGCCTTTTTCTTTTCCTCCGCCTTGCGTTTTTTCTCGGCCTCTTTTTTCTTTTTGTCGGCGAGCTTTTTGGCTTCCTGCTCCTTCTTTTTGCGCTCGGCCTCCCTCAGTTTCTCGGCTTCCCGCTGCTTTTGCTGCTGCATCGCTTCGAGCTGCTGCTGCTCTACCACTTCGGCCTTGACCGTCTGCTCGACCTGTCCCGCCTTGATCAAATTGGGCCTGTCGGCGAAATGAAAGTTGATAAACATTATGCCGATGACGACGACATGCAGCGCCAGCGACAGCAACAGGGCCCGCGGATGCCTGAGTAATTCGGCCAGCACTAATTCGTTTCCTCGGGGTCTGTGACCAGCCCAACCGATTCGACGTTAGCCTGCTGCAGCAACACCAGGGTGCCGACGACATTCTGGTAAGGACCGTTGGCATCGCCGCGCACCATCACCGGACGATTCGGCTCCCGCGACAACACCGCCTTCACCTGATCGACCAGCGACTCGGCGCTGATACCCGCATCCGGATTCAGGGCGGTACTGAGATACATTTGCCCTTCCCTGTCCACGGTAATGACGATCGGCTCCGGGCTCTCGACATCGAGCGGATTAGCCGGGGCCGTCGGCAGGTCGACATCGACACCCTGCTTCAGCAGGGGGGCTGTCACCATGAATATAATCAACAGCACCAACATCACGTCGATGTATGGCACCACGTTGATCTCCGAAACTGAACGACGCTTTCTCACCGGGATATCCTACCTGGGTGACTGGGCCTGGCGTTGTAAAATTCCGGTAAACTCTTCCAGAAAATTTTCGTAGCGCACAATCATGGCATCGATCTCGCTGGTGAATTTGTTGTAGGCCACGACCGCGGGAATCGCCGCCAGCAGGCCCATCGCGGTCGCGATCAGCGCTTCCGAAATGCCGGGCGCCACCATCGCGAGTGTCGCCTGCTGCACCCCTGAAAGCGCGCGAAACGATTCCATGATCCCCCAGACCGTACCGAACAGACCGACATAAGGGCTGACCGAGCCGACGGTGGCCAGGAATGGCAGGTTAGTTTCCAGCAGCTCGATTTCGCGCGACATCGACACCTTCATCGCACGATGCGCCGAGCGCACCACTTCGCTGTTGTCGAGCTCCGCCTTGCGCGCGCGCGCAAATTCCCGGAAACCGTTTTCGAATATCGCCTCCAGCCCGAAACGCCGATCCTGGCGCACGCTCAACTGGGCGAACAGATCGCTGAGGTTGATGCCCGACCAGAAGCGGCCCTCGAAAGTTTTGGCCTCGGCCTGCGATTGCCGGATGTAACCGCGCTTGACGTACATCAGCGCCCAGGAAAAAACCGACGCCCCCAGCAGCAGGAGCATAACCAGCTGCACCGGCAAACTGGCGTTGATAATAAGGGTTAACAGCGAATCATCATTCATGGCGTTTTCAGGGTCAGATTGTTACAGGTTGATGCAGGGACTGGCTAGAGATCTATTTCACCCTGCTTTGCATTTTTAAGTCCAAAATGCGAATACGCGCGCGATGTTACCACACGTCCGCGCGGGGTACGCATCAAAAAACCCTGCTGAATCAGGTAGGGTTCGATAACGTCCTCGATGGTGCCGCGTTCCTCGCCGATTGCGGCCGACAGGCTTTCGACCCCGACCGGACCGCCATCGAATTTTTCGATCAAGGCCAGGATCAGGCGCCGATCCATGTGATCGAGCCCGGACTGGTCGACCTTGAGCATATCCAGCGACGCATGAGCGACGGTTTCGGTAATGACACCGTCGGCCTTGACCTCGGCATAGTCGCGCGCGCGGCGCAGCAGGCGATTGGCGATGCGCGGCGTGCCGCGTGAGCGGCTGGCAATTTCATGCGCGCCCGCGGCATCGACATGGATACCGAGCAGGCCCGCCGAGCGCAAGATTATACGGCCCAGTTCCTGCGCGCTGTAAAACTCCAGCCGTTGCACGATACCGAAGCGATCGCGCAGCGGCGAGGTCAGCAACCCGGCACGCGTGGTGGCACCGACCAGGGTAAACGGTGGCAGGTCGAGCTTGATCGAGCGCGCCGCCGGGCCTTCGCCGATCATGATATCGAGTTGAAAGTCTTCCATCGCCGGATAAAGAATTTCCTCGACGACCGGGCTCAGCCGGTGAATTTCGTCGATGAACAGCACGTCGTGCGCCTCGAGGTTGGTCAGGATCGCCGCCAGATCTCCTGCCTTCTCGAGCACCGGGCCCGATGTCTGACGCAGGTTGACCCGCATTTCATTGGCAATGATATGCGACAGCGTGGTCTTGCCCAGCCCGGGTGGTCCAAAGATCAGCACGTGATCCAGCGCTTCCCGGCGCTGCACCGCGGCCTGCACGAAAATCTCCATCTGCTCGCGCACTTCGTCCTGGCCAACGTAATCGACCAGCATTTTCGGCCGCAGTGCGCGGTCCTGGGTTAACTCCTCTTCCACCGCTTCGGCGCTGATCAGGCGTTCTTCGCTCATGGCTTGACCGTCGTCTGTAACGCCTGTTTGATCAACTGCGAGGCGCTGGCGGCGGATTCACCCTGCTGCTGCGCGCGGTTGATCATCTTTTCGGCGTCGGTTGGCTTGTAACCCAGCGCCTGCAGCGCTTCAATCGCCTCGTTGACGATAGAATGCCCGCCAGCCGCGGCCTGTTGCGTCGGCACGTCGCCCGCAGTCACGTCTATCTTGTCACGCATTTCGATGATCAGGCGCTCGGCGGTTTTCTTACCGACACCCGGCAGCCGGGTCAGCATGGCGACGTCGTTATTGGCGATACATAGCGCAAACAGCTGTTCGTCGATGCCCGAGAGAATGGTCAGCGCCATTTTCGGACCAACGCCGGTGATGCGGATCAACTGACGGAACAGCTTGCGCTCCTGCTCGTTGTCGAACCCGATCAGGCTGTGGGAATCGTCCTTGATCAGCAAATGCGTCCAGATAGAGATCTGATCGCCGACCTCGGGCAGCTTGTAAAAGGTGGTCATGGATACATCGGCCTCGTAACCGACGCCATGACAATCGATCAGGATCTGCGGCGCTCGCTTGGCGGCCAGAATACCTGTTAATCGGCTGATCATCTTCGGCGGCTTCTCCTGCGCTTGAGTTGACTGCTATCGAGCCCGGTCTTTTGCCGCGTAGCATAAAATTGTGCATGACAGATAGCAATTGCCAGGCCGTCGGCCTCGTCGGCCTGCAGTGCCTGGCGAATGCCGAGCAGGCGCTTGACCATGTGCTGCACCTGTTCCTTGCTGGCGGCGCCGGTACCGACGATCGCCTGCTTGATTTCGCGCGCCGCGTACTCGGAAATTTCCAGGCCGGCCTGGTGACCGGCGCAAATCGCCGCGCCGCGCGCCTGGCCGAGCTTCAGTGCCGAATCGGCGTTACGCGCCATGAATACGTTTTCGATCCCCATCTGCTCGGGCCGGTATTGCCGGATTACCGCTTCGATCTCGGCGAATATATATCCCAGGCGTTGCGGCAGGCTATCGCCGCTAACCTTGATGCTGCCGCTATGAATATACTCCATGCGGTTAGCGTGGTTGTCGATTAGCCCGAAGCCGGTGATGCGCGATCCAGGGTCGATGCCCAGGATAATCATTAGCCCTCGGCCTCGTAGGCCTCTTCGGGGATCTCGGCGTTGTAATAAACTTCCTGTACATCGTCCGAGGCTTCGAGCAGGTCGACCAGGCGCAGCAGCTTGCCGGCGGTCTCGACATCGACCTCGGTATTGGTCGAGGCACGCATGGTCAGATCGGATTCCTCGGGCTCGAGGCCGGCGTCGGTCATGGCCTGTTTGACGGCGACGTATTCCTCGGCAGCGGTCAGCACTTCGATACTGCCGTCATCGGCCACGATCACGTCCTCGGCACCGGCGTCGAGCGCGGCTTCCATCACGCTGTCCTCGTCGTGTTCGGGCGAGTACAGCAATACGCCGACGCTGGAGAACAGGTAAGCCACCGAGCCGCTCTGCCCGAGGTTACCACCCGCCTTGCTGAAGGCGTGGCGCACCTCGGCCACGGTGCGATTACGGTTATCCGACAGGCAGTCGACGATGAAGGCTACCCCGGCCGGACCATAGCCCTCGTAGCGGATTTCTTCATAGTCGGAGCCGTCGAGCTCGCCGGCGCCGCGTTTGACCGCGCGCTCGATCGCGTCTTTCGGCACCGATTGCGACTTCGCCTTGTCGACCGCAGTGCGCAGCGAGGGATTAGCATCCAGATCGGAGCCGCCGGACTTGGCGGCAACCACGATTTCGCGGATCAGGCGGGTGAAGAGTTTACCGCGCTTGGCGTCCTGCGCTTTCTTGCGATGCTGGATATTCGCCCATTTACTGTGACCGGCCACTTACTAATCTCTTGAAAAAACGGCGCTATTCTAGCACTTTAATAGGAGGCGGACCTTACCAGCCGGGAGGGAGTTTTTTCTCGATGGTGATATGTTTGCCTTCGATCGAAATATAACCGCCGGTTTTCAGTTCCTTGAGAATTCGGTGCACCATTTCCCGGGTGGCGCCGACGCGGCTGGCGATGTCCTGCTGGGTCAGTTTTTCGGTGACCAGCTTTTCACCGACCTCTTCCGCATGCTTGTAGAGTACGCGCACCACGCGGTTGTAGACATCCTCGAGCGCCAGGCTGCTGACTTCCTCGGTCAGGTCCTGGATGCGGTGAACCAACAGATCGATGATCTGCATGCTGACCATCGGCTTGGTCAGCAAGGTATCTATGAACACCTGGCGGGAAATGATGCCGAAAGTGGAATCCTCGGTCGTGATGATGCTGGCCTGGCGAGGAATGCCGCCAAGCGGCGCCAACTCGCCAAAAGCATCCTGCTCGCCCATGGTATTGATGATGATTTCCTTACCCTTGTCATTGTGCAGGAAAACGTCGACCTTGCCCTGCAGGATGACATAAAAAGAGTCCGTCTCGTCGCCCTGGCTGACGATTACGGTGTTTTTCGGAAACTGGCGTATTACCGTCTGCGAGGCGATACTCTCGATATCTTCCTCGGACATCCCGCGAAACAGGGTAATTTCTTCAAGTGTTTCGGTTAAATTTGCCATGTTTATTGTTTAATCAATCGCGCACTTCAATAGACAATCATTACTAAAATTTCGTTATCAATCAAGGTAATTCGGACTAGATTTCATCGATCACCGAGTTACCGGTCATCACCGCGGGTTGCGGTATCCCCATTAACTGCAGAATCGTGGGTGCAATTGCCGAGAGATTCTCTCCTTGCGCCAGATTTTTAACCTCGTCATCGATGATCAGGCAGGGAACCGGGTGGTTCGAGTGCTGGGTGTGCGGTTTGCCGCTTTGCGGGTCGACCATTTCGTCACAATTGCCGTGATCGGCGGTCAGGACCACCGCGTATCGACTCGCGATCGCGGCCTCGAGCACCCGCCCGACTTCGCGATCCAGCACTTCCACTGCCTCGATAATTGCTTCCCGAACCGCGGTGTGGCCAACCATATCGCCATTGGCAAAGTTAACCACGATAAACTCGTAATCGCCGGACTGCAGCGCGGCAATCACCGCATCCGCCACCTCGGGCGCGCTCATTTCCGGCTGCAAGTCGTAGGTTGCGACCCGCGGAGACTCGATCAACTTGCGCTCCTCCCCTGAATACGGCGCCTCGCGGCCACCGTTGAAGAAAAAAGTCACGTGAGCATATTTCTCGGTTTCGGCGCAGTGCAGCTGGCGCATACCGGCATCGCTGATGACGCTTCCCAGGGTTGTTTGCGGACGCACCGCCGTAAACGCAACCGGCGCATCCAGCCTGGCGTCATAGTGGGTCATCGTGGTGAGATTGATCGGGCGGTAATCGGGGCCGCGCTCGAAATCGTCGAAATCCTGCAGCGCAAAGGCCGCGCAGATCTGGCGCGCGCGATCGTTGCGAAAATTGAAAAACACCAGTTCATCGCCGGCCTGCGGCGGCTGCAAACCGGGCAAACGTGTCGGCAAAATGAATTCATCGTTGGTGCCGGCATCATAGCTTTGCTGGATCGCCAGCACTGCCGATTCGGCTTCGATACCGCTGGCGTGCACGATATTGTCCCAGGCCAGCTGTACCCGGTCCCAGCGCTGATCACGGTCCATCGCGTAGTAACGACCGGATATCGAGCCTATGTGTCCACCGCAACTTTCGAGCAGGGCTTCCAGCTCGGGCAGATAGGCTAGCGCCGCCTGCGGCGCGGTATCCCTGCCATCGGTAATCATATGCACCTGCGGCACGACCTGGTGACGCTGGCATAGCCGAATCAGCGCGCCGAGGTGTTCGATATGACTGTGCACCCCGCCGTCCGACACCAGCCCCATCAAATGCAGTGGCCTGCCGGCATCGCGCGCGGCCTGCACCGCGTTCAGCAGGGCCGGGTTCTCGAAGAAACTGCCATCCTCGACTGCGTCATCGATGCGCACCAGGTCCTGCTTGACGATGGTGCCGCTGCCTATGGTCATATGCCCGACTTCGGAATTACCCATCTGCCCGGCGGGCAAGCCGACGCCGCGGCCTGAAGCCTCGAGCGCGGTCATCGGGTAGCTCGCAAAATAGCGGTCGAAGTTTGGCGTTGCCGCCTGCAAGATAGCATTGTTGGTGGGATCGGGATTGATACCGAATCCATCCAGGATGACAAGCAGGGCTGGACGACGCAGCGTCGCGGAATTATTCGTCATAGAGTACTTCGAAACAGCGGATCGACAGATAAGGCATGATAGCGCAAAAGCGAATCCGGGTTAACATCAGGCTGCCCGCAGCCTGGATTTTTTGCCGTTAAACCTTGATATCGATGATGGTGCCGAGCGCCTGGTTGGCGGCCTCGAGCGATTTGGCGTTGGCGCGCACGGCGAGCACGATTTCCTGCTGTTCGACCAGCGCGCGGTCGCGCGACCCCGGCGCAAATGAACCGCTGCCCTCGCCGCGTGCCACCTCGGCGACATTCTGATCGAGGCGCGTCAATTGCTCGCGAATCCCCTCGACCGCGCTGCGGCTGGCTTCGGGAATCGCATAGGGCGATTTGACTGGACTGGTTACGTTCATCTGCTTCAGTTAGATTGGGACACAATAAGCTTAGCCGGACCATGGCGTTTTGCCGCCCTCGGGCGAGGGTTAAGGACCAGCGGCTGATTTAGCGCGACGAACGGCGCTCAATAAAGCGAAACCTGCTCTGCTTCGGCCTCCTGCTGCGGTACCCGGGAGGACCTTTCGGCGAGCAAATCGGCCATGTTGGCCGGCATTACGTAGATCAACCGGGTTTTATAGTTTTGCCAGTCGCCGGTGAGTTCGATTTCGATGCCTTCCTGCTGCCAGCGATAGCTGCGATCGGATATGAACCGCCCGCCCTGCACTTCGGCGGCACCGTACTTGAGCGTCAGGTCACGCAATAACTGCTTGCGCTGCAGACCCTTGAATTCGTATTCGGCAAAAGCGAAACGCTGGTCCTGCTTGACGAAGCCCAGGTATAACTGGCTAGAACCTTCGAGCGCCGTTGAACTGTCGTACAGATCGTACCATTTATCCTCGCCTCCCTCGCTCGTCAAAACCATTCCGGCCTGCGTAACCGCAGCCCGCAATTCGTCGCGCGTGGCCGACTCGAGCGTAACGCCGAACAGCTCCAGCGCCGCCACGGGATAGCAGCAGCCGCTGCACAGGAAAAGCAAAACAATCCGCTGGTATATAAAGTTCATACCGCCTGTATCGGACGGCGGGACAGTTTATTGAGGCCCGATTGGTGCTGCACAGCGGATCCAGAGCCGTCATCCCGCGGATAGACAGGGTCGGATACGGGGTGGAAAAACGAGAAAGTAAAGGAGAGCCGCGTAGAAGGACCTGGAAAGTCGCTGTCTTTAATCGCGATCAGGCGTTTTTATCGAGGCCAGCCTCGTCGGCCTCGGCCTGGTCGAGCTCGGCCTCCATCTCTTCGTCGGTCAGGGGATGATCCGCAGCAGCGTCTTCGTCCAGCTCATCGTCCTCTTCTGCCTCTTCACGATCCTTGAAGATGATCGCCGAGGCGATCAGACCCGCCTCGAACAGGATCCACATCGGCAGCGCCAGCAGCACCTGCGAGATGACGTCCGGCGGGGTCAGCAGCATGCCGCAGATAAAGGCGCCTACGATGACGTAAGGCCGTTTTTCGGACAATTTCTTCGGCGTGGTGAAACCGATCGCCACCAGGATGATAGTGGCAATCGGCACCTCGAAAGCGAGTCCGAAACCAAAAAACAGCGCCAGCACAAAATCGAGATAACGCCCGATATCGGTCGAAATGTTGACAATCTCGGGGCCGACGCTGGTAAAGAAGCCGAAAACCAGCGGGAATACCGCGTAGTAGGCAAAGGCCACCCCGGCGTAAAACAACAGAATGCTCGACACCAGCAGCGGTCCGGCGATACGTTTTTCGGTGGCGTACAGCCCTGGCGCCACGAAGGCCCACATCTGGTAAAGAATCACCGGCATGGCCAGAAAAACCGCCAACATCAGCACCAGCTTGAACGGCGTAAGAAACGGCGAAGCGACGTCAATCGCGATCATGGTGGCATCTTCGGGCAGATGGCGCGTCAACGGTTCCGCGAGGTAAATATAAATCTCATTGGCCCAGTAAAACATGCCGAGAAAGAGAACCAGTACCGCGACCACCATACGCACCACACGGTCGCGCAGCTCGACCAGGTGCGACATCAGGCTGCCGCTTTTGCTCTCTTCCGCTTTTTCTTCTTCGCTCATGATTTCAAGTCACTGGCGGCATCACCAGTCTTAGGTCTGGCAGGTTCCTCGGCAGCAGCGGCTTCTTCCTCCTCCGGGTCCGGAAGCGGATCGTGAGGCGGGAGTTCGTCGGAACTGTCCGGAAGCGGCTCGTGAGGCGGGAGTTCATCGGGACTATCGTCAAGAGATGCGCCTGCCTCGACAACGGCGTTGGCTTCTTTTTCGATATTGTTGCCGGCTTCGGAAATGCTGTCTTTAAGCGTATTCAGCTCGCGTTGCTGATCCGCGAGAATCTGACGCAGCTCGTCAGCCCGCAGTTCCTGCTCGACGTCGGCCCTGACGCTGGTCATGAAGCGCTTCAGGCGACCGAAATACTTGCCCGCGGTGCGTGCCACCCCAGGCAGGCGTTCAGGTCCGATCACGATGAGCGCGACGATGCCGATCAGCATCATCTCGGTGAAGCCCATATCAAACATCAGCGAATCCCGGTTTGATGAACAAGCTGACGGGGCTAGACTTTATCTTTTTCTTCGGTGACCTTGCCTTCGATAATCTGGCTTTCGGGCTCTGCCTTGTCCTTGTCCTTGGCGACTTCCTCGTCCTTCACCGATTTCTTGAAGTTTTTGATCGCACCACCGAGATCTCCGCCGACATTACGCAGCTTCTTGGTGCCAAACAACAGGATCACGATCGCCAGGATCAACAACAGCGACCAGATACTAATTCCACCAAAACCCATTTTTCACCTCATTTACTTTGTTC
>CAMYON010000035.1:14363-59203 GCA_947260025.1 uncultured Gammaproteobacteria bacterium
TTGTCATACAGGCTCGCGACGTAGGAAGAGTCGGGATCCGCGTCTTTCCTCGACGCCAGTACCGCCATCAGGCGCAGGAGTATATCATCACTCATCGATAAATCTCGTCGGGATTTTTGATAATTTCTTCATCGATTTGCCATTCCCCACCCTTCAAAACCCGAAAGAAACAGCGACGGCGGCCGGTATGACAGGCAATCCCGCCAACCTGCTCGACCTGCAGCAGCACGACATCGGCGTCGCAATCGACCCTGATTTCGTGTAATCGCTGCACGTGCCCCGATTCCTCACCCTTGAACCATAGCCGCTGGCGCGAGCGCGACCAGTAAACGGCGCGCCCCTGTTCGTGGCTCAACTGCAGGGCCTCGCGGTTCATCCAGGCCAGCATCAGCACTTCGCCGGACTGGCGGTCCTGGGCGATCGCCGGCAGCAGGCCGTCGTCGTTCCACTTGATCTGATCGAGCCAGTCAGTCATCGCGCACCTCGATACCCCGGGCCTTCATGAAGGCCTTGGCGTCGCCGATACTGTATTCCGCGAAGTGGAAAATACTCGCCGCCAGCACCGCGTCCGCCTTCCCCTCGAGAATCCCGTCCACCAGGTGTTGCAGGTTACCCACCCCGCCGGAAGCGATTACCGGCACCCGCACCGCTTCCGAAACGGCGCGCGTGAGCTCGTTGTCGAAACCGATTTTAGTGCCGTCTCGATCCATGCTGGTGAGCAGTATTTCGCCGGCGCCGTAAGCATCCATCTTGCGAACCCATTCGATCACGTCGATGCCGGTGGGCTTGCGCCCACCGTGGGTAAAAATTTCCCAGCGCCCGGCCTCGCCATCGGCGCTGACGCGCTTGGCGTCTACCGCGACGACGATGCACTGCGAACCAAACTTGTCGGCGGCCTCGGCCACGAACTCGGGATTGAAAACGGCCGCGGTATTGATACTGACCTTGTCCGCGCCGGCGTTGAGCAAGCGCCGAATATCTGCGAGCTCGCGAATACCACCGCCCACGGTCAGCGGGATAAAAACCTCGGCGGCGACATCCTCGACCACGTGCACCATGGTTTCGCGGTCGTCGGAACTGGCCGTGATATCGAGGAAGGTCAGCTCGTCGGCGCCTTCCTGGTTATAGCGGCGCGCAACTTCGACGGGGTCCCCCGCATCGCGAATTTCGACGAATTGCACACCCTTGACCACGCGCCCGTTATCGACGTCGAGACAGGGAATAATACGTTTTGCGAGCGTCATACCGGGCTGAATCAGAACTAGTTCTGATCGATATAGGCTTGCGCCTCGACCAGGCTGATGGTGCGCTCGTAGAGCGCCCTACCGATGATGACACCTTCGATACCGGCGTCTTTGACCGCGTTCAGTTTGACGATGCAATCCATGTCGGTAACGCCACCGGAGGCGATGACCGGAACGCTTATCGCCTTCGCCAGGGCCTGGGTTGCCTCGACGTTGACCCCCTGCATCATGCCGTCGCGGCTGATATCGGTGTAGACGATCGCGGCGACGCCCTGGTCTTCGAAGCGCCGCGCCAGGTCACAGGCTTCATGCTCGGATTCCTCGGCCCAGCCGTGGGTTGCGACCATGCCGTTCTTGGCATCGAGGCCGATAATCACGTTGCCCGGGAACTCGGAGCAGAGTTGGGTTACAAATTCGGGGCGCTTGACCGCCATGGTACCGATGATGACGTAGTTAACCCCGGCCTCGAGATAGGCCTCGACGGTTTCGATCGAGCGGATGCCGCCGCCGATTTGAATTTCCAGGTCCGGGAACGAGGCGCTGATCTCCTCGATGACATCGGCATTGATCGGCTCGCCTTCAAACGCACCGTCCAGATCGACCAGGTGCAGCCGGCTGCAACCCTGGTCTACCCACTTGCCCGCCATCGCCACGGGATCGTCCGAAAACACCGTGGTTTCGTCCATGTTGCCCTGCCGCAGTCGCACGCAGTGCCCTTCTTTCAAATCGATCGCCGGTATCAGAATCATGCCTGTCCATCCCAGTTAACAAAATTTCGCAACAATTGCAGGCCGGTAGCAGCGCTTTTCTCGGGATGACACTGCAATGCGAATAAATTGTTTTTGGCGATCGCGCTGGTGAAGTTGAAGCCATAGTCTGTCTGACCCGCAACCAGTTCCGGATCTGCCGCTTCGAAGTAGTAACTGTGTACGAAATAAAAGCGGCTGCCATCCTCGATGGAATGCCATAACGGATGTGATTGAGTCTGCACCACGCGGTTCCAGCCCATATGCGGAACCTTAAGTTTAACGCCGCTCTGGTCTCGATGGCTATCACCAAAATACCTGACCTCGCCGGAATATATCCCGAGACAGTCGGTACCCTGGTTTTCCTCGCTATGATCTATCAATACCTGCAGGCCCATACAAATCCCAAGAAACGGCTGCTGCCCGGCTGCCGTGACGATCGCTTCGCGCAAGCCGTAATCGTCGATTGCGCGCATGCAATCGCCGGCGGCACCCTGTCCCGGAAACACGACATGATCGGCGGCCAGCACTTGCGCGGGATCGGAGGTCAGTAGTACCTGGTCGCGACCCTCGGTAACCACCTGCAGCGCATTGACCACCGACCTGAGGTTTCCCATGCCGTAATCGATCACGGCAATGCTGCGCATCACTTACAGGGATCCCTTGGTCGAAGGAACCACACCCTGCATGCGTTCATCCGGGGCGACGGCGAAGCGCAGCGCGCGCCCGAACGCCTTGAAGATGGTTTCCGCTACATGGTGCGCATTGTGTCCGGCGAGATTATCGATATGCAGCGTCGCCGGTGCGTGATTGACGAAACCCTGAAAAAACTCGTGGAACAGGTCGACGTCGAACTGGCCGACCCGGGGGCGCTTGAACTCTACCCGGTACTCGATGCCGGGCCGCCCGGAAAAATCTATTACGACACGCGACAGCGCCTCGTCCAACGGCACGTAAGCATGCCCGTAACGCATGATGCCTTTCTTGTCCCCGAGCGCCTGCTTGAAGGCCTGGCCCAGGGTAATACCGATATCCTCTACCGTATGATGATCATCGATATGCAAATCACCACTGGCGCTTATTTCGAGGTCGAATGCACCATGACGTGCAATCTGCTCGAGCATATGTTCGAGGAACGGAATCCCCGTATCGAAACGGGCATTTCCGCTGCCATCCAGGTTCAAACTGACATTGATCTGGGTTTCCAGCGTATCGCGGCTGACATTTGCACTTCGTTCTGACATCTACCAAGGTTTCCGGCAGGTTTTGAGAGCCTGCGATAATAATCGACATCGAGACCAAATTCGACCATTAATCGGGACGCTCTACCAGGGGCGCGCCGCTTTTTTGCAGGGATTCGCTAATCCAGGATAAAGGTAACCGGGCCGTCGTTAACCAGGTGGACCTGCATATCGGCGCCGAATTGCCCGCAGGCAATGCTTTCATACACCGATCTGGCGTAGGCAACCATGGCGTCGAAGATCGCCTGACCGTGCCGCGGCGGTGCCGCCGAGGTAAAACTCGGCCGACGCCCTTTTTTGGTATTGGCGGCCAGCGTGAACTGCGGCACCAGTAACATCCCGCCGCCAATGTCTTTCAGCGACAGGTTCATTTTGCCGTCGGAATCGGCAAACACACGGTAATTCAGCAGACGATCGACAAAGCCGCGGGCGGTGGGCTCGTCATCGTCCGCCTCGACACCGACCAGCACCAGCAAACCCTGAGTAATGCTTCCGATACTTGTTGCATCGACTTCGACCCGCGCCTCGCTGACGCGTTGCAGCAGGGTAATCAATTGACGATTTCCAGCATCGAATTGCAGCAGTCGACCAGCGCCTTGCTGATGCCGTGCTCGGTGACCGCGTGTCCGGCATCGGGAATTATCTTGAGCTGGGCATTTTCCCATTGCTCCTTCAGTAAAAAAGCCTGGTCGATCGGGCACACCAGGTCGTAGCGACCATGCACGATATACCCCGGGATATGTTTGATCTTGTCCATGTCCTCGATGAGCTGGTTCGGCCTCAGGAAACAGTTGTTGACGAAATAATGGCATTCGATGCGCGCGATACTGAGCGCGATATGGGGATCGCTGAAATGATCGACAACGTTCTTGTCGGGCAGCAGGGTCACCGAGGATCCTTCCCAGATAGACCAGGCCTTGGCCGCACCCATGCGCACGATTTCATTGTCACTGGTAAGCCGCTTGTAATAGGCACCGATGATATCGCCGCGCTCGTCTTCCGGAATCGGCTCGATAAAGTGCTGCCAGGCTTCGGGGAAGATACGCGCGGCCTTGCCGTCGAAAAACCAGCGCACATCGTGATCTCGCGCCAGGAATATACCGCGCAGAATCAGGCCCAGCACCCGGTCGGGATGAGTCTGGGCGTAAGCCAGCGCCAGGGTCGATCCCCAGGAACCACCGAAAACAACCCAGCGGTCGATCTCGAGAGACTCACGAATTTTTTCCAGGTCGGCTACCAGGTCCCAGGTGGTGTTTTCCTCCAGGCTGGCGTGTGGCTTCGATTTTCCGCTGCCACGCTGGTCGAACAGGATGATGCGATAGGCCTCGGGATTGAAAAAACGCCGATGCCCCGGCTCGCATGAACCGCCCGGCCCCCCGTGCAGGAACACTACCGGCGTGCCCTTGGGATTACCGCTCTCTTCTATATAAAGCGTATGCAGATCGGTTACCGGCAAGCGCCAGGTCCGACTCGGTTGTATGGCTGGGAATAACATGCGTGTTGCAATTCTCCATTCTTGTTTGTTGTAGGACGGCACCTACATAATTTTTCGAATCAGGCCTACAAATACACAGCTCGCCCGCGATATGTGTCCAGCGATTATAGTGCCAGTATACTAGCACGACACAAGGACTGGTCGACAGACAGGGATAGCACCAATCGAGCAGGATGCACCCGCAGGAGCTTGACCGGTTAACCCGGATTTTCTCTCCTCGAGATAACCACATTGCTCTGACCGTAACGGCCAGAGTTTTTTTTGTCCGGGCGTTGCTACAGGTTGTCGAAATCGAACAACTCGCGATCGAGCAGGTGCGACGGCGTTACCTGGCAAAGCGATTTCAGAATATTATCGACGCGCCCCGGATAAGAACCGTCCCATTGTTGTAACATCGCCTTGATGGCCTGGCGCTGCAGGTTAGGCTGCGAGCCGCAAAGGTTACAGGGGATGATCGGGAACTTGCGTAACGCCGCATACTGCTTGATCAGGCTCTCCCGAACGTAGGCCAGCGGCCGGATCACAACGTTACGCTGATCGTCGCTTTTGAGCTTGGCCGGCATCGTTTTCAGCCGACTGTTATAAAACATGTTTAAAAACGCGGTTTCGACGATATCGTCGGCATGATGACCGAGCGCGATTTTGTTGGCGCCGATGTCGGCGGCCGTGTTGTACAGGACGCCGCGGCGCAACCTGGAGCACAACGAACAGGTGGTTTTGCCTTCCGGAATCACGCGCCTGACAACGCTATAGGTATCTTCCTCTATGATTTTGTAGGTCACGCCGCGTGACTCCAGGTAATCGGGCAGTACTCGTTCTGGAAATCCGGGCTGTTTTTGATCGAGGTTGACCGCAACCAGTTCGAAATCTATCGGCGCAGCCCGCTGCAGGCCGAGCAGGATATCGAGCAGGGTGTAGCTGTCGGCACCGCCTGACAGGCACACCATGACACGGTCACCGGCTTCGATCATATTAAAATCGCTGATCGCGCGTCCCACGCCGCTGCGGATCTTGCGTTCCAGTTTTGCCAGCTCGGGCCTGGCCAGGGCGCTAGCGTCAACCTCCCGGGTGCTCGCGTTCATCGACCTACTTGCGCCAGAAGGCCGGCGTAAACAACACCAGCAGGGTGAAAATTTCGAGACGCCCGAGCAACATAGCGACGCACAGTATCCACTTGGCCGGATCGTTGATCGAGGCATAGTTACGACCGACTTCACCCAGGCCTGGTCCCAGGTTATTGAGGCAGGCGGCCACCGCCGAAAACGCGGTTTCCTGGTCGAGCCCGGTTGCCATCAGCAACAGGATCATCAGCGCCGAAATCGCGAAATAGGCGGCGAAAAATCCCCACACCGCTTCGATCACCTTTTCCGGCATTGGTTTTTTTCCGATCTTGACCGCAAACTGCGCGTTCGGGTGCACCAGGCGTCGGAGTTCGCGCACGCCCTGTTTGACCAGCAACAGGATTCGAATCACCTTGATGCCGCCTCCGGTAGAGCCCGAACAGCCGCCGATAAAGCTGACATAAAGTAGCAACACCGGCAGGAATCCAGGCCAGCTATGGTACTCGGCCGTGGTAAAACCGGTTGTGGTACCGATCGACACCACCTGGAACAGACCCTCGATAATCGATTCGGTGGTGGAATCGAAGGTGTGCATCAATTGCAGGTAGCCGACCGTGATGATACTGACGATGAATAACACCAGGATGTAGGTGCGAAATTCGGCGTCGCGCTGGTAAGGCTGCAGCGAGCGATGGCGGAAGGCGGTAAAGTGAATCGCGAAGTTTATCCCCGAGAGCAGCATGAACACGATCGCGATGAACTCGATCGCGGTGCTGTTGAAATAGCCGATACTGGCGTCATGCGTCGAAAAACCACCGATCGCTACGGTCGAAAATGAGTGCGACATCGCGTCAAAAAAAGACATGCCCGCCATCCAGTAGGCCAGGCAGCAGGCGACCGTCAAACCGAGATAGATGTACCACAAGGCCTTGGCCGTTTCGGTGATGCGCGGGGTCAGCTTGGTATCCTTGACCGGCCCCGGGGTCTCGGCGCGGAACAGCTGCATGCCGCCGACCCCCAGCATCGGCAACACCGCAACCGCCAGCACGATAATGCCCATGCCGCCCAGCCACTGCAGCTCCTGGCGATACAACAACAATGAATGCGGTAACGTGTCGATGCCGACGATCACCGTCGCACCGGTAGTGGTAATGCCCGAGATCGATTCGAATACCGAGTCCGTGACCGAAATATCGTAAACCCCAGAGAGGTAGATCGGCAACCCGCCGGCCACGCCCAGCACGGTCCAGAACAGCACCACCACGAGGAATCCGTCGCGCAGGCGCAATTCGTTGCGGTGATGGCGTACCGGAAGGAACAGCAGAAAGCCGGTGACCAGCGTCAATGCAAAAGCTTCTATAAATGGCAGCAGCGCACCGTCACCGTAAATCAGGGCCGTGACAATCGGCGGCAACAGGGTGCAGCTGGAGAGCAGCATCAATAGCCCGAGTATGCGCAGTATTACCAGTGGTTGCATGTTCTACCGTCGATTGCTGGCTAGAAGTAGGTTATTCCGACCTGGAACAATTTCTCGACCGCAGCGATTTTCTTTTTGTCGGTCAGAAACAGAATGACGTGGTCTTCCGATTCGATCACCGTATCATGATGGGCGATAATCACCTGGTCGCCACGAACGATCGCGCTGATACGTGCGCCCTCCGGCAGCTTGATGTCCTCGATCGGCCGCCCCACCACCTTCGACGAAGTCTTGTCGCCATGCGCTATCGCCTCGATCGCCTCGGCCGAACCGCGGCGTAAGGCGTGCACCGCGACCACGTCCCCGCGCCGGATATGCGCCAGCAGCGCGCCGATAGTGACCTGGTGCGGTGATATCGCGATATCGATCAGACCGCTTTCCACCAGGTCGACATAGGCCGGGCGGTTTATCAACGACATAACCTTCTTCGCACCCATGCGCTTGGCCAGCATCGAGGACAGTATATTGGCCTCGTCATCGTTGGTGAGCGCGCAGAACACGTCCATGGATTCGATATTCTCTTCAAGCAGCAGGTCGGGATTGGCGGCGTCGCCGAGCAGGACGATAGCGGAATCGAGCATCGCCGACAATTCGTTGGCGCGCTCCCGAAACCTCTCGATTACCTTGACCTGGTAATCCTTTTCCATGATCGACGCAAGCTGGCCGCCGATATTACCGCCGCCGGCGAGCATAATACGCTTGTTCGGCTTTTCGAGCTTGCGCCATTCGGAAATCACCGTCGGTATATGCTCGCGCGCGGCGAGGAAGAAAACCTCGTCCCCGGGCTCGATCACGCATTCGGCGGACGGCTGAATCGACTGCCCTTCGCGAAAAATTGCGGCAACCCGCATATCCACCTTGGGCACTACCTCGTTCATGGTCCTGAGCTCGCGCCCCACCATTAACCCGTCGTGATAGGCCTTGACCGCCACCAGCTGCACCCTGCCGTTGGCAAAATCGAGTACCTGCATCGCACTCGGGTGCTCAATCAGGTGGTAAATATACTCGGTTACCAATGACTCCGGGCTGATCATAACGTCTACCGGAATCGAATCCTCGGCAAAAAGTCCTGGCCTGCGCAGGTACTCGGGAGAGCGGATACGCGCAATCTTGGTCGGGGTATGAAAAATCGACGACGCGATCTGGCAGGCGATCATGTTGATTTCATCGCTATTGGTCAAAGCGATCAGCATGTCGGCATCGTCGGCACCGGCGTCTTCCAGCAATCCCGGGTAGGACCCGTTGCCGCATATGGTGCGCAGATCGAGCCGATCCTGCAGTTCAGAGAGAATTTGCTGGTTGGTGTCGATGACGGTGATTTCGTTGCTCTCTTCCTTGGCGAGCTCTGTTGCCACCGTCGAGCCAACCTGCCCGGCGCCTAATATAATAATGTTCATGACTTGTTATTGTTTTTTGGTTTGCAATCCGAGTGATTTCAACTTTCTATAAAGGTGCGTACGTTCCTGCCCGACCCGACGCGCAAGCTCCGCCATATTGTTGCCGCTAAGCTGCAGATGCCGCGACAGGTACTCGCGCTCGAAGGCTTCTCTCGCTTCTCTGAGATCCATATCCATATCGATTGTAATCTGCATTCGATTCGCGGCGTCGGTTTCAGGCTCGGCGCCGAGAGCATGCAAAGTCTGTTCGATTTCATCGAGCTCGATAACCTCGGCATCGCTGTTGCTCAATATGGCCCTGATAAACTGCTTGAGTTCGCTAATATCGCCGCTCCAGCGATGATTACGCAACAGGTTCTGCGCGGCAACATTAAAATGCCGGTAAGGAAGCTGCTCGTGGTCGCTATACCAGTTCACGTAGTACTCGAGCAGTTCAGGGATATCTTCGATATGCTCATCCAGCGACGGAATGACGACAGCATCCAGCCACATCCTGGCCAGTCGCGGATCAAACTGGTCGTTGGTTATCAACTCATCGTAGCTACTGCGGCTGGAAATAATGAACCGAAAATTCGAATCGCGGTTTGTCACCAGTATGGCGTCGTACAGCGCTGACTGCTGCTGCGGATCCAGCTCGCAAACTTCCTCGATATAGAGGTTGCGCTTCAATGGAATCAGGCTGCGGATGGTCTGTTGGTTATCGAAAACGTCCATACCGCCCTGGGTCTCACTCAGAAATTCAGCCCAGATACGGCGGCCACTGCCGGAATCGCCGGTAAAGAATACCGCCTGGTTCGACTCGCGCAGGTCCAGCATGCGCTGCTTCAAAGCCTGCACGATACGACTATTGCCAACGGGTTCTTCGCGCCTGGCGCGCTCATCCTTGCGTGTTTCTTCGGCGCTGGAAAGGGCGGATTTAACGGTGCTCAACAGCTTGGCCATCGATAACGGTTTCTCGACGAAATCAATCGCGCCGTAGCGAGTGGCCTCGACCGCGGTTTCCACCGTACCGTGGCCCGACATCATGACCACCGGGCAATGGTCGTTGCCCGAAGATTTCCATTGTTTTAGCAGGGTCACCCCATCGACGTCGGGCATCCAGATATCGAGCAACACCAGGTCCGGGTCCGCAATACGACGGATTTCATTGGCTGCCCTGGCATGTTCGGCGACGTCGACGACATAACCCTCGTCCTCGAGAATATCCTTCAGCAGGACACGAATGTCCGGCTCATCGTCGACCACGAGAATACGAGCGTTCATGGCATCATCCTGGTTTTAATCGGTTCGACCTCGTCGATCTCGGCCTCGTTGGCGGCAATCGATAACGGCAGCCGCACGGTGAATCTTGCCCCGCCATCGGCCGCCTTGCCGACCCGCACCGAACCGCCGTGCTCATCCACAATCTTTTGCACGATAGCGAGCCCGAGACCGCTGCCGGAAGTCTTGGTGGTGACGTAGGGGTCGAACAGGGTATGTGCGACCTCGGCCGCGATGCCATGACCGCTGTCTTCCACCGTGAACTCGAGCCAGTGGCGCCCGGAAGTCTCTATCACCTCTGTTATCAGGCGAATCCAGCCTTCGCCTTCGAGCGTTTCGAGACTGTTCTTGATCAGGTTATGAACCAGTTGGCGCAGGCGCACGTCATCGGCCTCGATTTCAGGCACCGACGGGTCCAGTTTCAAATCGATAACTACGCTGGCGTTATCTTCGTGGTAGAGCACGGCTATTTCTTCGAGCATCGCGTTGATATCGATCAGCTGCGGTTTTTGCGTCGGCGAGCGAGCGTAATCGGTAAACGCGTTGACCATGGACTTCATCGCTTCCACCTGCTGGACGATGGTATGCGTGTAGCGGTCCAGCAGCGATTGTTTTTCCGGGCTGACTTCACCGCTGAGCTTGCGCTGCAGCCGCTCCGCCGATAACTGTATCGGCGTCAGCGGATTCTTGATCTCGTGCGCGAGGCGGCGCGCCATTTCACTCCAGGCCGATTCCTTTTGCGCCTGTATCAGTTCGGTGACATCATCGACCACGATGACCTGTTCCTGGCGATCGTCAATTTGCGACAACAGCGTGGTGCCGCGCACCCGCAGAATTTTTTTGCCGCCCTGAACGAACATGACGATTTCCTCCTGCCACTCTTCGTCCTGATCGAGCTGCGCCTTGACCGCATCGAAGAACGGGGCCAGCGTCGGGTACTGGCGCAGGACATCGGAAATGTATAGTTCGGAAAAGAAATTACTGTCGACATCGAAAATCAGGCAGGCCGCCGGGTTCCCGCTCTTGATAAAGCCGGTCTCGTCGATCGTCAGCACGCCAGAGGTAATATGCTCCATGACCGATTCGAGATAATTCTTTTGCAGGGCCTCCATGCGCTGGCTTTGCTCGGCGATCGCGCGGCTGCGGGAAATCTTGCGGGTCATGGTATTGAAGGAGCGCAGCAGGAAACCGAGTTCGTCGCTACCCGACAGCGTCAACTGTCTTTCGTAATCGCCGGCGGCGACCGCCTTGGTGCCCTCGACCAGGTCGTTGATCGGCGCCACCAGTTTGCGCGCGGCGACAAAGGCGAGCCAGATTGCCGACAATACGCTCAGCAACCAGATGATGGACAATGCCAGCGTGAAGCTGGTCTTCAACGGATCACGCAATACCGAGAGTTCCTTGTAGCGGTCGTAGGCATTTTGCACCCCAACCGTCAGCTCGTTAATACGATCCGTAAACGGATATTGTGCCTGCAGGGTTTTCGCGGGTTCGGTCGCGTCCAGGCTGGGCACCAGCATGACAATTTGCATCGCCAGTCCGTAGACCGGGTCCTCGACCAGCTTTAAATAAGGACTATCCACGTCGAGATCGCCAATATCGGTAAGCGGCAGTGTCTCGGGCAACTCGGTCGAATCGAGACTACTGGAAGCAATAATGGCGTTGGTGTGATCGTAAAGCGTTAACTCGTTGGCGGCGGACTGTTCCCGCACGTCGTCGAGGTAAACGATCAGGATTTCATAGTCGATTTCCGAGATCTCGCTGGCGATCGCGCGGGTCTTTTTAAGCGCATCGCGTTTACGCAGATCGATGGCCCCGCGGCCAAGCTGCAGCGAGTCTTCGAGCGCGGTCTCGATGCCGACATCGAACCAGCTGTCGATACCTCGATGCAGAAAACTCAGCGAGAAGTAGTAAACCACGCTGACCGGAATAATGGTCAACAGCACGAAAACCCCGATCATGCGCGCCGTCAGGTGCGAACCGATAGCCTTCAGGCGATACTGCACGATCAGCCGGTAGACATTGTAGGCAATCAGGCCCAACAGCACGACCAGCCCCACGGCATTGAAAAACACCAGCCAGTTATAATACTTGCCGAAGGTCGCGGAGTTCGAGGTTGCATCGCCGATGGTATATAGCGACACCATCAGCAACACGACCAGCGCCAGAATGGATGCGGTATTGCGAAACGTGCTATTCATGATCCTGGACGGGCAACCTCCCACTCATACCAGTCGCTTTTCAGATCCCAGTCATTATCCCACAGCGAGCTCGACTTTAACGGCAGCGGCAGCTCCTCGGCATCGATACCAAAGCGCACACGTGCGTAGTAATCCTTGCCCGGAGCCAGATTATTAATGTCAAGCATGGGGTAATTGTAAACCACTTCGATAAATTGCACCGCTGCTTTGCGCGTGTCGAAGTAGTGCCGTTCCGAAGTATTGACGTCGAGCACGACGAACGAATCCAGCATCGGCTGGTGATGCAGCAGGTATTGCTGCTTCAACGACACCACTTTTTCGTCGAACCAGTATTTTTTCTCTGAGCGAATCTCCACTTCGAACATCAGCGGCACGGCAAAGCCCTGGTCGATTGCAATCAGGATGTAGTTGGGTATCTGGCTATCGATGAGCAGGTTGAGCCGCAGCAGGCTCTGATCGAGGTTGAAATCGGCACGATCGACCACGAACGGTTCCTCGTCCTGTGCCAGCAACGGGATCGACCACAGGCTTCCGACCATCAGCATGGCGGTAAGCACGGCATAGCGCCAGGATGCATGGTAAACGCTCACGCTGCACCCGGTTTCGATAATAACGCGTAATAAAAGCCATCCATATTGTGACTGCCGGTCAGAATCTGGCGGCCCTGCGGTCGCGCCTCGCCCCAGGCCGCATCGACAATTTCCACCTCGACAGAGTCCGGGTGACGCTGCAGGAACTTTGCAATCTGGACTTCATTCTCTTGCTTGAAGATGGAACAGGTGCAGTAGAGCATTTCCCCTCCCGGTTTCAGCAGGCGCCACAATGCATCCAGGATCTTACGCTGCAGCTCGAGCAGCGGCATTATATCGCTTTCGCGGCGCAATAGTTTGATATCCGGGTGGCGCCGCATGACACCGCTGGCGGAACAGGGGACGTCCGCCAATATATAGTCATAGCGTTCGCCCGCAAACCAGTCTTCCGGTTTACTGGCATCGCCCACCACGATGTTCGCCATTTTATCGATACGCGCCAGGTTTTGCTGCACCCGTTCGAGCCTGGCATCGCTGGCATCGAGCAAATCGAGCTCAATCTCGTCGTATTGCTGCAACAAGTGCATCGCCTTGCCGCCGGGTGCCGCACAGGCGTCGAGTACGCGCGATCCCGGTTTGCAGGCCAGCAGGCCCGCGCCGATTTGCGCGGCTGCATCCTGTACGCTCAGCTTGCCTTCGGCAAAGCCCGGCAACAGACCGACGTCACAGGGGAGCGGCAGCTCGATAGCACTCTCTACTATGTCATGCCTGACAGCCTCGATACCCGCTGCCGCCAGTCTCGCAATGACCTCATCGACCCCGCACTGGCGGGTATCGACACGCAGGGTCAGCGGCGGGCGATCGTTGCCGCGCAGCAGTAATTCATCGGCCTGTTCGCGCCAGTCGCGATTGATCCGACCCAGGATCCAGTCAGGATAAGCCTGCGCCCTGGCATCGGCCTCGAGTTCGACATGCTCCCGGACCACCGTGCGTAGTACCGCGTTTATCAATCCCCGCGCCCAGGCCTTCTGCTGAATCTGGGCGAGCTTAACTGTTTCATTGACCGCGGCATGTGGCCCGGTTTTCAATACCAGTAGCTGGTAGAGCCCCAGCAACAATATGATTTCGATATCCTGGTCGCGCGCGCGCAACGGTTTCTGCAAACGGCTGGCGAGCAACGGCGTCAGCACGAAGTACCAGCGACACAACCCATAGGCAAGTTCGCGACTCAGGGCCAGGTCACGTGGTTCGGCCGTCAAGGACTGAAACCAGCCGCTGCTAAAAATATCATCCAGCGAGCGACCGCCCTCCAGCACCCGCAGCATCACCTGCAGCGCTATCCAGCGAGGATTGGCATTCTTATTCATGATTTGCCGAGCCGACAGCCGCTCAGGTTTCGGGCATTCAGCGCCTGCGCCGCATCGCATCGATTGCGCCCGGCAAACTGCAGTTCGGTAACTTGCACAATACCGTCGCCACAGCGCACGTAGACGCCGTCGCTTTCGTGCGCCACCACTTCACCAGGCCGGCCGGCGGCATCGAGCCTGCCGGCCTGTGCCCGCCACAGGCGCAGGTTTTGGCCTTCGAGCGTGGTATAGCTAACCGGCCACGGATTAAAGGCACGAATTTCACGTAGCAGCAGGCCCTGCGATTTGTCCCAGTCAACCTCGGCCTGCTGTTTGACCAGGCGCGGCGCATAGGTCACCTGGCTCTCGTCCTGGGCTTGCGCGTGCTGCAGCGCGGTTTCGATATCGGCCATGGTTTCCATTAGCAGTTGGGCACCGAGCGGCGCCAGTCTGTCGTGCAAATCGCCGGCATTCCACTGCGGCTCGATTTCTATACTGCGGCGGGCGATCATATCGCCGCTATCCAGCCCCCGCGCCATCTTCATCAAGGTGACGCCGCTGTCGCGGTCGCCGGCCAGAATCGCCTGCTGAATCGGCGAGGCGCCACGCCAGCGCGGTAGCAACGAGGCGTGGATGTTGATGCACCCGAGGCGCGGCGCATCGAGCACGGCAGGCGGCAGCAGTAGACCGTAGGCCGCCACAACCATTAAATCGGGCTGTAACGCCGCCAGGGCGTCGATATCCTGTGCAGAATCGAAATTCTCTGGCTGGTAAACCTCGACGCCATGCTCGAGCGCATGGGCCTTGACCGGGCTTGCCTGTAGCTTGCGTCCGCGACCGGCGGGCCGATCCGGCTGGGTGTAAACCGCCACCAGCCGATGCTCGCCTTGCAACATCGCCTGCAGCGCCGGAACGGCAAATTCCGGGGTTCCCGCGTAAATAATTCTAAGCATGGCCCGTGGGAAGCTATCCCGCCTTCTGTTTCTGCAATTTAACCAGCTTGCTGCGAATCCGGTTACGCTTCAGGTTGGACAGGTAGTCAACAAACAGCTTGCCCTCGAGATGATCCATTTCATGCTGAATACAAACGGCTTCCAGCCCTTCCGCCTCGAACTCCGAAGTTTGCCCGTTTTCATCCTGCGCGCGCACGCGAATGTGCTCGGCGCGCCGCACCTTTTCATAGTATCCAGGTACCGACAGGCAACCCTCGTCCATTTCCTCATCGCCATCGGCCTCGATTATTTCGGGGTTGATCAGGCAACGCGGCCGATTTCGGCCTTCCGAGACATCGAGTACCAGCAGGCGAATATGCCGATCGACCTGGGTCGCGGCAAGCCCTATACCGGGCGCCTCGTACATGGTTTCGAACATATCGCTGACCAGTTTCCTGAGCTCCGCGTCGAATTCCGTAACCGGTTTGGCTACGGTTCTAAGGCGGGGATCGGGGAAATGTAAAATATTTAATAAAGCCATAGTAAAATACTTCAAGAAACCTTATAACTAGTTATCCCAAGTCGATGATTATACTTAGTATCTTTGTCATTAAATACCTTGTAGTCGGTAAATATTAGGCTACAATCCGTCCATTAGTTCCGCATTTTCAGGGGTTTTTATGCCTGCCAACAACAATAGTCAGCTGCTAAAAGGATTGATTCTGCTCTCGGGCATGATGCTGATAGCCTCTTGCGCCGAGCCACCACCGCCCTACGCGGTCGTGTACGAGGAGGAAGAGGCCCCGGAAGAAATCGTGGTCAAGGCCCAGATACCTGAGCCCGAGCCCGAGCCTCAGCCTGAACCCGTCGAATCTATCGTTTACGAAGCGGAATATCCTGAAACCTATATTGTACAAGAAGGCGATACACTATGGGATATCTCGACCGTGTTTCTGCGAGATCCCTGGTACTGGCCGGAAATCTGGTTCAAGAATCCCCAGGTCGAAAACCCACACCTGATTTACCCCGGCGACACGCTGGCGATCGTTTATATTGGCGGCGAGCGCAGGGTACAGATTCTGAGCCGCGGTGAGGAAGGTTCGGTGCTTTCCCAGACTTCCGACGGCCTCAAGATCGTCAAGGTCAATCCCCGGATTCGCACCAAGGCCATCGACGCGACGGTCGCTTCGATCCCGATCGATGCGCTGCGTCACCTGCTGGAGCGCCCGATCGTCGTCGACGAGGAAACCTTTAAAAATTCTGCCTACGTGCTGGCCAGTCTAGATAATCACTTGATCAACAGCACTAACGACAAGCTCTACGTGCGCAAACTCGACACCTCGAGCGGTAATGGGCGCTACCAGATCTACCGCCCCAACCGCCCACTTTACGATCCGATTACCGACGAGTTGCTCGGTTACCAGGCGCTGTATGTCGGCGAATCGAAACTGCTGCTGCGTGGCGACCCGGCCTCGGTCAGGGTGACTAACTCGGATCGCGAAATCTTGCGCGACGATCGCGTCATGCCGATGGACAACACTAATTTCGAGCGCGACTTCCTTCCAAGGCCGCCGAAAAACGATGTTAGCGGGGAAATCGTCGCACTGCTGAATGCGATCTCGCAAACTGGTATTTACCAGACTATCGCGATCAACCTGGGCCAGCGAGACGGGCTCGAGTCCGGCAACGTGCTGCGGATTCGCCGTTATGGCGAGGTGGTTCTCGACAGGCTCGAGGACGAGCCGCGTTTTCTCGTCAAGCTTCCGGACGAACAGGTCGGCATGGCCATGGTCATTCGCTCGTTCGAGAAAATGAGCTATGCGTTAATCATGGAATCCGACTCCCCGATTACCGAAGACGACTACGTCCAATCACCCTGAATGTCCGCACCAGGTCATCCTGGTCATAATCAAGACTCTCTGGCACCAGGCATCGTCCTGGTGCTATAGTGTCCGGGTCTGCAAACGGAACTGGAGACTCAAATGCAAACGGAATTGCTGCCCGATTTCCTGCACCTTTACCACAGCTTCGGCACTCGCAGCGCGGCCCTGTTACGGCTGCTGCAGCACTCCGCTGCCGATCCGAGCGTAATTCGCAACAGCAGCCCCGCCGCACTGCGCGCAATCGGGCTAACGCCAAAGGCCATTGCACGCGTCAGGCAACGACACGATCGAGAAGTTACAGCCGACCTGGCCTGGGCACAGGCCGACGACAACCACCTGGTTTGTTATGACGACAACAGCTACCCCGCGCTGCTGCGACAAATCCCGGATTTTCCGCCCCTGCTTTACGCCAGCGGCGATATCGAACTCTTGCGAGCACCGCAAATCGCGATAGTCGGCAGCCGCCTGTGCACCCCGGGAGGCGCCCAGACCGCGTTCGATTTCGCCGCGCAGCTTGCCGCGGCTGACCTGGTCGTTACCAGCGGCATGGCGCTGGGTATCGACGGCGAGGCCCATTCCGGCGCATTACAGGCAGGCGGTCATACCCTGGCAGTCACCGCGACCGGCATCGATCTTGTGTATCCCGGCCGCCATCGCAGGCTTGCCGCGCAGATCCGGCAACAGGGGCTGATCGTATCCGAATTCCCGCTCGGTACCAGCGCGCAACGCCCGAATTTTCCACAGCGTAATCGAATCATCAGCGGCCTGACCCTGGGCACCCTGGTGGTCGAAGCCGCGCAGCGCAGCGGCTCGCTGATCACCGCGCGCCTCGCCGCCGAACAGGGCCGCGAGGTATTTGCAGTGCCCGGCTCGATTCACAATCCGCAAACGCGCGGCTGCCACGACCTGATTCGCGACGGGGCGACCCTGGTGGAAGAGCCGCGAGACATTACCCAGGAGATAACTCAGCTCGCCAGCTTCGTTATCGGGGAGAACCGCGCGGTCGCCAGTGACGATCGCGCCGAAGTCGATCCGGCGCATCGACGCCTGCTCGATACGATCGGCTACGACCCGGTTAACTGTGACATACTTGTACAACGCAGTGGCTTGACCATCGACCAGCTTTCATCCATGCTACTGGTACTTGAACTTAATGATCTAATTCAATCGGCACCTGGCGGCTGCTTCGTCAGGATCTAAACGAGGTATCCATGAAAGAAGGCGTTATCGACGTTCTGATGTATATTTTTTCGAGCTACGCGGATCAAGATGAAAACCTCCCGGAAGACCGTGACGGCATCGATGCCGACCTGCGTGCCGCCGGCTTTAATTCGCTGGAAATCGACAAGGCTTTCGAATGGCTCGATGGACTGGCAGAGGCCGAAGACAGCACGGGTTCCGACCAATCCGAGAGCGCCACGCGGATACTGGCGCCCGAGGAAAGTACCCGGCTGGCTTATAACGCTCATGGCTTCCTGCTGTTTCTCGAACAGTCCGGCGTATTGACGCCAAGGCTGCGCGAAATGGTCATCAACCGGGTCATGGCGCTCGAGTCGGATTCCGAAGTCGATATCGAGGAGCTGAAGTGGATCGTCATGATGGTGTTGTTCAACAGTTCTGAAGAGCAGGATGAAAACGCCCTGATGCATTACGAAGATATCGTATTTGCAGATCAGCCGGCCGTTTTTCATTAAACCCGAATATTCGTTAGTAATCGAAGTCAAGCAGTTATATTAAATGGCTAGCCATCTGGTAATCGTCGAATCCCCGGCGAAAGCAAAAACCATAGAAAAATACCTCGGCAAGGATTTCAAGGTACTGGCGTCCTATGGCCACGTACGCGACCTCGTGCCAAAGGAAGGTGCTGTCGAGACCGACAATGGCTTCAAAATGAATTACACGCCGGTGGAGCGCAATCAAAAGCACATCGCCAGCATCAAGAAAGAACTGAAGAAGGCCGATTCGATCTATCTTGCGACTGACCCGGACCGCGAAGGCGAGGCCATTTCCTGGCACCTGTACGAATTGCTCGACGAAAAAAACCTGGTCAAGAACAAGCGCGTCTACCGCGTGGCTTTCTACGAAATTACCCGGCAGGCAGTTTCCGACGCCATCGAGCACCCGCGAGAAATTACGATGGACCTGGTCAACGCGCAGCAGGCGCGGCGAGCGCTTGACTACCTGGTCGGCTTCAACCTGTCACCGCTCTTGTGGCGCAAGATAAGGCGCGGTCTATCCGCCGGGCGCGTGCAGAGCCCGGCGCTGCGCATGATCGTGGAGCGCGAGCTCGAAATCGAGGCTTTCAACCCGCAGGAATACTGGAGCATCGAATCCGACAACGTATTTGACGAGCAGGCTTTCAGCGCCAAGTTGAACCTGCTGGGCGGTGACAAGGTCAAACAGTTCACCATTACCAACGCGGAGCAGGCCAACGCAGCGCATCGCCTCCTGAGCGAGGCCGCGCAGGGCAAGCTGCGCGTCGACAAGGTCGAAAAGAAACAGCGCAAGCGCAACCCGGCAGCACCGTTTACAACCTCGACGCTACAGCAGGAAGCGTCGCGCAAGCTCGGGTTCGGGGCGCAGCGGACCATGCGTACCGCACAACGGTTATATGAAGGTATCGATATTGGTGCCGGACAGGTCGGTCTCATCAGCTACATGCGTACCGACTCGGTATCGCTGTCGAATGATGCGGTCAACGAGATCCGCGAGTTTATCGCCGACAAGTTCGGCGAGAACAACCTGCCGGAGTCGCCGCGCGAGTACAAGACCAAATCCAAGAACGCCCAGGAAGCGCACGAGGCCATCCGCCCGACCAGCGCGCGCAACGAGCCCTTCAAGATCAAGCAACACCTCGGCGACGACGAATTCAGGCTCTACAGCCTGATCTGGAAACGCACCATGGCCTGCCAGATGATTCACGCGACGCTCGATACGGTTGCGATCGACCTGGCCTGTGGCAGCGACAACAGCTTCCGGGCCAACGGCTCGACCATCCGCGACCCGGGCTTCATGCGGGTTTACATCGAGGACAAGGACGAGCCCAAGAAGGATGACAGCAAGGAGAACCTGCTGCCGCCGCTGAAGGAAGGCGACATCGTCGACCTTAACGAAATCAGGCTGGAACAGCACTTTACCGAGCCGCCGCCGCGCTACAGCGAGGCTTCGCTGGTCAAGGCGCTCGAAGAGTACGGCATCGGTCGGCCCTCGACCTATGCCTCCATCATCACCACCCTGCTCGACCGTGAATACGTCGAACTCGAGAGCAAGCGTTTTCACCCGACCGATGTCGGACGCGTGGTGGCGCGTTTCCTGACCCAGCATTTCAAGCAATACGTCGACTACGATTTCACCGCGCAGCTCGAAGACTCGCTGGACGCGATTTCGCGAGGAGAGAAAGACTGGCTGCCGCTGATGGAAGAGTTCTGGTCTTCATTCAAGACCCAGGTCGACGACAAGATGGAGAACGTCAGTCGCGACGAGGCGATCCAGGCTCGCCAGCTCGGCGTCGACGAAAAAACCGGCAAGCCGATTTCGGTACGCATGGGTCGCTACGGCCCGTTCGTGCAGATAGGCACCCGCGACGACGAGGAAAAGCCACGCTTTGCGGGCCTGCGGCCCGGACAAAAAATGGACAAGATCACGCTCGAGGAAGCGCTGGAACTGTTCAAACTGCCGCGCGAACTCGGAGTCTCGCCCGAGGGTGAGCAAATCTCTGCCAACATCGGCCGCTTCGGCCCTTACGTGAAGTACGACAACAAGTTCGTTTCACTCAAGGTCAACGAAGGCGACGATCCCTTCACCATCACGCTGGAACGCGCACTGGTGCTGGTTGCCGAGAAAAAAGAGTTCGACGCCAATCGCGAAATCAAGGTGTTCGAAGGCACCGACATCAAGATCCTGCGCGGCCGCTACGGACCTTATATCACCGACGGTAACAAGAACGCACGCATCCCCAAGGACGTCGAAGATCCGGCCAGCCTCGATCTCGAAACCTGCCAGGAGCTGATCGAGAAGGCGCCGCTGCCAAAATCGAAGCGTAAAAAAGCGGCAACCCGGAAAAAGGCTGCCCCAAAAAAAGCCGCAAAGAAAAAAGCCGCGAAGAAAAAAGCGGCCAAGAAAAAAGCCACCGCTGAAACCAGCTAGCACCCGCCCGTCATGAGTCCCTGGGCATTGAATCGCTTCAGTCAAGAGGTATCGCTCGGTGCCATATTCGGTTACCCGACCGACACCATCTGGGGCTTCGGCTGTCACCCGCTGATTGCCCCGAGCGTCACTCGCATCCTGCAAATCAAGCAACGCAGTCCCGACAAGGGCCTGATTCTATTATCGTCTCGGCTCGAGTACTGTGCGGCTTACCTCGATGCCGAACCGGAGCAGCTCAAACCGATTCGCGCGCCCGCCGACAGGCCCACGACCTGGCTGGTTCCCGCAAGCGAATTTTGCCCACCGTGGATTCGCGGTAACTTTACCAGCGTTGCGATCCGGATTACCGACCATCCCCTACTGCAAATCCTGTGCGACCGACTGGAGGCACCCATCGTGTCGACCAGCGCCAATCGCGCGGGTCGCGCCCCGGTGCGCAATGCGCTGCAAATGCGCAAACAGTTCGGTCAGGAACTGGACTACATCGTTACCGGTTTTACCGCGGGTAGCGGACAGGCAAGTGAGATAAAACACCTGGACACCGGGATCACCGTGAGGAGCAGTCGATGATAGACGTCGAACGCGTAAGCAGTTACCTGTTGCGGCTACAGGCAAGCATTACCGGCGCACTGCAGGATATCGACGGCAAGGCCAGGTTTGCGCTCGACGAGTGGCAACGCCCGGCGGGCGGTGGTGGGCGCAGCATGGTAATTCGCGACGGCGCCGTATTCGAGCAGGGCGGCGTTAACTACTCCGAAGTGTTCGGCGACAACCTGCCTGCCTCGGCGACCGCACACCGCGCGGAGCTTGCGGGGCGTCAGTTTCGCGCCATGGGCGTGTCGCTGGTGATGCATCCGGACAATCCCTACGTGCCGACTTCGCACGCCAACGTTCGCTTTTTCGTCGCCGAAAAAACCGGCGAAGAACCGATCTGGTGGTTTGGCGGCGGTTTCGACCTGACCCCCTATTACGGCTTTCAGGAGGACTGCAAACACTGGCACCAGGTGGCCAAACAGGCCTGCGATCCATACGGTGCCGAGCGTTATAACGAATACAAAAAATGGTGTGACGATTACTTTTACCTGAAACATCGCAATGAGCCGCGCGGTATCGGCGGGCTGTTTTTCGACGATCTCAACGAGCCCGATTTCGAAACCGCGTTTGCCTTCATGCGCAGCATCGGTGATCACTACCTGCCCGCCTACACCCCGATCGTCGAGCGTCACAAGAACGACGGCACCCTGTTTGGTCTGCAGTCGGGCGGTCGTACCGAATCGATCCTGATGTCGCTGCCACCGGTGGTCAACTGGCGCTATAATTATCAACCTCCGGCGGATAGCGCCGAGGCGGAATTAACCGATTATTACCTGAAAGCACGGGACTGGTTGACGCAAGATGGATAAAAACTTTCCTGATATCGAGGTCGGCGCTGCGGCCGAGGAGTTCAACAAATGCGATCTTTGCACCAACTCCAAGTGCTGCACTTACGTCACCCAGCAAATAGACACCCCCAAATCGAAATACGATTTCGAAATCCTGCTGTGGCAGGTATCGCATAACGCGGTCGGCGCCTACAAGGATGACGACGGCTGGTTCGTGATGTTCGAGGCGCGCTGCCAGCATTTGCTACCCGACGGTCGCTGCAATATCTACGAAGACCGCCCAACTATTTGCCGTTCGCACAGCAACGACTATTGCGAGTACGACGCTCCCGCCGAGGATGGCTTCGAGCTCTACTTCCCCGACTATGATTCGTTGCTGCAGTACTGCAGGAAACGATTCAAGCGCTGGTCCACCGGGAATCCACCGCCGGCCTGAAGACACCCGCCAGCAGAATGGCAACGGGAAACTTTCCACCGACAGGAACCTGATGCTATCGTTGCCTGACCTATGTCGATTCGAGCAAAACAGAGCTTATTGCTGGGGATCTGCCTGGCTGCGGTCATCGCCACCCTGTTGGCGCCGCGCATACCGCAGGATCCCGCTTATCATCTGTTTGCCGATCAGAACAGCTTCCTTTCGATTCCCAATGCGCTCAACGTACTAAGCAACCTGATCTTTGCCTGGATCGGAATCGAGGGCCTTTACCGACTGCGACGGCCCGGAGAACTTCAGATTCTCGACCAGTTCCGGATTGCCTACCAGATATTCTTCTTCTCCCTGGTGCTGATCTCCGCCGGCTCTATTTACTATCACTGGTCACCAGACAACCAGTCGCTCGCCTGGGACCGGGTGGCGATGACAATTTCGTTCATGTCTTTCTTCGCGATACTGCTGGCCGAACGTGTCTCGCTGAAAGCGGCTCGAACGTTATTCCCGGCACTGCTGTGCGCCGGTATCGCGAGCATCGCTTACTGGCACTACAGCGAAATCGGCGGGCGTGGGGACCTGCGTTTCTATGCGCTGATTCAGTATTTGACAGTACTGTACATACCCCTGCTGATGACGCTCTTCGCGGGCCGATATACCCGCGGTTCTGATATCTGGTGGCTGCTTGCATGGTATCTCGCGGCCAAGTTGTGCGAGGTATACGACCGGGAGATCTACCAGTGGCTGGTGTTGATCAGCGGGCACAGCCTGAAGCACATCGCCTCGGGTATCGCTGGCCTGGTGTTTCTGCGCCACCTGCGCTACCGGGTAAGCCTGCCGCAATGAACAAGCTGCTGGTAAGCGCCTGCCTGCTGGGGAACCCGGTGCGCTACGACGGTCAGTCTAAGACCCTGCCTCATGTCGGCCTGGCCAGACTGGCGGCACAGGATCGTGTCATCGGCTTTTGTCCCGAGGTTGCCGGCGGCTTGCCGATACCGCGTCCAGCGGCGGAGATTTCGGGCGCCGATGGCGCCGCGGTGATCGCCGGCGGAGCCAGCGTAAAAACCCGGGATGGCAGCGATGTTACCGATTACTTCCTGTCCGGCGCCAACCAGGCCCTGGCCATTTGTCACGAGCATGCAATCGCGGTCGCGGTTCTGACCGAGTCCAGCCCCTCTTGCGGCAGCAGCAGTATCTACGATGGCAGCTTCACTCGCAGTGCCGTGCCAGGCAGCGGCGTTACCGCCGCCTTGCTGCGGCAGCACGGCATCGCGGTTTTCAACCAGCATCAGCTCGACGCCGCGATTGGCCTGCTCGAATCCGGTAGCAGCGGCGACTAACGGCAGCGGCCATGCCAAACCTGGTCTAAATCGATTTACTCGAAACAATTTCTAATTCAGAATTACTGCCAGACATCACTATCGACAGGAGCCGTTCATGAGCGCAGCCGGTGAGCAGAGCGACAGCATCGTCGACTTCATCCTCGAATTGTTTGCCACCCGCGGCGCCGAGGAATACATGGGCGAAGCGGTCAGCATGTCGCAACATATGGAACAAAGTGCAGCCTGCGCGCGGGCCGATAACGCTCCCGACAGCCTGGTAATCGCGGCCCTGTTGCATGACATCGGGCATTTCATCGGCGGGCATCCGATCGAGGCGCTTGAGAACGGCATCGATAATGCGCACGAGACGGCTGGAGCGGACTATCTCGCACCCTATTTTCCGCCTACAATCAGCGAGCCCATCCGGCTGCATGTCGCCGCCAAGCGTTATCTATGCGCGACCGACGCCGAGTATTTCGGGCACTTGTCGGACGCCTCCGTGAACTCGCTGATGGTACAGGGCGGACCCATGAATGCCGAGGAAGTCAGGGCATTCGAGGCCAATCCCTATCACCAGGATGCGGTCAGGCTGCGCCTGTATGACGATGATGGCAAGGTCAAGGGCCTGACCATCAAGCCCGTTAGCGACTACCGGGCCATGCTCGAGTCCCAGCTGTTACCGTGAAATGAGCCGCATTCGCGAGATATCCTACGATGCCGGGGAACTGGCAATCACCTGGGATAACGCCGGCAAGAGCGAACTGCAGGCGATCTGGTTGCGCGATCATTGCCAGATGCCCGCCAGCCGCAATCCGGACAACGGCCAGCGCTTGCTCAATATCACCGATATTCCACCCGATATCGCTATCAGCAAGGCCCGCCTCGAAAACGGTAAATTAATCGTCGAGTTCAGCCCGGACGGCCATCGCTCGGAGTTTGATCCCGACTGGTTGTACCGGAACTGCTACTGCCTCAATCGGCAATATGACGACCGCAGCGAAACCAGCAAGATCCTGTGGCGCGGCGATTCCTTCGGCAAGGAGCTACCGCGCTATGTGTACCCGGATTATTGCGAGCAAGCCAGCAGCAAGCTCGCCGCGCTGCAGGCGGTGCGCGACTATGGTTTCGTGCTGCTCGATTCGGTGCCCTGTGAACCGGGCCAGATACTGAAAGTGATTGAAACCTTTGGCTTCGTGCGCGAAACCAATTACGGACCGCTGTTCGAGGTGCGCACCAGGGTCGACCCGAACAATCTCGCCTTTACCAACCTCGGGCTCGGATGCCACCTGGACAATCCCTATCGCGACCCGGTACCGGGATTGCAGTTACTGCATTGCCTGGATTCTTCCACCGAGGGTGGCGAATCTATTCTGCAGGACGGATTCATGGCGGCCAGCATATTGCGCCAGGAAAATCCCGGGCACTTTGCCACCCTGAGCCAGAACTGGATCAACTTCCGCTTTCGCGACCACAGCGCCGATCTGCGGTCCCGCGTTCCCTTCATCGAAGTGAACGACCGCGACGAAGTCGTCAAGGTGCGCTTTAACAATCGCTCGATCGACACCATCATGCTGGCGCCCGATCAGGTCAAACAATTCTATCCGGCTTACCGGCATTACGCCGAAATCCTGGAACGTGCGGAGCTGCAGGTAGTGTTCAAACTGCAGCCCGGTGAATTGATGCTGTTCGACAACACCCGGGTGTTGCACGCGCGCAAGGCCTACTCGGCAAGCGGCAGCCGCCACCTGCAGGGCGCCTATAGCGATCTTGACGGCCTCTACAGCAGCCTGCGGATACTCGAAGCCAGTTCATGAAATACCGGGGTATTGTTTTCGACAAGGACGGCACCCTGCTCGATTTCAACAAGACCTGGCTGCCGATCTACCTGCATGCGGCGCTCGAATTTGCCGGGGGCGACGAACGGCTGGCCGAGCAGTTACTGGCGCAGCACGGTTTCACCCCGGCGCAGTCTCGATTTATCGGCGGCAGCCTGCTGGCGGCCGGCAACAATCGTCAAATTGCCCAGGCCTGGGCGTCCCAGCTCGACCGGCATGACCGCGTCGGCGCGATTAGCAACCGCCTGAACCAGATTTTCAATGAGCAAGGTTCGATACATGCGACCGCGGTTACCGGACTGGCCGATACGCTGGCACAGTTGAAGCGTGCCGGGCACAAGCTCGGCGTCGCCACCGCCGACAGCCATCAGGGTATCGTCAATACGCTGCAGGCCTTCGACGTGTTGCGGCAGTTTGATTTCCTGGCGGGCTATGACAGCGGGCATGGCGTCAAACCCGAGGCCGGCATGGTGTTGGCGTTCTGCGCGCAGATGGAGCTCGCGGTGGAGACCGTGGTCGTCGTCGGCGATAATCGCCACGATATCGAAATGGGCCGGAACGCAGGCGCCGGGCTTTGCGTTGGCGTGTTGACCGGCACCAGTACCCGCGCTGATCTCGAAGACATCGCCGATCTTGTTTTCGACGATATCACGGCGCTACCGGCAGCGCTTTAGTCGGTGACTACCGGCGGTCCGCCGGGCTTGCCCCACTCGCACCACGAGCCATCGTAAATCGAAAGACCGCGATAGCCGATATAGTAAGCCGCAAACGCGGTTATGCAGGCGGTAACGCCCGAGCCGCAGCTGTGTATGCTGCGTTCACAGTCGCCAATCAACGGCGCGATCATTTCCCTGAGCTCCTGTTTCGGTCTCAGCAACCCGTGCTTGAACATGTCCGGGAAAGGCAGGTTCAACGCGCCAGGCATATGCCCGCGCCGCAGTCCGGGGCGCGGCTCTTCCACCGCGCCGCTGAAGCGGGGTTCGGGGCGAGCGTCGATGACACAGGCTTTATCGTCATCCTGCGCTGCCAGCACGTCCTGCGCATCGGCAATGAAATCGGGATCCAGTTTGGCGACGAAATCTCCTGGCGTATAAGCGGGTTCACGCGACAGGCTTTCGATCGGATACTCTGCCTCGTCCCAGGCCACCAGCCCGCCATCGAGCAGCGCGCAGTTTTCGAAGCCCATGGCGCGCAGCATCCACCAGCCGCGCGGACTGGAAAACATACCCATCGCGTCGTAAACCACCACTACGCTGTCCTGGTTCAACCCCAGCGCCTGCATTTCGCGAGTGAATATCTCTTCGCTCGGCATCATGTGCGGCAGTTCCGAATCAGGATCGCTGATTTTGCCGTCGAAATCGAAAAACCTGGCTCCGCGAATATGTTCCTGCTGCCATTCCTCGAAGGCGTCGCGGCCGGTAGCCGGCATATGCCAGCTCGAGTCGAGAATGACGAGATCGTCGTGGTCGAGATGTTGCTTTAACCAGTCAACACTGACCAGGGAATCGGGTAATTGCAGTCCAGCCATCATTAATCCAACTGTTGCCAAGGCGCGCAACATATCCAATTGCGCCGCGCCTGGCAAGCGCCGCGGGCAGCCGCTATAGTGCCGCTTCTATGCCCGGAATATCCCAACGCTACAGCGGAATGATCTTCGCGCTGGTGACCGCCTGCGGCCTCGGCGCGATCACCACGCTGGCCAAGATCTTTTACGCCGACGGCGGCGATGCCGTCACCCTGATGCTGGTACGCCTGCTGGTCGCGACTCTGGCGTTTGGACTACTGCTGCTTCTGCGGCGTAATAGCTTCCGGGTCTCGAAGATGCATCGCCGATCGCTCGCGATGATCGGCCTGTTCTGGTCTGGCGGGATGATTTGTTACCTGAGCGCGGTCGAAACCATCTCGGTAAGCCTCGCGGTGCTGATTTTCTACACTTATCCCCTGCTGGTATTGGCCTGGTCGATTTTAAGGCGCCGATTGCCGGCCTCCCTGCCTTTGATCCTGTTGTTCGCGGCGGCTTTTATCGGGCTTTACCTGGCCCTGTCAGGCAGCGCAATCAGGCTCGATCTCGGCGGTGTGCTGTTTGCGCTGCTGGCCAGTTGCGGGGCGGCGTTTACTTTTATCCGCGGCGCCCAGGTAGCGCCTGCAATGTCGCCGCTGGCGATGACCTTCTGGATCAACGCGACGGGGTTACTCCTGATCGCACCATTGCTGCTGGATGGCATCGCCATACCCGCCAGTTCTGACGGCGTGATCGCACTGGCGGTAGCCACCCTGCTATACCTGGTTGCGATACTGAGCCAGTTCGAGGCACTGGCGCGGCTGCCGGCGGCACGCGCGGCCTTCCTGCTGAACCTGGAGCCGGTGGTATCGATACTGCTGGCGCACCTGGTACTGCACGAGAGCCTCAACATGGTGCAGGCCAGTGGCGTTATCCTGGTCATCTCGGTCATCATCCTGTCATTGCGTTTCAAGCCATCAAGTACTTGATCCCGTAACCCGATTCAGGCAATGTCGGCGTTTTCAAAGATGGCGGTAACAGCATGACCAAAGCAATTCGAATTCATCAAACCGGCGGCCCCGAGGTCCTGAAATGGGAAGATATCGAGGTCGGAGATCCCGGCGCAGGCCAGGTGCGGCTGCAGCAGACCGCCTGCGGATTGAACTACATCGATGTGTACGGGCGCAGCGGCTTGTACCCTGTCGGCGATATGCCGGCTATTCTCGGCATGGAAGCGGTTGGCGTCGTGGATGCGCTCGGCGCTGGTGTCGACAGCCTTGCCGTCGGTGACCGGGTGGCTTACCCCATGCATCTTGGCGCCTACGCCGAGGCGCGCCTGATAGACGCCGACAAACTGGTCAACATCCCGGATTCGATCAGCGATGAAACCGCGGCGGCCATGATGCTGAAAGGGCTTACCGCTCACTACCTGCTGTTCCGAACTTATCCAGTCCAGGCTGGGGATGACATCCTGGTTTACGCCGCTGCTGGCGGCGTTGGCCTGATCCTGTGCCAATGGGCGAACCTGCTCGGTGCTAACGTCATCGGTTGCGTGGGATCGGAGGCCAAGGCAGAACTCGCGCGCGCCAACGGCTGTCACCACACCATCCTCTACCGTGACGAGGATATTCCCACCCGCGTGCGTGAAATAACCGACGGCAAAGGCGTAGCGGCAGCCTACGATTCCATCGGCAAGGCCACCTTCGAATCTTCGCTGGATTCGCTACAGCCGTTTGGCGTACTCGCCACCTACGGTAACGCCAGCGGCAAGGTCGAACCCTTCAACCCCGGGGTGCTTGCCCCCAAGGGATCGCTATACGTCACCCGGCCTACGCTGGCGACACATATCTCGACCCGGGAGCTGCTGATGCAGGGCGCCGAGCGCCTTATCGACGCGGTCTCCGGGGGTCAGATCAATATCAGCGTCAACCAGACACTGCCGCTGGCACATTGTGCCGAAGCTCACCGCCAGCTCGAGGCGCGTGAAACTACCGGTTCTACCGTGCTAACCATATAGACAAAAACTGTTAGACCAGTACAGTTTTGAAAAGGGCCTGAAGTTGTCGATTCAGGCTCGATTAATGCTTTTTTCAAAACCTTGAAAAGACCCCTGACTAGTCGCCAGACTTCGTAATTATTTAATTTAATTTCAATAACTTACTAGATAATTTTAGCAAGCAGTCATAACCGCCAACAGGGCGGCATATTGCGCTGCACAAATTACCTGTGAACTACTTCACAGTTCACTTTTTTGATCGCATCTGTATTGGTTAACTGTTATGCATAATTTTCGATTAATCTGAATCTGTTACTATTGCCGTTGCTACCTATAATTCCCACCGTCACTTAACGCGGCTGCCGGTCGGTATCCGGCAGCATTATTACAGGAGCAACACCATGAGCACTTTAAGAGCGAAGCACTTCCACCTGATCGAAGACATGGACATCGCCGCACTGACCTTCGCAGCGGTAGAACGCATCGAAGAGTTCGCGGTTAGCGTCAAAGAAGTCGTAAGACTCTGGATCCGCCGTCACAACGATCGTCGTCTGCTGGCGATGATGAGCGATCACATGCTGAACGACATCGGCCTGTCGAATCACGAAGTCCAGACCGAAGTCGCCAAGTACTTCTGGCAGAAGTAACTTCCGCGCATTCACTTCGCCAAACCGGTGTAGGTCGAGAGACTTACACCGGTTTTTTTTGCCCAGGAATCTTGAGGCAGCGTAAAACGGGGAACAATGCGTGGCGAGGAAGTCGGCTCGGAGAAAAAACGCTGCACTCTATTTTTACTCTGACCCGGATCTCGAGATCGATACTATTGCTTCAGGCGGTAGCCTGATCGGAACATCCACCACACCAGCGCCAGGCAGATCAGCAGGAACAGCGTGATCATCGCCAGGCTGATCGCAACGCTGACGTCAGCCACTTCGAAGAAACTCCAGCGAAAACCGCTGATCAGGTAAAGCACGGGATTGAACAGGGTGACCGTCTGCCATACCGGCGGCAGCATGCTCACCGAGTAGAAGCTGCCGCCCAGGAACACCAGCGGCGTGATCACCAGCATCGGAATCAACTGCAGCTTCTCGAAATTGGTGGCCCACAACCCGATGATGAATCCGAACAGCGCGAACGAAATACAGGTCAGCACCAGGAACAGCACCATGATGAACGGGTGCGCAATATTCAGATCGACGAACAGGTTGGCGGTGAGCAGGATAATCGTGCCAAGTATCAATGATTTCGAAGCCGCGGCGCCGACGTAGCCGACCACGATTTCGAAAAACGAGACCGGCGCCGACATAACCTCGTAAATGGTGCCGGTAAACTTGGGAAAGAAAATACCGAAAGACGCGTTGGCAATGCTTTGTGTCAACAGCGAGAGCATGACCAGTCCGGGCACGATAAAAACGGCATAGGGTACCCCCTCGACCTGCTGGATGCGCGACCCGATGGCGGCACCGAAAACAACGAAATAAAGCGAGGTCGAGATAACCGGCGAGGCGATGGTTTGCAACAGCGTGTTCCATGCACGCAGCATCTCGTACTTGTAAATAACCCTGATTGCCTGAAAGTTGATCATCGCGTATTTACCAGTCGCACGAAAATCTCCTCCAGCGAGCTCTGGCTGGTATTCAAATCCTTCAACGACAGGCCGACCTCATGCAGCGTCTGCAGCAGCGCGGTAATTCCCGTGCGCTCCAGGTCGGTGTCATAGGTATAGATCAGTCGACTGCCATCCTGCGAGAACTCCAGGTTGTAATTTGCCAGTTCCGGCGGCAGTTCGTCGATCGATTGCTTGAGTTCGATCTGCAGGGTTTTCTTGCCCAGTTTCTGCATCAGGCACTGCTTGTCGTCGACCAGCAGCAATTTACCCTCGTTGATAATGCCGACGCGGTCTGCGATTGCCTCGGCTTCTTCGATATAGTGGGTGGTTAGAATAATCGTGACGCCGGAATCGTTCAGACGACGCACCAGTTTCCACATATCCTGGCGCAATTCGACATCGACACCGGCGGTGGGCTCATCCAGAAACAGGATGCGCGGTTCGTGCGACAGGGCCTTGGCGATCAATACGCGCCGTTTCATACCGCCGGAGAGGGTACGCAGCTCGCTGGAGCGCTTGTCCCAGAGCGACAGGTCCTTGAGCAATTGCTCGAGATAGGCCGTATCCGGTTTTTTACCGAACAGACCACGGCTGAAATTGATCGTGTTCCAGACCGTGTCGAATGCACCCAGGGTCAGTTCCTGCGGCACCAGCCCGATCAGGTCGCGAGTTACGCGGTAATCGCGCACGATATCGTGTCCGGCGACACTCACCGCCCCGGAGCTCGACGAAACAATGCCGCAGATGATCGAGATCAGGGTCGTCTTGCCGGCGCCGTTTGGCCCCAGTAACGCGAGAATCTCGCCCTCGTCGATGTCGAGATCGACGCTGCTGAGTGCCTGGTGGCCGCTGTCGTAGACCTTGGACAGCGACTGAATACTGACTATGGGTTGCATCGCGCGATTCTACTATTAGATACAGGCATTGAATACGGCTAACTGTGGGTATCCGATCATCGAGTTTAAACGGCAAGCCGATCGGTTATACTGATGCGCTCGCAATCTCCGGGCCAGGATCATGACAGTATTCAGGTTTCACTCCGAGCCAATGCAGGATAGCTGGGCGGACGCCTACGGTCACCTCAACGAGGCCTATTACCTGCTGCCTTTTACCAACACCACCTGGATCATGCAGGATCACTTCGGTATCGGCACCGATTACTTCGACGAAACCGGATGCGCGATCTACACGGTAGAGACTCATTTACGCTACCTCAACGACGTGCGCGCGCCGGCGACGATGGATATCGAAACCCTGATGCTCGGCTCGGATGCGAAAAAAATCTGGTTCGCACACCGCATGCTGGTCGACGGATCGGTTTGCGCCACCGCGGAATTCATGGCCCTGCACTACGATACGCGCGAAGGCCGAACCTCGGAAATGCCGGCAGCGACCCAGCAAGGCCTGAAGGCCGCCGAGGTCGACGAGTTGCCCGACTGGGTAGGGCGCCAGATCAGCCTGGTTAAAAAGTAGCTTTATCTCACACCGCTATTCGATGCGTGGCAGCCGGGTGACTAGTCGACAGGCTGCAGCGGCACGTTCAGAAACACCCCGAATTCCTGCGCGACATTACAGCTGACGCGCGCGTGCACCCTGCCCTGACGGTCGCTGAAAGATTGCGCGGGGGTTGCCGGAAACACGCCCTCGTGCCAGATCCCGGGATGGATATACAACCCCCGGCTGCCGTCGCACCAGAACGCGATAATCGCGTCGAGCCCGAGGTCGTCGCCCGGCAGCGCGACCGGCACCACGAAAGGCTGATTATCGAGCGGGTAGAAAAGCTGCCCACCGTCCGGATGATAGTTCAGATGCCACAGCAACACGCGCTGCGGATGCTCCATCGATACGCCGCCATCGGCGCTGCCTGGATTGGTCGACCAGCCGAGTATGTAGCTACCGTTGACCGCGTCGTTGTTGCCGTGCAGCACCTCGCCCCGCCACTCGCTGTGGAAGACGCCCTCGACCACGCCGCCCTCGTCGCCGGTACCGGCGTCCACTGGACGCCAGCCCTGGGCCGGCCATTGCACGATTTCGATCTCGAACTTTTCAGGATCGTCTACCAGGCAGCCGTATGCCTCGACCGTCTCCTCGGTTGCAACCACCAGCGGCACGTCGTGCCAGGGTAGCCGCGCGGGCACATCGGGGGAGAGATAATCGATGGGTTGCGTCATTAAAAATTCTCTACCCAGGGCCGCAGATCTATTTCATGCGTCCACGCGCTGCGATGCTGCTTAAGTATCGCCATATAGGTTTGCGCGATCGCATCGGGTTCGAGCTGGGCATCGTCGGGATTGGTGCTGGCGCCGTCACTGCCGAGATCACGACCGGGTGAGGCGATACCTCCATCGATAATGAAATGCGCGACATGGATATTCTCGGGCCCGAGTTCGCGCGCGAGGCTTTGTGCCAATCCGCGCAGCGCGAACTTGCCCATCGCAAACGGTGCGAAATTCGGGAATCCCTTGACGCTCGCGGTGGCGCCGGTGAAAAAGATCGTGCCGCGCCCGAGCTGCTTCATGCCAACCGCCGCCTGCTGTGCTACCAGGAACGCGCCGAACGCGGTCTGCATGATCGAATCCAGCACCAGCTCGGGGTCCAGGTTGGTAATAGATCCCGCGGTATAGGCGCTCGGGTTATAGAGCACGACCTCGGCGGTGCCGACATCCTGCTGCATCGATTCGAACAAGCTTGCCACCGACTCGGCGGAAGTCGCGTCACAGCCGATGGCGTGCGCGTCGATCTCGGCACAGAGAGCTTCGAGCTTGGCGATATTGCGCGCCGCGAGCACGACCTTGTAGTTTTCGGCGGCCAGTGCGCGCGCGAAGGCGGCGCTGTTGCCGCTACCCACGCCAACGATTAAGGCGATTTTTGACATGTCTTCCCCCGTGATTCCGCGATTGTCAGGCCATCATTAAAGCGCCGGGAAACACAATTGTATAGCGGAATTTAAAACAGCGCCTGCTCAGAATATTGGGTGTGGTTCCCGGTACCTGGACCAGATCAGGCTGACGGCTTCGGTAAGCTCGGGGTCGCGTTCAGCGACTCGTCGATCCATCTCGCCGGGAGCGATCCATTGACCGTCGTCGATCTCTTCCGGATGCAACTGTAACGGACCGTCGAAATGATATTGGTACACCATGCAGTGCTCGTTTCCGGTTAGCGCCGAGGCCGGCAGCTTGAACAGCACGTCGAACGGCTGCGTAGCAACGATGCCCAGTTCTTCACCGATTTCGCGCCGCGCGCATGCAAGATAATCCTCACCGCTGTCGACGTGACCGGCAGCTGACGAATCCCACTTCCCCGGTTGCTCATCCTTGCTGAGCGAACGCTTTTGTAAAAACACTTCGCCCCGGCTGTTGAACACCAGGATGTGAACCGCGCGGTGCATCAGCCCGCTGGCGTGAATTTCGCCACGGGTCTTGACCGCGATGACATTGTCGTTCTCGTCGACGACATCGAGCAGTTCGTGGCTAACGGACACCGGCTTTCCCATAACGCTTTAAGTATCGCGAAGTCTAACCTTAATGATCGGAAAATCGAATTGCCTTTGCGCTTAACAGCAAGATCGCTTTCGATCCGTCGAGGTCGAAACGCCATATACGCTGTTGCAGCGTCGATCTCAATGAGTTTTACTCACGCCTGCGATTCATCTATCGTGAGCGCAACGATCCACGCTGCTGGATGACCTTCAGAAAAGACTGAACAGGAGTTACTCATCGAACCGGAACTGTTTGTTTCGTTTGTCGTGTTCGGCATAATCGCGGCGGTTACCCCGGGGCCCAATAACGTCATGCTAACCACCACCGGGCTTAACTTCGGCGTGCGCCGTGGCCTGCCGCATCTCGCCGGCATCTGCATCGGCTTCCCGGTGATGCTGGCTCTGATCGGACTTGGCTTCGGTTCACTGTTTCATCTCTACCCGATCCTGCACGATATCATCAAGATAATTGGCATCGCCTACCTGCTCTATCTCGCCTGGAGAATCGCGACCACGATGACCGGCCCCGAAGCGGTCAGTCAGTCGAAACCGATCGGCTTCTGGCAGGCGGCCGCGTTTCAATGGGTCAACGTCAAGGCCTGGATCATGGGCAGCAGCGCGCTCGCGGCCTATACCACGCTGGGTGACAACTTTTTTCTGCAGGTCACGATTATTTGCGTCAGCTTTGTGTTCATCACCTTGCCTTTTGCCGGGGTATGGCTGGTTTTCGGCGCCGGCCTGCAGCGCTTCTTACGCGACCCGAAACACCTCAGGCTGTTCAATATCGTGATGGCCCTGCTGCTGGTGGCCTCGATCCTGCCGGTGGTCTGGGAAATGCTGGTCTAATCGGCGCTCACCTTTGCAGACAAACAAGCCCAATACCTATTGCGACTTCAGCGATTCCTGCTCCAGCGACAGGTAGATACCGTAGGCGTTGCGCCGGTTGGCTTCGAGAAACGCCGGATACTCGATGAAGTCACCCCAGTCGGTAGCTTCGTAGGCCTCGTCGAACGGAATCCAGTCCGCAACCGCCTGCTGCATCGAGGCGCGTACATAAACCAGGTAGTTCTTGGTCAGCGATACTATTTCACGTGGATTCTCGGCGGCCTTGCCGTGACCCGGAACGATGACGGCAACATCGGCGCGCTCCATTTCTTCCAGCACGTCCAGCCATTCGGCCGAGCTCGAGGTTCCGAGGAAGGGGATGCGGTCCTGAAATATGATATCTCCCGAAAACAGGACTCCGTCGGTTTCGACATACAGGGCCAGGTCCCCCTCGGAATGCGCGCTGCCAACGTCGACGACTCGAATCGTGACGCCGCCCAGCGTGAAGCGTTCTTCCTGTTGCAGATACCGGTCGGGCGAGACGACACGAGTGTTTTCATTGACCCAGGGGCTCAGGCTCAGGCGGCGTTCGGTCAGTCGTTGTTGCGCCACCTCCCCCTCGAGGTAACGTTTGGCGCCGTCGGAAGCCACTATTTCCGCTTCCGTATCGGCAAAGGCCTGGTTGCCGTACATGTGGTCAGCGTGGTAGTGGCTGATATAAATACGCTTGATCGGTGCGTCGCTGACCGAGCGTATTACAGCCAGCAGTTTCGCACCGAGGGCCGGCGTTCCGAGCGTGTCGAACACAATCACGCCGTCGTCCGTGACGACGAAGGCAGCATTGGAAACAAATCCGAAATTATCGGTTGCCACCCCGGTACCGCCCGGGACGTAGTAGGCGTGCTGCGATACCCGCACCGGCGTCATGTCGAGCGGCACCTGCACACTGTCCGTCGCCAGTGCGGAGCAAAAGTTAATCGACAGCAGGAAAATGCCCACCAGGCGTGACGTAGCGATCATGTTTACTGGTTCTGGGTATTGGCGGCGATAAAATTTTCGACGATTTCTACCTCGACCGCGCCGGCCTGCTTGGCCATCAACTCGCCGTCGGGCGCGAAGATCAGGAAACTCGGGGTACCGACCCAGCGACTGCCGGTGGTTAGCTGGTAGTAACCGGCTACGACCTCGGGTTCACCGATCAGGTTTTCGAATTCGAGTTCATGGCGGGCAACAAAATCGAGCGCGTTCTGCTTCCTTTCTTCGCCATCGAGCGTGATACCGAGAACGATCGCATCGTCGTCGGCATGAGTTTGATGAAAACGCTGGTACTCGCCCACTTCGCGCTCGCAAATCTGGCAATCATGGGCCCAGATCATGACGATAATCCATTGATCGGGCTGACGATATTCGTCGATGGTGTCAAAGGCACCGGTTTTCAGGTTCTGAAATAACGGCGACGACGCGTTGACCACGGTAACTGTGCAACACAGTAGCAGCGTCGCTAAAATCGATTTCAGGACAAAACCTGCGCGGGCGGGCGAAACAACCATGAATACCTCGGAAATCGAAATCGAGCTGGTCAATAAAAAACTGCCGGCAAGCGAATTAACGCTGTGCCGGCAGTTAGACTCCTACTAACGATCTGGGTTCAACTATGGCTTGATATACGAGTATCCCATAGCCTGCAGCTTTGCGACCTCGGCAACACCGCTGGGCACGATATCGTCCTTGGCAACGTCGTACAGGTCGGATTCGACATCCACCTTGCGACCCCTTACCGTGTTAGCGCAAACGTGAAACGAAACGCCCTGCCCTTTCAGATCGGAGACTTTCGCAGTCATCTTGTCGTCCGCATTCGCATGCTTGAATTTCTTCAGCTCTGCCAGGGACTCGGGCTCCAGTAACAATGCCAGGCCGTTGCCGTGCAGCACCACTTTCAGGTCGAGGTTTTCTGCACCGACCGCGTTAATATGATTCTGGATGTTGCGCAGGGCGCCGGCCTGCTGCTTGGGATTATCGTAGTTGATATGGTAAACCACTTTTTGCTTGCCGTAACCCTCAGCCAGCGCCTGGCCCCCGAGTACAAAGCCCGAGATGATTACCGCGGTTAGTAAAAGTTTCGAAATTGATTTCATAGTTCTCCTCCACAGGTATTTTCAACGCCGAACTATATGCCAATCAGGCTTGCAATATAATTAGGGAATTCCCTAATCCCGACCAAGCCGGTCCTTTAGAATCAGGCAGATTCGAACCAGTTCGGACAGAGAACTGGCGGCGGTTTTTTCCATCACCCGGGAGCGATGCACCTCGACCGTTTTCTCCGAAATGCCGAGCTCGGCGGCTACCGCCTTGTTGGTGAGGCCGTCGACTACGAGGCACATGACTTCACGCTCTCGCTCGGTCAGGCTTTCGATCGCGTTCGCCGCGACGCTCTTCTCGTGCTCGCTGCGGTTGATTTCGCGCCCGAGCGCGAGTGCCCCCTTGACGCAGGCCAGCAACTCATCGTCGGAATAGGGTTTTTGCAGAAAATCGAAAGCGCCCTGCTTCATCGCCCTGATCGCTACCGGCACGTCGGCGTGCCCGGTCAGGACGATTACCGGCATGCGGTTATTTCTCGCATTTAATTCTTCCTGCAGCTGCAGCCCACTCATGCCCGGCATGCGAATATCGACCGTGATACAACCGACCCAGTGGCCCGACCAGCGCGACAGGAAATCCTCAGCCGAGTCAAATGCCTCGGTCTCGATATCCTCGGTGTCGAGCAGCCAGCAAAGCGATTCCCGTGCCGATAAATCATCATCGATGACGTACACTTTTTGTAACGGATGGTCGCTATCGGACTGGCTGGTCATTTTATCGGCAAGGTGAAGCGGATCGTCGGCAACTGCTCCTGGTTCACCAGGTACTCGATTGTGCCACCATGGGATTCGACGATCGAGCGACTAATCGACAGTCCCATGCCCATGCCCTCCGACTTGGTCGTGAAAAACGGATCGAACAGGTGCTCGGCTACCTCCGCCGAAAGCCGGGGCCCGGTATCGCTGATAGCAACGGCAACGTATCGCGAATCGAGTTGACTCACGTCGACGATAATCTTCTTCCCCGCTGGCCCACGGTCGGCGCCCTGCAGCGCATCGATGGCATTCAACAGCAGGTTGACCACCACCTGCTCGATCTGGATCCGGTCAGCATGAATCCTGTGTACGTCAGGCGCAAACCTGACTTCGACCGCGATCTGCTGCTGCCTCAATTTCGAACGCAACAGCTCGAGCGCGGGTTCGATGCAATCGCGAATGGCAATATCCCTCTGCCTCAATTCTTCGCGCTTGATGAATTGGCGCAGGCTCTTGATGATATCGGCGGCGCGACGCGCATCGTTACCAGCCTTGACGATGGCATCGCGCAGCGCTTCGCGGTCGCCATCGTTCTTTTGCAGCAGGCGCAGGCAGCCCGAGGTGTAGTTCAGGATCGCGGTCAGCGGCTGGTTTAGCTCGTGCGCGATGCCGGCAGCCATCTCGCCCATACTGTTGACCCGCGCAATGTGCGCGAGCTGGGTCTGGTGCTTCTGCTCGCGCCGGTTAATCTCGACCCTGACGATCATAAACAGCAGTGCCAGTAACGCCGAAACAAGGGCCAGGCTGAATACGATCCAGCCTTTGTATTCCCGCCAAATGGTGGCCAGGTCCGGTTTGCTCAGGTAAGCGTAGGGACCGATTTTGAGTTCGCGAAAGAGTTCGTGCACCGGGCCGTAGTCGAGCGGAATCGTCCAGCCGGCGGCAAACGCCTGTCGCGCCGGCTCGCTTTCAGGTTCCATTTCGAGCAGCGCAACGGCAACTTTCTGCGCCAGTTTTTCCGGGGTCGTGCGCGCCTTGGCGAAGGGCCACTCGGGATACAGGCGCGTGCTGTGCAGAAACGGAAATGTTTCGCTGTCGCGCGCACCCAGGACCTTAACCTGGTCAATATCGATCATGCCGTCCGCGGCCATGCGCTCGAGCGTACCGCTGCGCACCGTGCCGACGTCGATCCTGTCCTCGATCACCGAGTGCACGATATCGTCCTGCGGAAACCCGATGAAGCGCAGGCGGCTGAGGTCGGTAAACGGATCGACACCGGCATCGATCAATTCTCGCCAGGCCATCTGAAAGCCGCCGAAGGCGTTCCTGCTGACCGCCATCATCGAGTGTCCGGCGATATCCTCCAACCGCTGCAGATCCTTTTGCTCGGCGCTGATGAATATGACAGCGCCGAACTGGGTGAATTCCCGGCCCAGATGGCGCACCTTCAGAGTCGCCAGGCGAGAAATCCCGTAGGCATTCTCCAGTACGACGTAATTACCGGTGTTGGTCAGGATAAAGTCGAGCCGCTCGTTTGCAACCTCGGTAGACATGCCGTCCAGGGTAAGCGGGACGATCTCGAAACGGTAACCGCTAATCCGCTCACTGAGGTAGCGCGCGGTCGCGGACCAGCGGTCGATCGCGTCCTGCTTGCCACGAAACGCGAGCACACCGATCGACATATCCTCCTGCGCCCGCGCAAATCCGGGCAGAGCCAGGCTTGCGACCAGACAAAGCAGGACCGCATGGATAGCGAATCTATGGCTGCGAACTACGAACACTCGTCTCACAGCTAACGGCAAGGATGAGATTCCATGCCCGCGTGGCAAATACGGGATATTGCCGCAAGCCTATTGTCCCGGCTCGCAAGACTCGGCGATGACGTTTTCGGTGGCGGTATCGACGACTCCCCTGCTCTCGGTCGCCTCGCTGCGGCGGAACTCGCCATTCCAAAGGGTCGCATGACGCTTATGGTCGAATTCAGCTGGTACGCTCACCTGTGCCTCCCGGTAAATTCCTCGGAAAACGTAAGATACCTGTTTCAGTTAAAGATTTGCAAACCGGAGTAGCAAGAAGGCGCGGGATATCCTCTCCAAGATATCCCGCGCCTTGCTGTCGTGACTTTAAAGATTGGAGAACTGGCGCAGCAGGCCGCCGAACAGATTACCGCGTGCATCCTGCTTGCGGGCGACTCGGCGCATCGTGTTGATTTCCTCGCCATCTGATTTAGCCGGGCTATACAGCGGATCGCTGATCAGGCTTTCGACGCCCCGGGCAAACATCATGGCGGGGTTGTTGAGGTGCAGGTTGTTTTTAACTTTTCTCATCTTGGGTGCCTCGTTGCGGTGTTTGGTTTCGACGGTAGCCATTCTCGTCAGCCGCCGTTAAATCCCTTGCCGAATCGCGTTAAAAAGCACAAAATGATCATTAAAAAATCGTTAAATTTTTTAAACGTTTGATTTAAAAAGCATTTTCAGTAGCCAGATTTCCTGAATTCGCTTCCGGGGAAGCCAGATGTCGAAGTTGGAACTCATACTGCTGGGCCAGTTCGATTGTTTGCTGCCGTCAGGCAAGCGAATTTCCCTGCCGATGCGAAAGGCCGAGGTATTGCTCGCCTACCTCGCTTTGACTCCCGGAATACGCCACCCGCGCGAACGCCTGATCAACCTGCTTTGGAGCGATCGCGGGGAAGAGCAGGCGCGAAATTCGCTCCGCCAGTGCCTGAGCGCGATCCGCAAATCCCTGGCAGAAGCGGCTGACCTGGTATTGCAGGTCGACCGCAGCACCGTTTGCCTGAACGCCGAACTGGCCGAGGTCGACGTACACGAATTCGAACGACTTGCGGCCGAGGGCGATTACGAATCGCTGACCACGGCGGCCGATCTTTACCAGGGTGAATTCCTCGAGGGCATTTCGATCCGCGATCCCGCCAGCCAGGAATGGCTCGACAACGAGCGTGCGCGATTCAAGCGTCAGTTTATCGAGATTCTGTCGAACCTGGCCGAGACACAGCTGGTCAGCCACGATTTCAACCACGCAATCCGGTCTGCCGAACGGCTCGTCAAGCAGGACCCGCTCGGAGAAAATGGCTGGCGCCTGCTGATGCGCAGCTACCACGAGTCGAACGATCGTAACCACGCGCTACAGTCGTTCAAGCGCTGCCAACAGGCATTGCGAGAAGAGCTTGGAGTGGAACCGGAAGCAGCGACCGTTGAATTGCGCGATCAGATCGCGGCTGGCAATAGCGCAATCTCAAGACCGATTGAAGAACCAGCCGTAAAGCCTGAAAAAACCGAAGCGCCACTCGCGGACGAGTCTGTACACAGTATTGCAGTTCTGCCGTTCGATAACCTGTCGGGTGACCCGGAGCAGGAATATTTCAGCGACGGTATCACCGACAGCATCATTCTGAACCTGTCGCGATTCCCCGGGCTGCAGGTCAAATCCCGTAATTCGAGCTTTGCATTCAAGCAGCAAATCAAAAGTCTCGGCGAAATTTCGCAGGAGCTCGAGGTCGATTACATCGTCGAGGGCAGCATTCGTAAATCCGGTGACCGGGTTAGAATCACGGTGCAACTCATCGAAGCTGCCAGTGGCAACCAGGTCTGGGGCAAGCGTTACGACGCCGAAATCGAGGACCTATTCGACCTCGAGGAAGACCTGAGCCGAACCATCGCAGCCACCGTCACCGGCCAGATTGAATCCGACCTGCAGCGCATCGCCATCGCCAAGGGCGCTGCCGGGCAGGAATCCTACGACCTGCTGTTGAGCGGTATCTACCACGGCCTTCGCTTCAATCGCCAAGATACGGTGGTCGGGATCGAAAAACTGAACCAGTGCCTCGCACAGGATCCGAATAACGTACGTGCACATGTACAACTATATAACTGCCATTCGATGAATTATCTAGAGCGCTGGGTCGAGGATTACGAGGCTTCGTTTCAACTCGCGGCGGAGCATATTCAGAAGTCTTTGGCGCTGGATCCCCAATCAGCCCTGGTGCAAGCCTATTACGCCGAGTACCTGATATTTAACGGTGAAAAAGAAAGAGCCCTGAAACACATCAACAAGGCGCTCGAAATCAATCCCAGCGATCCGGATGCAATGACCATCATGGCACTATACCTGGAGTTCCAGGGAGATTTCGAGGCAGGACTGGAAATGGCGGAGCGCAGTTACCGGCTTGATCCCTACCATCCCTGGGTCGAGTGGGAGCTGGCGGTAAGCCGTTATTTCTGTGGTCGGTACGAGGCCACGCTAGAAACTATCGAAAACGCACGCACGTCGCCGAGTTTTACGCGCATTTTCTGCGTCGCGGCCAATATCAAGCTCAGCCGTACCGATGCTGCCAAACAGGCTCTGCAGGCCTTTCTGCGAGAATGCCGGGAAAACATGCTGTCGATGCCGGTGACCCTGGAGGAATGGACCCGCTACCTCCGCGACAATTACCTGTTTAAAGACACTGGTAACAACGAGGACGTCGTCGAATGCCTACTCGCGGCCGGCCTTCGAGAGGAGATTGCACCAACGCGAATGACAAGCGACTACGAATATCCCTCGGTGCTAGTCTTGCCATTTAGTAACTTATCAGGTGACCCGGAGCAAGAATACTTCAGCGACGGCATCACCGACAGCATCATCGTCAGCCTGAGCACCTTCGACGGTCTCAGGGTAAAGTCCCGGCATACCAGTAATGCGTTCCGCGATAGCCCTAAGAGCATCGATGAAATCGGCGCCGAACTCGGCGTGCAATTCATCGTCGAGGGCAGCATTCGTAAACTCGGGGACAATGTCCGCGTCACGGTGCAACTGGATGATACGAGCAGCGGCAACCAGGTCTGGGGTAAACGTTTCGATTCACCGCTGGAGAACTTGTTCGCCCTCGAGGAAGAGCTGGTGCAAACCATTGCCGGCACCGTCAGCGGACGTATCGAACACGACGCCAAACTGTCGTCGCTGCGAAAACCGGCAAAGGACATGCGCAGTTACGATTACCTGATGCGCGGCAAGCATCTGCTCGAAAAATTCAATGCCAGCGATACCATAAAAGCCAGGGAACTTTTCGTAAAATGCCTGGAGATCGACCCGATCAATGCCGAGGCCCATACCCAGCTCGGCATCACCCACGCTGTCGAATTGTTCGAAAACTGGTGCAAGGATCGACAGCACTCCATAGACGAGGCACAACATCATCTGCAGGAAGCGCTGCGCCTGGAGCCGGAAAACGCATCCACCCACGCCTATTTCGCCGAACACCAGCTGTTTACGCGCGACTTCGAGCTCGGCCTGTTTCATGCTGACCGCGCGGTCGAACTGAACCCAACGCTGCCGGATACCTACAGCACTCGTAGTTACCTGCGTGCGATTAGCGGAAATATGGACGGTGCGCTGAAAGACGCGGACCTGAGTCTGCAGATCGATCCATACCATACCTACATGGGCTGGAACGCGGGCGAGATTTACCGCATGGACGGCCAGTACCAGCGCGCCATTGATGCGTTTCGTTCGGTACCGCACATGCCGCCGAGCCTCAACGCTGAGATCGCAGTGTCCCTTTTCGGCCTCGGCCGACAGGACGAGGCCCGCACTGAAATGCATAGGTTTCTCGAGCGGGCCCGGGAACAAATGCCGACCTTCCCGCAAACCGAGGTGGCCTGGCGTCAGTACTGGTACCTGACCACGCCTTACGAATGCGACGAAGATTTTGAGGTTTTCTTTGACGAGTTGCTACAGGCAGGTCTTTGCGACTACCTTGAAGACGCCAGCAGCCAAATGCCGTCGATCGCGGTGTTGCCGTTTGAAAACATGAGCGGCGACCCGGAGCAGGAATATTTCGCGGATGGAATCACCACCGACATCATCGCGACGCTGTCCAAGTTCAGACATTTGCGTGCGGTCTCTTATTACTCGACACAGCAGTACAAGTCACTAAAAGTGCCCATTGCCGAAATCGCGGCCCAACAACGGGTTCGCTACATCCTCCAGGGAAGTGTTATTCGCGTCAATGTCGAGCTTATCGATTCCAGTAACGAGCAGATTCTTTGGAGCGAACGCTTCGACCGCGACCTCGACGATATTTTCACCGTGCAGGACGAAATCACGAGGAGTATCGCGCTGACCATGAAGGTGCGGCTCGACGACGGCGAAATGGCTTTGCACCGATCGAAAGGCGCAACTAGCATCAAAGCCTGGGAACTGTCGCTGATCGCGGCCGACCTGCAGAATTCCCACGTTCGGCAAGATATTCACGATTCACGCGCAATGGCGAAAGAGGCGATCGAGATCGACCCCGAATACGCTTTCGCCTGGATTACACTGGCCTGGGTATACTGGGAGGAAGCTTACGACGGCTGGAGTAATTCGATGGACGATTCAATCGTCGAAGCAGAAAAGGCAAACCTGCAGGCACGAAATCTCGAGCCTGACTATGGCGAGGCCTGGATCCAGGCCGGCATGATTCACTTGATGAAACATGAATTCGGGGAATCGATCGAGGCCTGTCTCAAGGCGGTCGAACTCGAACCGGGCAACGCCGACATACACGCACTGACTGCATTTGCCTACATTGTTAAAGGCGAGTACGAGCAGGCCCGACATCACGACCAGCTTGCAGTCCGCCTATGTCCGATTCGTCCCGGCTGGTACTACGTCGTCAGCGGCCTGATTGAGCAG
>CAMYON010000036.1 GCA_947260025.1 uncultured Gammaproteobacteria bacterium
ACGCCCGCTGATATTTGCCAACAACGATCGTCCGGGAGTCATGCTGGCCTCGGCGGCTTCGACTTACGCCAATCGGTACGCGGTTCGGCCCGGCAGCCGCGCGGTCGTTTTTACCAACAACGACAGCGCCTACCAGACCGCGCTCGATCTGAAAGCGGCCGGGGTCGAGCTCGAGGCCGTGGTCGATGCGCGCGACAGTTCGGACAGCGAGATCGCCAACACCGTGCGCAGCGCCGGCGTCCAGGTGATCAACGGCAGCGTCGTGATCGACACCGCGGGGCGTAAACGTCTGGGCTCGGTCCAGGTTATGCGCCTGTCGGCCGAGGGCAACTCGGTCAGCGGCAACGCCAGGACCCTGAGCTGCGATCTGCTGGCGGTTTCCGGCGGCTGGAGCCCGGTGGTGCATCTTAACGCCCAGTCCGGAGCGAAGCCGGTGTGGGACGATGCGAGCGCGATGTTTCTCCCCGGGGAGCCCACGCAGGCACAGGTTTCGGCCGGTGCGGCAAACGGCACGCTGGACCTGGCGGGATGCCTGCAGGAAGGCGTCGCGGCTGGTAACCAGGCCGCAGTCGCCTGTGGCTTCGAGGCGTCCGAGCAGCCCGCTCAGGCCGAACAGGCAGACAGCGAGGCTATCCTGCCATTGTGGCTGTTGCCGTCACCCTACACACCGGGCCGCGGTCCCAAGGCCTTTATCGATATGCAGAACGATGTCGGCGCCGCCGACATCGCGCTCGCGGTACGCGAGGGATTCAAATCGGTCGAGCACGTAAAGCGCTATACCGCGATGGGTTTCGGCACCGACCAGGGCAAGCTCGGCAACATCAACGGGATGGGTATCCTGGCCGCGACCATGGGTCAGAGTATCGCCGCGACCGGCACCACGACTTATCGCCCCAATTACACGCCGGTGAGCTTTGGCGCTTTTGCCGGGCAAAATCTCGGTGACCGGCTGTTCGACCCGGTGCGCAAGACCGCGATGCACGCCGTGCCCTGTTCGAAGACGTCGGCCAGTGGAAAAGACCCTGGTATTACCCCAGGGACGGCGAAGACCTGCAGCAGGCGGTCAATCGCGAATGCCTGGCGGTGCGCGGCAGCGTTGGGATTCTCGATGCTTCGACGCTCGGCAAGATCGAGATCAGGGGCAAGGACTCGGCCAGGTTCCTCGAAATGATTTACACCAACAACTGGATGAAGCTCGAGGTTGGCAAGGGCCGTTACGGCTTTATGCTCGGTGAAGACGGCATGGTGATGGACGACGGCGTTACCATTCGCCTGGCGGAGGACCATTTCTTCATGCATACCACTACCGGCGGCGCCGCCGGCGTGCTCGCGTGGATGGAGCGCTGGTTGCAAACCGAGTGGCCCGAGATGGAGGTTTTCCTGACCTCGGTTACCGATCACTGGGCAACCGCGGCCGTGGTCGGTCCGAAAAGCCGCGATGTCGTCTCGGCGGTGTGTGACGGTGTCGATTTTTCAGCGGACGCGTTCCCCTTCATGGCGTCGAAAACCGGCACTATCGGGGATATCGAATGTCGGGTGAATCGCATCAGTTTTTCCGGCGAGCTGGCCTACGAGGTCAATATTCCGGCGAATCACGGTCGTTTCATGTGGGAGAAATTGATGCAGGCCGGTGCAGCGTTCGACATCACCCCGTATGGCACCGAAACCATGCACGTGCTGCGCGCCGAGAAGGGCTATGTCATCGTCGGCCAGGATACCGATGGCTCGGTCACGGTGGACGACCTGGGTCTGGGCTGGGCGCTGTCCAAAACCAAGGACGATTTCATCGGCAAGCGCTCGTTGAGTCGACCGGACACGATACGCAAAGACCGCAAGCAGCTGGTAGGATTGTTGACCGAAGATCCGCAGATCGTCATCCCCGAAGGGGCGCAACTGGTCGATGATCCGAAGGCGCCGACGCCAGTGCCGATGATCGGGCATGTCAGTTCCAGCTACTACAGCGCCTGCTGCGGTCATTCGATCGCGATGGCCCTGGTCAAGGGCGGCCATCATCGCATGGGTGACACGGTTTATGCGCCGCTGGCTGACGGCCGGGTCATCGAGGCGACGATCATCGAGCCGGTGTTCTATGACAAAGAGGGGGCCAAGGCCAATGTCTGACCTGTTTCAACAGCAGAGCCCGCTGGTTCAGATCGAGTTCTCTGAACCGCAAGGGGACGCGCCGCGCATCGAGGAAAAGCCGTTTAACGGATATATCAACCTGCGTGGCAGATCCGATCACACCGGCTTTATCGCCGGCGTGTTAAAAGTACTCGGAGTAGAGGCACCGACCGAGGCCAATACCGTTATCGACGCGGGGGATAACCGAATCTACTGGCTCGGCCCAGACGAATGGTTGATCGTAACCAAACCGGGTCAACAGACCCGGGTAAGGGATGAGCTGCTGGCCGCGTTCGCGGGCGTGTTTAGTTCGGTAGTCGACAATTCGAGCGGTCTGACCATGATTCACGTCACCGGTGATAATGCGGCCGCTTTGATCGCTACCGATTGCCCGCTCGACCTGCATCCGCGCGAATTCAAGCCGGGACAGTGTGCCCAGACGCGCCTGGCAAAGGCGGGCATGACAATTGCGCCGCTGGCGGACGGTGCGGGATTCGAACTGATACTTCGCCGCAGCTTTGCCGACTACCTGCTGCTCTGGCTGCAGGGTGCAGCGATCGCCTTCGAGTAGACACGATCGCAAAACTTACTCCAAGCAATTACCGGTGCGATAGGGTTTACTTGATACCGGCTTTATCTTCGCCAGGGCTGTCCATCGCTTATGTATTACGGCGAAAAGCTCAATAGTATCAGCCACCTGGTCGGTGCGGTGCTGGCGCTCGTCGGCTTCGGGGCGCTGTTGGCTATCGGCATTCAGACCCGGGATCTCTGGGTTGTCGGCAGTTACAGCGTGTTCGGTTTTACCCTGGTGCTGCTGTACACGATGTCGACGCTGTATCACAGCTTCCATCCACCCCATTTGAAGCGAATCTTCAAGGTACTCGATCATGTCGCGATCTACCTGCTGATCGCCGGAACCTATACGCCCTACATGCTGGTCAGTCTGCGCGACGGTAACGGATTCCTGATCATGGGCATTATCTGGGCTCTGGCGCTGGCGGGTATCCTGAGCGAGTTATTCTTGTCCGGTCGCGCCGTCAAGGCCGGTCAGCTGGTAATTTACCTGGGCATGGGCTGGGCCTGCTCTTTCGACTTCGCCAGCCTCAGGGAGGCACTGCCGGAGATGGGCTTGTGGTGGTTGACCGCGGGCGGGATTGCCTACACCGCCGGCGTATTTTTTTACGTCCTCGACAAGATGAATCGGTTAACCCATGCCCACGGCATCTGGCATTTTTTCGTGCTGGCCGGATCCGCCAGCCACTTCGTGTCCGTGATTGGCTACGTTCGATAACCCGCCATCCCGAACATTAACCAGATGCTGTAAAGGTTCGGCCTAGCCGCTGGATGTGCGTTTTAGTCGTTATGCAGCTGTTTTCCGCGCCAGCAGAATGCCGCTCGACCATTCCCAGAACTCGACCTCCAGTTCTGGCCGCGCCCGCATTGTCTCGATATAAACCGTGCAGGCTCAATTCCCTGGCCAGGGAGGCCGAGTGTGCGCTGCGTTGTTGAATGATTGTGGAGAGCTCGCGGCCGCGCTCGCGCGCACGGGGCGTGTCTATCAGGCTAAACCGGTACTCGTTGGGCAGGATACGTTCGTCGTACTGCCGGGTGACATAGTCGCAAATGTCCGGGCGCCGCAGCATGACCAGGCGGCCGTCGAGGTCGCGCCCGATCATGGGAGACTCGCCACCGAAAAGCTCGCCGTAGTACTGCACGCCAGCCAGGTTGGCCTCGATGTCGGCGCGGCTCGCAATGCCGGTAATCCGGGTGCCCATGTAACTGAGTTCGAAGACCATCGACAGTTGCCTGATATCTTCCGGTTCGAGTTTCCTGCGCTTGCTGCGCAGCGCGTTGTAGTAGTGAAATCCATCATCGAAAAAATGTGTCAGCTTGTCGGCGCCCATACGTACGCCGCAAACGTTGACGATCGATGCGAGGTGAAAGCGCGCGGGAATGTATCGCCATCCCGCGGCACCATAAACGCTTTCCTCGGGATACATCTGGATCCGTTCGATCTGTGACCAGTCAGCGCAGCTATTGCTGCCGATGCAGCGTTCGAATACGCCCCAGGTGTAATCACGAATGAACTGCGCCCGGTGCTCGGCGAAAAAGGCGAACTCCAGCTCTATATCGCCAGGCGTTTGGGTATCGGGTTGGTGCATGGTGTTAACCCGAGCGATAATCGTTTTTATCGATTTGGAAAGTTGCTCGCTAATCGCGGCGGCGGAGTCGGCGAGTGGAATATGGGCATAGGTCCAGGGGTCTGACTCGCTCGCGCGGGCACTCCCGGGACTTGCCAGCAACAGGCTTGCGATCATCAGCCGCTGTAAAAGCGGGTGAAAACACTTTTTCCAGTTCATGCGCACTTACCTTTTGATCGAAGCCTGCAGACTGCTTCGCGGCGTGCCGCTTTTCAATCACTATACCCGAAGTAGCGCTATGCCCTTCCACCGGCATTAAATATCGGGACTTTCCGTCAGGAATCGCCTGCGCCGAGCCGGTTGCAAGCCCGGCTGGAAGACGTTTTAGTTGTTATGCAGCTGTTTTCCGCGCCAGCAGAATGCCGCTCGACCATTCCCAGAACTCGACCTCCAGTTCTGGCCGCGCCCGCATTGTCTCGATATAAACCGGCCAGTTTTCCTGCGGCAGCAAGTCGTCGCAGACATAGACCCCGTTATCGGCCAGCAACGACAGGGCTTCGTCGAGCTCGCTGAATTTACCCGGCAACGCATCGGCGAAAATCAGGTCGAACCTGAGAGTTTGCGTATTTTGCAGAAACTCGCTGCCGTCCTGTTCGACGAAGTTGATGCGCGGATCGTAGCCGAGGTTGATCTTGGCCACCTGCTGCACCACCGGGTCTATGTCGACCGTAACCAGGTGACCGTCTGCATCGAGTCCGTCGAGCAGCCAGCAAGTTGCCATACCGGTGCCGGTACCGAGTTCGAGAACGTTAGCCGCAGGTTTTGCCCGAGCCAGCGTGCGCAGCAGCGCACCGGTGGTCGGGATCGACGCCATGTCGAATCCCAGCGTTTCGGTAGCGACTGTAATATCCTCGAGATGCGGCGGTGGCGTCATATCGAGCGACTTGCGATCGGGAAAGTTAGACATATCCGCGCTAGCTGTCGAGGTGGTTTTCGAAGCCGTCCAGCCCGGCGAGCGCGAATAGCGATCTGATCTCGTCCAGCGCCTCGTCGGTGTAGGGCAGCGACGGTTGTTTACCCCACACCGGTGTCGGCCAGGCAGGGTCGGTTTCAAAACGCACGATGTGATGCAGGTGCAGCTGCGGCACCTGGTTTCCCAGTGCCGCGACATTGAGTTTGTCGCCGTCGAATTCGTCCATCAGGAATTCCGACAATAAACAGGATTCGGCGAGTAACTGTTGGCGATCGTCGGGCGCCAGCTGGTAAATCTCCTGGATGTTGTCGCGATCGGGTACCAGGATATACCAGGGATAGTTGCGATCGTTCATTAACAGGAGATGGCATAACCGGAAGCGGCCCAGGTGGATGCAGTCGTCAGCCAGTTGTGGATGTATTGCCGCCATGTTTACCCCGAGTAGAGATTTCGTCTTATACGGATGACAAAGTATACGGTTTGTCGGTGCTTTCGCGAAACCCCTGTGCTTCGGTACTTGATAATTGCCGCTTGTAGCCCTAGTTAGATTGGATATAAGCTGTCCTCAGCATAGCCGATTCACCACCCGAACACCGAGTCTGAACACATGAGAAAACCAGTCATTGCCATCAGTATCCTCCTGGGTTCGATTTTTGCCGCAGGTTCGGCGCCAGCGCAGACGGTTAAAAAGTGGGTCGATGAGGAAGGGGTTACGCACTACTCGGATCAAAAACCTGTCGACAGCGAATCCGGGGTCAAGGAAGTCGAGGTCCCCGAGGCGAACGTGACCCCGGTCGATACGGAAGATGCCAATAAGCGCATTCAGGAGCAGTTGAAGAAAATGGAGCAGGATCGCCTGGCGCGGGAACAGGAGGCCAGGGAAAAAGAACAAGCCAGGGCGCTCGAGGAGGCGCTGGAACGCGAGGAACTGATTCCCGCGGAAGAAGAAAAGAAAAAGGATAGAGATGGCAGAGGGCACAGACCGGGCGACACCTATCCCAAGCCGCCCCCCGGACCGTTTCCAATTCAACGTCCCAGCTTCTAGCATCAAAAACCGTGATTCCAGAAGGGCTGGAGCCCCTAAATCGGTCATTTTTCCGTGGTAACGGATAAACCGGTAATTTAACCCATACGGGCGATGCCGCGCCGAAATCCAGCTGATATTCTGTGCGGACGGCTTACCTTTATAAGTAGAGCCAGTGCGAGCAGCAGGATCGAAATTCATGTTTTGCAGGCTTGGCGGAATGATCGACGAAACCAAATTACGTGATACAGAAACAACCGATATGACAGATGCGACCGATAATAGCCTGATTACCGATTTTACCCAGGTGGTAAGCGTTGCTGTCGGCAGAGATCGTGCCGAACGTCGACGGCAGAAGATACGCAGGGAACTGGTGCAAGAGTACTTTACGAACGAGCGGGAAGACTCGAACGGCCTGCCTGCGAAGGTTAAAAAACTGTTCGGTCTAGGCTAGCCGCAAAGGTTTCTGTACCCCCACCGGCAAACGTCGGCCAAAATCGATGCACAGCCTCAGGAAGCTTGGGTTTTCAGCGAATTTCCTGCTAGTGTTGCGCCCCTCATGATCCGGCATAATAACAACACCTGATGCTTGTCGATTACTGGCGTTTCGCCCGCGCCAATCCCCGTTTTCTTGGATTCGGTTTTTTTCTCGCGTTCCTGTCGAGCGCGGGGCAAACCTATTTTATCGGCGTATTCGGCCCGGGAATCCGGGCCGATTTCGGCCTCGACGCCGGCAGCTGGGGACAAACCTACATGCTCGGCACGCTGGCCTCGGCGCTGGTGATCAACTGGAGCGGCACGCTGATCGATCGCCTCGACCTGCGCCTGTTTACCGGCCTGGTCCTGGCCGGGCTTGCCGCCGCCTGCCTGGTGATGGGCTCGGTTACCTCGCCGCTGCTGCTGGTGGTCGCCATTTTTATGCTGCGCCAGTTTGGCCAGGGGCTTGCCAGCCACGCCGGCATCACGTCGATGGCGCGCTATTACGATCACGACCGCGGCAAGGCGATTGCGTTGGCCGCGATCGGTTATGCCTTTGGCGAAGCGTTGCTGCCGGTGGCGGGTTTATACGCGGCGACGCTATGGGGCTGGCGCGACACTTTCCAGGTAGTGGCGCTCGTGGTGCTGTTATCCCTGGTGCCGGCGCTGTGGCTGCTAAAGGGGCAGAGGCTGCGGCACGCGAACCATACCGCCGCGCTCGACCAAAGAGCCGCCGAAACGGGTGGGCAGAGTGACTACACGCGCCGGCAAATGCTGTCTGAAGTGCGTTTTTACTACCTGCTGCCGGCGATGATTGCGACGCCGATGATCGGCACCGCGCTATTCTTCTTTCCGGACGAGATCGCTCGTGCCAAGGGCTGGAGCAGCCTGTGGGTGACCGGGAATTACTGGTTGTATTCGATCGTCTCGGTAACGGTGACCATCTACTCCGGCGCCCTGATCGATCGTTTCAGCGCGCGCCGGGTGCTGCCGTTTTTCCTGTTGCCGTTGGGACTGTCGCTATTGGTCATCAACCTGTCCAGCCACGAGTACCTGGTGTGGGCATTCATGCTGCTGCAGGGGATGACGTCGGGGCTTTACTTCACGGGTTTAAGCGCGCTGTGGGCGGAGCTGTATGGCCCCAGGCATCTCGGCGCGATCAAATCGCTGACCAACGCAATCATGGTGTTTTCGTCGGCGCTGGGCCCGGCGGCGGTTGGCACACTGCTGCAATGGCAGGTGTCGTTTTTTGCGATTACGATACTGCTGGCCGCGTTTTGTGCCATCGCGACGCTGATGCTGGTTTACGCGCTGCGAATGCCGAGCAACTGACGCGCCCGTTTGCAATCAGCAACGGCCAGGTTGCTGGACTCGATGGCGCCGACCAGGCTCGTCACCAGGGCCGCGGTGTTGGGCGCTACCTCACCGCCTGGCAGGTACAGGTTGTTTTCGAAACCGACCCGGGCGTTGCCGCCGGCCTCGATTGCGGTCATGACACATTCCTGCTCGCGTCGACCGAAGGCACAGGTAAACCAGTCGAGGCCGCTCAGGTCATGTCTGAGAAAGGGCTCGAGATCGGCGGGCTCAGACTGGAAGTTGACGTTGTAGCGCCCGAGCACGAACAGCACGCAGCGATGTCCGGCAGGGATCACGCCCTGGTCGCGGTACTCGAGGAAATGCTGGAACTCTTCGGCCGAAAAAACGATGTGCTGGACGTGTACCCGGTGATCGTCGCACCATTCGAAGAATTGTCGCGCGAAGTCGGGTTGCTCGAATCCAGAGCTGATTTCACGCAGGCACATGCTTACCATCTCCGGCTTCACCGCCTCGATGCAGTCGACCTGCTGCCGCGGCGAATAAATGCCGACCGCCTCGGAGGTGATCTGCACCAGCATCCCGGGAACGCGCTGCGCCATTTCGGCGGTCAGCTCCCGGTAAAGCCCGGCGTCCAGCACGTGCTCGTCGTTGGCGCCGCGCACGTGCGCATGCAGCGCACTGGCGCCGGCGGCGCGACACAGCGCCGCTTCACTGACGGTGTCTTCGATGGAAACCGGCAGGCTCGAATGATCGGACCGGGTTTTGCGGGCGCCGTTCGGCGCCACCATGATAACGACTTCACGCATCAAAGGTTGCGCAACGTGGCTTTGATCGCAGTGTCGAGCTTGTCGACGATTTCGTCGATGTGCGTATTTTCGATGATAAAGGGTGGGGCCAGCAGCACGTGATCGCCCTGCTGACCGTCCAGGGTACCGCCCATTGGATAACAGATCAGACCGGCCTCGAAAGCGTTTTGTTTGAGTTTTTTGTTGAACGCGAGTTCCGGCGGGAACGGCGCCTTGCTGTCGCGCTCGCGCACGAATTCGAGGCCGTAGAAAAGACCGCGGCCGCGAATATCGCCGACGTTCGGATGTTCCCCGAACTTGTCGAGTAAGGCCTTGTGCAGGCGCACGCCCTGTGACAACACCCGGTCGAGCATGCGCCGGTCCATGATCTTTTTGACCACCGCGTGTGCCGCGGCACAGGCCACGGGATGGCCAAGGTAGGTATGTCCATGCTGAAAGAAGCCCGAGCCCTGTTCGATAGCGCGGTAAATTTTGTCGCTGCAAAGCATCGCGCCGATCGGCTGGTAACCCGCGCCGAGTCCCTTGGCGATGGTCATGATATCGGGCGCGATGCCGTCCTGGTCGCAGGCATAGAGGCTGCCGGTGCGTCCCATGCCGCACATGACTTCGTCGAGAATTAGCAATACCCCGTATTGATCGCAGATTTCGCGCACACGCTTGAAATAGCCTTCCACCGCGGGCACCGCGCCCAGGGTTGCGCCGACCACCGGTTCGGCGATAAACGCCATCACTTGCGCTTCACCGAGACGCAGAATTTCAGCCTCGAGCTCATTCGCGACACGCTGACCGTAATCGAATTCAGACTCGTCGTCCTGCTGTCCGCGGTAAGCGTAGCAGGGCGAGATAAGCGAGGTTTCGATCATCAGCGGGTTGAATTTTTCGCGCCGCCACAGGTTGCCGCCAGCCGCGAGCGCACCCAGGGTGTTGCCGTGATAAGACTGCAGCCGCGAGATGACGCGGTGGCGCGAAGGCTGGCCGATCTCGACGAAGTACTGGCGCGCGAGTTTGATCGCGGCCTCGACGGCCTCGGAACCGCCTGACACGAAATAGACTCGATCGAGATCGCCCGGCGCTTCCTTGATCAGTAATTCGGCCAGTGCCTCGGCCGGGACGCTGCTGAAAAAGCCGGTATGCGCAAACTCGAGACGTTCCAGCTGGCTGTTGATGGCTGCGACGATCTTGGGGTCGCCGTGCCCGAGACAGGAAACCGCGGCACCGCCGGAAGCATCCAGGTAGCGCTTGCCGGTCCGATCGATTATATAAACCCCTTCGCCCTGTACCGCGAGCGGGTTGGTTATCTTGCAGTTGCGGGGAAAAACGTTGCTCATTCGATTAACCGGTTGCGGCGCGCATTCTGAGTCCTTCGGGATCAAAAGCGGGCATTGTCGAAACAGTGCTGGCATTCTGACCTCGTGCAATGTCAACGTCAACTTCGAGCTCATCGAAATACTTTTAGCCCGTGGATTACATCGGCGCAATCGCCGAGTTCCAGGCTCAGAATGGCAGGGGGAGCTTGCTGGTTCTGCCGCCGTCGATGACGATGACCTGCCCGGTGATGAATTCAGAGTCGTCGCCGGCGAGATAAACCGCGAGTTTGCCGACATCTTCCGGTTCGCCGATGCGACCCGATGGGTGCATCTGGTACAGGCCTTTCCAGGCCGCGTCAGGGTCCTGCTGCGCATTGATGTAGTCATCGCTCAAGGCCGATCGAATCCAGCCCGGGGCGATTGCGTTGACCCGAATCCTGTCCTTGCCGAGATCGACCGCCATGGCCTTGGTGAGCGCGTGCACACCGCCCTTGGTCGCACAGTAGGCGGCGTGCTCCGGGTTCGCCGCGAGGCCTTCGATCGAACCGATATGAATAATGCTGCCGCCGCCGTTGTGGCGCAGCAGCGGTAACAGCGCCTTGCTCAGGAACAGCGGCGCGGTCAGGTTGACCGCGAGCATCTGGTTCCAGTCTTCGAGCTGCATCTCGTCGATGGTTTTTTCGAACATGAACCCGGCGTTATTCACCAGGATATCGATGCCGGCGTGCTGCGTTTTCGCGGCCGCGGCGATGGTGGCATAGCTATCGGGCCGCGACAGGTCGGTCTCGATCCAGCTCGCCCCCGGCAGGGTTTCGGGTAACGGGCTGCGTTGCGCCACCAGGACTTGCGCGCCGGCGGCAAGCATTGCCTGGCTAATGCCGAGGCCAATGCCCTGGCCACCCCCGGTGACGACGGCGACCTTGCCCGCGAGGCTACTCATCCGCTAGCCGTAAACCGGCTTGGCGCCGCTGACCTCGACCGTTTCGCCGCAGACATATCGTGCGTCGTTCGAGGCCAGAAAAGCGATGACGTCGGCGATTTCCGCGGGTTCGGCGATGTGCCCCAGCGGTACGGTTTTCCCAAGCTCCTCGATCGCGTTGTTCGGGTCTATGCCGCGGGCGATGAAACCGCTGCGCAGCATCGGGGTGTTGACCTCGTTGGGGCAGACCGCGTTGACGCGGATGCCGTCGGGGGCGTGATCCCGCCCCAGGCTTTTGGTCAGCGCGGCCAGCGCGGCCTTGCTGGTGCAGTAGGCGATGTGTCCGGGCCCCGGGTAAATACCCCAGGTCGAAGAGGTGTTGACGATCGCGCCGCCGCCGGCCTTCTGCATCTGCGGAATCGCGGCGCGGCACAGGTAAAATACCGCGGTCAGGTTAACGTCGAGCGCGCTGAACCACATGTCGTCGGTGGTATCGAGAATATTGCCGCGCGGGATGATGCCGGCATTATTGATCAGAATATCGACGCCGCCATAGGTGAGCACCGCCTCGGCGATGAGCGCTTCACAATAGTTTTTCTGGCGCAGGTCGCCCGCCAGGTAATGGGTGTCGAGGCCCTTGCGTTTGAGCGCTTCGCTGAGATCGCCGCAATCTTCCTCGCTGCGGTCCGAGAACAGCACATTAGCGCCCTCGACGGCAAACAGTTCGACCAGCGCCTGACCGATGCCGCCGACCCCTCCGGTGATTACTACGCTTTTATCGTCGAATCTCATTGTTATAAAAATCTGCGTGGACTGAACGGGGTTATATTGTGGCTTGGATCTTCGCCGTTTGCCAGTTCAGCGACCAGTTTGCCGGTGATCCCGGACAGCGTCAGCCCGAGGTGGTGGTGGCCAAACGCATAAATGATGAATTCCGACACGGTGCTGAAACCGATCACGGGCAGGGCGTCGGGACAGGTAGGGCGAAAGCCGAGCCACTCCTGGTCGGGCTTTTCGGGTAGCTCGAGCATTTCACGCGATTTGCGCGTCAGGTAGTCGATAATACGGGGATTCATCTGCTTGCGGTAACCCGCGATCTCGACGGTGCCGGCGAAGCGCAGACCGCGGTTCATCGGGGTCGCGTAAAAGCCGGCGTGATGCCAGCTGACCGGCCGGTTCAGCAGGTGCTGCATGTTGCTGTACTGCACGTGGTAGCCGCGCTCGGTATCGAGTTTCAGCAGCCTGGTCGGGATACCCTCGATCGACTTCGAGAATGCGCCCGCGGCTATGACGACGCGCTCGGCCTCGACGTATGTGCCGTTGTCGAGCCTGATCTGAACCGATCCATCGCCGTGGATAACTTCGAGCGCGCGCTGGCGCAGGTATTCCCCGTCATTTTGTTGAAAGCATTCGAAGTAACGCTGGCTTAGCGCCAGCGGATCGAGCACGTGGCTGATGCTGTCGAACAACAGGCCGCGCTGGAACGGAAACTTGAGATTGGGCTCGAGCTCCTCGATATCCGCGCGGTCCAGTTCGACGAAGTTCGAACCCTGCGCGCGTCGTTTCTGGTTCGATGGTTTGGCGGCTTCGAATTCCCGCTGGTCGCGATAGACGTGCATGAAACCCTGCTGCGCCAGCAGGTCGCGCGCGTTGGCCATCTCGAGTAGCGGATCGAGTCCGTCATAGACTTTTGCCAGTAACTTGCCGAGCAGGCGGATGATTCGGTCTACCTTTTGTTCACGGCAGTTCAATAGGAACTCGATCATCCACGCGGGATGCGACAGCACGTAGCCGAGGTCCATGCTCAGCGGGCTGTCCGAGGAAAACAGCAGCGATGGCAAGCGTTTGAACAGATCCGGGCTGTTGACCGGGATACAGCCGTACTCGGCGATGGTGCAGGCATTACCGGACGAGGTGCCGGTGCCCGGGTCGTCGGGATCGATCAGGGTAACTTCGAAGCCTTTACGCTGCAGCCAAAGGGCACAACTCAGGCCGACGACGCCGGCGCCAACCACCGCAATTCGGGTCTTGGAATTCAATCGGGTTCTCGATCAGCCAGTTATTACCAGGCCGATAGTGTATTTAATCTCACCGCAAACGGATAGCGTGAAGTTTATGCCTTGCCGTGATCGGGCGTGGTTACAAATCGAGCGCCTGGCGCAGCATTTGCGCGAGTTGATCGTGACTCGCCGGGTTCATCAGGTTGAGCGCCTGCAGTCCGGCCAGCTTCTTCACCAGCGCGATTCCGGCGTCGGTGTTGGCGGCGCCGCCGGCCACCAGGTCGGGCGACCGCTGGAACGCCTGCTGGACGCCTATGACGGCGTAGGGGTCCTGGGCGCAGAGCAGCTTGAACTTGACGTGATCACGAATCATTTCCTTGGCGATAGAGCCGTTATAGGGTTCCAGCGGCGAGGCGCCGGCCTCGGCCACCAGGACATCCGGCTTTTCCTTTGCGATAAGCGATAACAGGTAGGGCAGCGCCTCACGGTAGGTTGCTTCATCCACCGCCGAAGACGGCAGCCCGGCATCGACGAAATCGTAAATTGCGCTGGCGCCCGCATCGGAAAAACTGAGCATATCGCGGTAGCGCGCCGCACCGGTCAGCTTGGCGCCCACGACTTTCAGCCCCATTTGCGACAGCAGGTGCACGATGACGCGCCCGGACATGGTTTTACCGGCCGACATCGAGGTGCCGACGATCAGGATCACCGGCGTATCGAATGTCGTGTGGCCGATTGCGGGCAGGCTGCCCCGCATGGTTACCTTTTCGTCGTTGCGCATGACGTGCCCGTGGTAGCGCAGCGGCATCGGCGACGATAAAAAAGGTGATAGCGACGTGGTTTTGCCGAACAGGCCGGCGGCCGTGAGCGCGTTAAGCTTGCCCGAGTCGTCGATCGAGCGCCAGTCGCCGACGGCTTCCAGCGTTGCGACCCGCGTACCGAAGGCACCGACCACGAGATCGCCCTCCATCACTTCGATCATGCGCCCGCCGGGAAGCTCGAGCGCTTTCATCTGACCGCGCGTATCGAGTACCTTGCCGACAACGTAGTCACCGGTGCCCCAGTGTTCGCGCGCCAGCGGTGTCGTCGTGAAGTTATCCGGTGTCAGGTCGGAAATTCGGGTTACAGATGCAAGAAAGGGACGAATCATGTCTGGGCTCCTCGAATCAGGTTTGTAGTGGCGGTGCCAGCAGCAGCAGGGTCAGCAGGGCGCAGCGTTCGGGCAGCAGATCGATATTGATATGTTCGTGATGAGCGTGGGCGCCGTCGCCGACCGCGCCCATGCCGTCGAGCGTGGCGGTATAAAGGCTGGTGGTGTTGCCGTCGGAACCGCCGCCGGCCGTGCCCTGGTCGAGATCGAGATCGAGATCTTCGGCCAGTTGTTGCGCCACCCGCCAGAGCTGTTGGTTGCTTTCGGTGCGCTCCATCGGCGGCCGGCCGATGGCGCCCTCGATGGTCAGTATAACTCCCTCGGTTTCGGCCTCGAGGTCGTGAATCGCGGTTTCGATACGCTTGGCGTCGGCCTTGGTCTGCACCCTGACATCGATGATCGCGCGGCTTTGCGGAGCGACCATGTTAGGCCTGATGCCGCCGTCGATGACGCCGACGTTGACCGAAGTGCCGTGTTCCGGGTCGTTCAACTCGAACAGTTTCTGAATCACGTGCGACAGTTCGAGAATGGCGCTGGCGCCGGCGCCGGGGTCCAGTCCGGCGTGCGCGGCCTTACCCTGCACGGTGACCTCGAAGCGGCCGACACCCTTGCGCGCGGTCTTGTACTTGCCGCTGGGGCCGAGCGACGGCTCGAGCACCATGCAGCGATCGACGCGCTGTGCCAGCGCGCGTACGTAACGCGTGGATTCGCGGCTGCCGATTTCTTCGTCGGAATTGATAAAGCACAGCGGCGCGACGCTGGGTCTGAGTCCCAGCGACTCGATCGTTCGCAGCGCGTAAATCATTTCCACCAGCCCGGCCTTCATGTCATAAACCCCGGGCCCGCTCAGGGTGCTCGCTTCCATCAGCAGCGGCATGCTCTGCAGCGTGCCGATCGGCCATACCGTGTCGCAATGCCCGAGCATTAATTGCGCGGGTTGTTGTCGGCCACGGTACTTCGCCGAGGCGTAGATATGCCCGCCGGAACTACGGCCGGGGATCAGGTTGACGCGGTAATCGATTTCCTCGAACTCGGCTTTCAGGCGATCGCGTATCTGCGCCTGGGCCGCGGGCTCGGTGGACGGGGTTTCCATCAGCACCAGGTCCTTGAGCAGCGCCGTCATCGAGTCCTGCTGCGTGCGCAGGTGAGAAAGTACTTCCTGTTTTTCGCCCATCGTCGGATCTACCTTTTGAAGCCTGCGGGAAACGGCAGCTTGTTGCTGTTTTTGATTTCGGCGAAACGGCCCGGATACAGGTAAGCCAGCAGCGGAGAGGTATAGACCAGGTCTTCGTCGTCGCGGTCAGAGGTGCGCAACGCATCCTCGGCCACGCGGGCGCGGACGATACGGCCGATGATCAGCGAGTTATCCCCGAGATTATCGACTATCTGTTGCAGTTCGCACTCGAGGAACAGGTAACCATCCTGGATGAAAGAGGCTTTGACCGATTCCGCGGCAAAGGTCGGCATGGCCTCGGTAATCGGCTTGCTGCCGTCGTCGCAGCGTGGGCTCGCCGCCAGGCTTGCGAGCACGGTTTGCGAGGGGCGCATGTAAGTGACGGCAAATTCCTTGTCGCGCTGAATGTTCTGGTAAGTGTTGTGGCGCGGGGTGCAGACAAAGCCGAAGTGATTCTGCCAGCTCATCGGGATCGCGAGATGCTTGGGCGCGAGATCGTCGCTGCCATCGGCCTCGCGGGTGCCGACGATGACGAGCGGGAACACCGTGAAGAAACTCTCCCAGATCGGTTCGCTGGTATCCAGTTCGATCAGGCGCGCGTTATCAGTATCGGTCATGCCATTTTCCCGTCGTTATTATGCGGCGATCCTAACATCGGCCTGTTTCGGGCATCTTGACGCGTATCAATTAAGCAAGGCGGCCCAATCTCGAATTTAGCTATACAGGTCGGGTAGTTTTTGGTTATGGTTTGCGTTTACAAAAAAACAACTTCAGGAGCGCTCTGTGAAGGTATTAAAACCCCGCCAACCGGTACCGGCTTTGGAGGTCGAAACCCTCGACGGCCCCTGGTCGCTGGCCGATCAGAATCCCGAGAATTTCACCATGGCCGTGTTCTACCGCGGCCTGCATTGCCCGATCTGCTCAAAGTACATCGGCGAGCTGGATAAACTGGCCTCCGACTTTGGCGACATCGGAGTTTCCGTACTCGTGTTGAGCACCGATACTCAGGAGCGGGCGGCGCAGGCACGGCAGGACTGGAAGTTGAGTAATCTCAAGATCGGTTACGGTATCAGCGTCGAGCAGTGCCGCGACTGGGGGCTGCATCGCTCCGCGGGTCGCGGCCTGACGTCGATCGGCATCGAGGAGCCCGCCGAGTTCAACGAGCCCGGCATCTTCATCGTGCGCCCGGACAACACGCTTTACTGGGCGCAAGTCAGCACCATGCCGTTCGCGCGCCCGCATTTTCGCGAAATTATCGGCGGCCTCAAGTTCGCCCTGGAAAAAGATTACCCCGCGCGCGGTGAACTGAGCTAGTCCTGCCGGACAGGAAATCAGCGCTCGGTGGATGACTCGCCGAGCTTGCGTTATCAGGGCAGTTTAAATTCGGGCGCCAGCTCGGTGATCTCGCGGCGGAACGGGATCTCGTCGACCCGCTCGCCGAGCTCGCGGGCAAAGCGGTGACCCTCGTAAACCGCGGCGGCGATGGTCGCGGGTCCGTGGCAATCGCCAATCGGCCTGAACGTCTCGATACCGGCCGCGCGCAGGCGATCCGGCGTGGCTGCGAGCTCCTGGTACAGGCTATCTTCGGGTAAGCGCGATGTCACCATGACCACCGACGATGCCGCCAGTAGCCGCGATTTTCCGGAGTAAATGCAGCCCACAGCGACGCTGTCGTCGGTGATTTCCTGCAGTTCGTGGCTGGTGACGATGTCGACTCCGACCTCCAGCAGGCGCGCCTGGATGCGGTGCTGTTCTAGGGTGTAGTCGGTCCAGGACGCGACCCGTGCATCCGGCGTTACCAGCGTCACCTGGCAGCCGTCCGCCACCAGCTGTTCGGCGATCACCGAGCCCATGTAGTAATGATCGTCGTCGTAAACCAGCACGCTGCCCTGCGGACGCGTGCCGGCCATGATGTCGTCCGGCGTCAGCAAATTATCTCCATCGGTGCCTGCAATCGGGAACTGGTGTTGACGTCCGTAACCGTCGCGTCGCCAGCGCGCGCCGGTTGCGATGGCGACATGCGCGGCCCCGAATTCGAGAATCTGGTCCGCGTCGAGCAGGCTGGATTTATACACCTCGACGTTAGCCATCTGCGAAATCTGGTAGGTTCGATAATCCCGCACCCGGGCCCAGGCGCCCAGGCCCGGCAGCCGGCTTTCGCGGGTCACGCGCCCTCCCAGTTCTGCGGCGGCATCTGCCAGTATCACGTCATGGCCGCGGCGCCCGGCGGCGAGTGCGGCCTCCAGCCCTGCCGGCCCGGCGCCAACCACCAGCAGCGCACCATCGTCGGCTTTGGGCGCGATGCGTTCCGGGTGCCAGCCGCGTCGCCATTCCTCGCTCTTGGTCGGATTCTGGGTACAGCGCATCGGCGCGGCCATGTTGTCCCAGGCGACGCAGATGTTGCAGCCGATGCACTCGCGTATGTCCTCGATTCGGCCTTCCTCGATTTTTTTCGGCAGGAACGGATCGGCGATCGACGGTCTCGCCGCGCCGATCATGTCGACGACACCCTTGTTAACGAGAGACACCATGCGATCGGGCGTCGTGTAGCGGCCTACCGCGACTACCGGTTTGGTGGTGACCTGTTTGACGAACTCGATGAAGGGTTCCTGGTAACCCTCGTCGGCAAAGCGGCTGGTCATGCTGTCGTTGTCCCATTCGGCGACGTTGACGTCCCATAGATCTGGCAACTCGGCCAGCATTTCGATGATTTCGCGACCTTCCTTGTGGGCTTCTATCCCGTCGGCACCCCGCAACTCGTCGACCGAGAAGCGCACCACGACACCCATGGTGTCGCCTACGGCCTCCTTCGTGTCTTCGATAATCTCGCGGAACAGCCGCACCCGGTTTTCGAGACTGCCGCCATACTCGTCGGTGCGAAAATTATAACGCGGCAGCATAAACATGCCGGCCAGCGACAGGTTATGCCCGGCATAGCAGCAGATGATGTCAAAGCCGGCTTTTTTTGCCCGTTTGACGGCGTCCAGGTGCCAGCGTCGGTAGGCGCGGATATCGGCTTTGTTCATGGCGCGTGCCTGCACCGGAAAATTGTGGGTCGGCACCGGCATGTGGCTCGGGAACAGCGGAACTTCCCGGCTGTAGAGGTTGCCGGCCCATTTACCGTTGTGCACCAGCTCGGTCGACGCCAGCGCACCGTGCTCGTGCACGGCGTCACACATGCGCGCGAGATAGGGTATGTCCTGGTCCGACCACAGCCGACACTCGGTTGCGGGGGTAAAGTCGCTCGACGGGTGGATATCAATCTGCTCGGTCGATACCACGGCCCAGCCGCCCTCGGCCTTGATCCCGCGCATAGCGGCCATGCTGGAGGGGAAGGTGCGGCCCATGCCGTTGCAATGGGGCGCCTGGTAGAATCGATTCCTGGCCGTGACCGGCCCGATTTTTACGGGCTCGAACAGGACGTCGTAGCGGGGGTCACGCTTCATATTGCATTCCAGTCTGGTTATTTGCGTACATCAATTTGGTTATTGTTTGCGAATCTCGTGTCGTGGCAGTCGGGCCGGCATGGCTAGCCGACATTGTCCGAATTTTACGGGTCAATATCCAGTCCTCGAAAAAGAAACCAGGCCGTCGGTCATTGTTGGCCACGAACCGTCGCGGCATGATAATGTCCGATTTCTAAATGGCGCCGGAAGTCGCCGTGTCTATTGACTAAATCGGCAAGGGGATATCGAGGTGAAGCGAAAGTGAACAGGATCGGAAAACTGACAAGCGTGTGGCGCTATCCTGTGAAAAGCATGCGCGGCGAGCAGGTCGAAGACGTTTTTGTCGCCTATACCGGCGTCATGGGCGATCGCCTTTACGCGATTTCGTCCTCTGACGCGCCGCCCGAGTTCCCCTGGCACACCAATCGCGAGCAGGAAGAATTTGTCCTTTACAGGGCCAGCTACAGGCATCGTGAATCCACGCTGAAACCGCCGGCGCTGGAAGCGGCGTTCAAGGGTTCGCTGAACCCGCCTTATCCGCTGGCCGATGCCTTCGCGCTCGAAATCGAAACCCCCGATGGTCAGACGCTTGATGTGGAGGATCCCGCATTTCTCGCCAGCCTGCGCGACAAGTCCGAAGGCGCGCTAACTCTGCACTTCACGCAGAAGAACGCGGTCGACTGTCGGCCGTTGTCGCTGTTCTCGCATCAAACCCTGGCGCAGCTGGAGCAGGAAACCGGGCTGGAGCTCGATCAGCGCCGCTTCCGCGCGAATTTTTACGTGGACTGGGATTCTGCGAACGGGTTCTACGAAAATGAACTCGTCAATCGCAGGCTGAAGGTCGGTGAGCGTCTCGAAATCATGGTGCGCGAACTCGACCCGCGCTGCAAATCGATCACCATCGATCCCGACACGGCGGAGACCCAGCCGCGGATTCTGCGGCATATTGCCAGGAAACACGACGGTTTCGCCGGGGTCTACGCCGCGGTACTCACGGAAGGTACGGTCAGGGCCGGCGACGAAATCTGGCTGCTGGACTAGTCGAATGAGTACCAGGCCTCCGAATGGTGACGATGTCAAAAGTTTCCGCGTGACGCTCGACGGCATCGAGCACCAGCTGGATTATCGACCTGGAGCGGTGCTGCTGGATTGCATGATCGACGCCGATCTTGATCCCGCGTTCCAGTGCCGGGAAGGGCACTGTGGAACCTGCATGGTTCTGAAGCTCGCCGGCGAGGTGGAAATGCGACAGAACAACGTTCTTTCCCGGCGCGATCTCGAACTGGGCTACATCCTGCTGTGCCAGTCGATACCGCTGTCGGACGATGTGCAGGTCGATTGCGATGCCTGATCCGATTGTGAATCCGTTATGCTGCACGGGTAAGGCATTAAGCGTTAAACGCGAGAATCAGGACTAAGCGCTATATCATTCGCTGACGCAGTTACGGCCTTTGCCCTTGGCGCGATAGAGTGCCTGGTCCGCCCGTTTCAGTATGTCCCAGGGCGTGGATTCCTTGCCGACCGAATCCGCGAAACCGATGGATACGGTAACCTTTACCGAATTGTTTTCGACGGGCGCGGTACGGTTATCGTTGGCCCTGCGGCCGACCCGCCGGATGATAAAAGGCTTGTTCGCGATTTCCTCGCGCAGGGCTTCGAGGTGGCGTACCGATTCGCGCGAGCCCTTGCCGGTAAATACGATGGAAAACTCTTCGCCGCCGTAGCGATAGGGCAGGCCACCACCGGTTATCCGGGTCATTTTTGATGCGATCATGCGCAACACCGCGTCTCCCGCATCGTGTCCAAAAGTATCGTTGAACTTTTTGAAATGATCGACATCCAGCATCGCGACGGTATAGGAGCCGCTAATTTTCTGAAACTTTTCGCGCAGCGCGCGCCGTCCTGGCAATCCTGTCAGTTCGTCGATGTAAGCCATGCGCCAGGTTTCCTGCATGATTGCATACAGGCACATCAACAGCGCGGCGCTGGTGAACACGTTCAGGCTGCCGCCCTTATCGCCGAAATGCAGCTGAATGACGAGCATGAACAGCACTCCAAAACCGGCGGAAACGTGCAGCGAGGGATTCAAAATGCTGAGCGTCAGCATAACGTAAAGCGCCGCGAAAGATACGATCAGTACCGATTGCGATTGACCGGTCCAGTCGAAATACTGCGGCGGCAACCAGTCGCTCAGAACCAGCTGCATTGCCCAGGCGGGGGACGTCATCACGACGAAGATTGAAAACACGCTGACCGCTAGCAAAATCGCGTAAGCTGTAATCGCCTTCAGGCTGATAATCCCGCGATCGGGCAACAGTGTTAATACGACGAGCAGCAGCGGTACGAAAGCGGACAGCAAACCATAGCCAAGCTCGTTGCCGGCCCAGCCAAATCGTAAAATCAGGTTCGTTACGGCGACCAGCAAAATATAGAAGAACAGCGAGCTGCGGCTGAAACGAATGCTCAAACCGGCAACGATCAGCGCCAGCATGTGCGTCAGGTAAGTAATCCCGATTGTCGCCGAAACCGGCAACTGGTCATACTTCTGGTAACCGTATAAGGACCCCAATAACAGGATCAGAATAGGAAAAAGACTTTGTAGTACTTTCATGCAGCTGATTTGCGGTTGCTCGACCGCGAATTCCCTGTTGTTTTACCATCGCTTGCTTTGCAATGAGTGTAGCTGCTATTTGAGCAATATCCCGGAATCTGGTGCGCGGCGCTTCGATACTCGCAGTGGATCGGGATCAGGGTTTCACCGGACCTCGAACACCGCAACGGATGCTTGCCGCGGGGTCCAGGATTACTGGCCCGAAGGGTCAGGCGTTGGACAAACTGGAATAATTTTCCTTCTGGGTTGTGATCCTGCCGAGGAAGTCGCTAACCGCGACGGGCCTGCTGAACAGATAACCCTGCATGACGTGGCAGCCCAACTCCTCCAGGTAGTCCGACTGGTTGGTGTTTTCGACGCCCTCGGCAACGATATCGATACCGAGTCCCTGGGCCATCCCGACGATGGCGGCCACCAGGGCTGCGCCTTTTTCCGAATGCTCGATTTCAGAAACAAAGGAATAGTCGATCTTGACCGCATGGACCGGCAATTCCCGCAGGTAGTTGAGCGACGAATAACCCGTACCGAAATCATCGATCGCGATCGAAATTCCCTTGTTGGACAGCACCTGCAGTTTATGGGTGCAGGCCTGGATATCGCTCATGAACATATTTTCGGTTATTTCGATTTCCAGGCGCTTCGGCTCGATGCCGTAGTGCCGGGTTAGCGCCACCAGGCTCTCCGGGAAATTTTTATTGCGGATATCGGAAGCCGATAAATTAATGCTGACCTTGATGCCGCTCGCCAGGAAATCCTCGTTGGCGAACAGATCGGTGGCGACCCGGTGCAGCACCCAGTCGCTGAGCTGCTCGATAATGCGGGATTCCTCGGCGTGCTCGATAAAATAGTTGGGCTCGACCAGCCCGAACTCCGGATGGTTCCATCGCAGCAGGGCTTCGACTCCCACGATGCGTCGGGTGGTCACATCCAGTTGCGGCTGGTAGTAAATTTCCAGTTCGTCGTTCTTGAGCGCTTTCCTGAGTCCGCTTTCGATCGAAATCTTTTCGGCTGCCGCGTGCTCCAGTTTGTCGTCGTAAAAGGTGTAGCCGTTCTTGCCGGTGGCCTTGACATCGTACATCGCCATGTCGGCGTTCTTGATCAGCGTATTGATATCGTTCGAATCGTCGGGAAACACCGCTATGCCGATACTGACGTTGACGTAAACTTCCTTGCCGCGCAGATAAAAGGGTTGCTGCAGGCTCGCGATGAGTTTCTGCGCGACGCTTTCGGCCTGGAGCCGGGTCGTGGGTTGCGGCAGTAGCAGCATGAATTCGTCGCCACCGAGCCTGGCCAGGGTGTCACCCGTCCTGATTTCGGCCTTGAGCCTGTCGGCAACCTCGACCAGCAGTTGATCGCCAACCACGTGGCCGAAACTGTCGTTGATCAATTTGAATCGATCCAGATCGAGAAACATGACGATCAGCGTCTGGCCGGTTCTGGCCGCCTGTTTTACCGCCAGGTCCAGCCGGTCCAGCAGCATGGCCCGATTCGGCAACTTGGTGAGCAGGTCGTGGTAGGCCTGGTAGGTGATCAGTTTCTCTGCCTTTTTGCGACTGGAAATATCGCGTGCGACGCCATAGGTGCCCTGGTAGGTGCTGACCTTTTTCGAACCTTTCGAGTCGACCGAGTATATCCCCATCGAGTTGAGCTCTATCGGGCAAACCGAGGTCTGGAATGATTTCGACGAATTTACGGCATTACACTTCAGCCCGAGCTCGACGGTGCGGTTAGTGCGGCTTTCCCGGCGACGCTCATTGAACAGGTACTCGGCTTTCATGCGGTCTTCGTCGGCAATAATCTCGCTGTAGTGTTTGCCGATCAGATCGGCCCGTTCGTAGCCGAGCAGGCGCTTGACGCTATTGTTTACGAAGCTGAATTCGCCCTTCAGGTTCAGGATGTAAATCAGATCGGGTGAATTGTTTACCATGTAGCGATGGAGCTGTTCCGAGTGTTCGAGCCGTTTCTGGATCTGGGCTTTTTCGTCCTCGACCAGGAGTTTATCCAGCGCGTTGCGAATGGAATGTTCCAGCTCGTCGAAGCTGTAGGGCTTGCGGAAAATATCGTAGGCGCCGAGGCGCACCGCATCGGTGACCTTGTTGATCGAGGTTTCGCCGCTGATGACGATTACGGTGGTCTGTATTTTCTTTTCCCGGATGAAGGTCAGCACCTGGTCGCCGGATTTTTTGGGCATGTTGAGGTCGAGGATGATCAGGTTGTATTGCCGTTGCTGAATCAGCGATATGGCTTCTTCGCCATCCTCAGCCTCGGTGATATCGGGCCATTGCCGTTTTAGCAGCGCTACCAGGCTTTCGCGGGCGCGGGCGTCGTCGTCCACCACCAGGAACGAGATCGATTTTTCGGATCGAGGAGGATTTTCATCGGAACTAATCAAGGAGTTATCCATTGCTTATACTTCACCGGACTGCTGGTTATCTGACAGTGGGATCAGGACTTCGAACAAAGCACCCCCGACCTCGTTTTCCATATACTTAATCTGGCCGCTGAAGCTCCGTATAATGTCGGCTACTACCGAAAGGCCGAGACCCCGCCCGGCACCTTGTTTCTCGCTGGCCAGGGGCGAAAACAGGTGTTGCAGGATTTTTTCGTCAATGCCCTTGCCTCGATCCGAAATCGAGAACTGCGCGTAAAGCATACCATCGAGATTCACGAAATGATGGCTGGCAACCATGATCGCTGCATCGCTAGTCTGGGCCTCGACTGCATTTTTCACCAGGTTCAGAACAATCTGGCGGAAAGCGTCCTGGGTGATTTGAATCTCGGCTTCTTTGCGATCGAGGCTCCACATGATTTGAACCTCTTTGTCGCCACAGGTGGATTTTACATACAGCGGGATACAATTTTCCAGTTCCGTGTTCAGATGAACCGCCTGCGCGCCCGCGTACTTGCCATCCTTGAAATTCCAGACGATGTTTCGAATTCTCTGCAATTCCTCCTGCAGTACCTCGATTTCCTTGTTGTTTTCGTCGCCTTCCGACTGCGTGTTGACTTTCAGGATGTCGATATAATTTCCAATAACGCTCAGGGGATTGCTGATTTCATGAATCAGCCTGTCGATGTCGTTTTGATCGTTTTCCTCCGGCTGCGGCTCGCCCGCATCCTGGTTAGCGGCCGACCAGGTTTCGGCAACGTTCTCGAGGTAACTGGAGATGACGTCGGAGAGCTTGTCCAGGTTGTTTTTCTGGGTTTTGTGACAACCGATGACGACGGTTCCGATCGCCTGTTTCTCATGCCTGAGCGGAAAACTCAGCGCGATATCATGATTCAGCCGGCGAATAATCTGGCGGTCCGATATGGGCGATTTCTTGTAATCCGGAATTTCGGGCTCGATCCACAGCTGGCTTTGTTTGACGAAGCTCCGGGTGAGCTGACTATTATTATTCTCGACGGAAAACTTGCTCACCGGAACGGCGTGGCTAATCTGGTAAAGGCATAGAAATCCGCCATCCTGCGGATCGTGAAGCAACAGGGCCACATCGGAAATAGAGAAGAAAAACTGCATCTCGCGCGCAATTTTATCCAGCAGTGCCCTCGGAGATTCCGGGATCGCCGAAAACTGGTGTTCCGGATTAATGACCCTGGATAGCGAGGCATTCCTGATTTTGCGCGCGAGTTTGATGGTTTCCTTTTCGATATCCCGCGACAGATGCTCCTGGGTCAGGCAGCGGGACCGCGGCAGGGAGATTCCGATTTTCTTTGCCGTCTGGGTAACCCTGTCCTTGACGTGCATATAGATGTTCTTTAGATCCTTGTCGCTAACCAGCCTGGATCTCCAGTCGGCATCCACGCTCCCCTCGTGGCTCCAGTGGCGCGCCAGCTGGCTGGCTTCGGCAACGATCTGGCACAGCATGTCGCAACCCTGCAGCTGTTCTTCCTCTTCATGGTGGAAGCGAACGGCGTCGGCGATCCCGGGATTCAGGCTCGGCCATTGCTCGAGAATGCTGGCGCCGAGTTCGGTATGGCTGACACCGTACTGCGAATTTTCCTTGGCGATTGTCTCGGACTCGGTTTCGGAATTTATTATCTTGATGTATTGCTCGTGGAACCTGGCGTCGAAAATGATCTGTCCAAAATCGTGGAACAGGCCTGCAAGGAAAGCGTCCTCGGGGCGCACGTAGTCCGTGGCTATCGCAATATCACGGGCAAATACGGCACAGTAAAGGGAGTCCAGCCATAAATTACAGACAAATTCCTTTTGCGTATTGATCAGGCCCGCGAACAGCTGTTGTATCGACGAGGTTATCGCCATGGTCTTCACCAGGTCATGACCGACTAGCTTGATCGCCTGCTCCAGGGAGTCTACCGGCTCCCTGATCGCGAATGCGGTCGAGTTGACCGCCATGAAAAGCTTGCTGGTGAGAGCGGCATCGATGCTGATCAGCGCGGCGAGGTCGCCGGTCGAACTGTCGGGGTCGTGGCAGACGTCAAGCAGCTGACTGAGAATGTGCGGAGGGCTAGGCAGTCGGACCAGTTCCATGGATTCCAGGACCGATTTTGGCGGACTTCCTAATTCATACATTTTTTCGATATTATCGTTATTGTTTCAGCACCGACTGAACGCCGATAATACACTAATTCAAGGCCTTATTTGGACCACCCATCGGATATAGGGTGCGCCACTTCACAGAAATTGTGGAAATCCGGGATCTGGCCCCCGGTGGGTAGTTCCGCAGCGCAGCAATAACAGGGGATACTGCTGCCATCGCTAAAGCTATATAATCCCCCGCAAGCAGGCAGTTTGTTTTGTTGCTACAGCGCTGTAAGTGCACTGGCAACAATAGCCCACGGCCTTATCCCTGTCCTGATCGGCGATGAAAAGCTGCATTGTTTTCTCGTTACCTGGCGGCAGTTGTGCAACCGTTTTTGAAGCGAATCACACGATGAATACCACTAAGAATTCACGTTTCGTCAGTCGTCTGACACGCAACACTCTGGCCCTGGTGCTCGCTGGCGGTCGCGGTTCCCGGCTCTACGAATTGACTGACTGGCGCGCCAAGCCGGCGGTGTCCTTCGGCGGTAAATTCCGTCTGATCGATTTCCCACTGTCCAACTGCGTCAACTCGGGTATTCGTCGCGTCGGCCTGGTCCGCGGCTGGAGTTACCTGCATAGCGAGCTCGACGAGTTCGTGGAAATCCTGCCGGCATCGCAACGTGCCGGCGGCGAATGGTACCTCGGGACCGCCGACGCGGTTTATCAAAATATCGATATCCTGCGCACCCATAAACCCGAGCACGTACTGATCCTGTCCGGCGATCACATCTACAAAATGGATTACGGCGAGATGCTGGTCGAACACGTGGAACGCAAGGCCGACATGACCGTATCCTGCCTGGAGGTACCCATCGAAGAGGCCGCCGGCGCTTACGGCGTTCTGACCGCGGATGAATCCGGCCGCATTATCGAGTTCAACGAAAAACCCGAGCATCCGACACCGATACCCGGCCAGCCCGGATATTGCCTGGCGTCGATGGGTAACTACCTGTTCAATACCGAATTCCTCTACGAGCAGTTGATCAAGGATGCCGACAACCCGAATTCGGCGCATGATTTCGGCGGCAACATCATCCCGTCGATCATCGAAAAATACCAGGTCTACGCGCATCCGTTTCGTGATCCCGAAACTAAAAAGCGCGCCTACTGGCGCGATGTCGGTACGCTGGATGCGTTCTGGGAAGCCAACATCGAAATGGTCAACGTCTCGCCCGAGTTGAATCTCTACGATGCGGACTGGCCGATCCTGACCTACCAGGCGCAATTGCCACCGGCCAAGTTTGTGTTCGATCGCAAGGACCGCCGCGGGGTTGCTATCGATTCGATGGTTTCCGGTGGTTGCATCATTTCCGGCGCGAAAATAAAGCGTTCGCTGCTTTTTTCGAACGTCAAGGTTCATTCCTATGCGCAGGTCAAGGACAGCGTTGTGCTGCCCGATGTGGAAATCGGCCGCAAAGCGCGTATCAAAAAAGCGATCATCGACCGCGGCTGCACCATCGAGCCAGGCATGGTTATCGGTGAGGATCATGACGCGGATAGAGCACGCGGCTTTCGCGTAACCGAAAATGGCGTGGTGCTGGTGACGCCCGACATGCTGCACCAGACAATCCACGAGTCGCGCTAGGCATTGTTCGATGGAGCGTAAAACCGTCACAACCACGGCCTATGCCGACCAGAAACCCGGGACCTCGGGCCTGCGCAAGAAGGTCAGGGTTTTCCAGCAACCGCACTACCTGGAAAACTTCGTCCAGTCGATTTTCGATGCGATCGCGGTCGAAGGCGAGACCTTCGGCGACAAGACGCTGGTGCTCGGCGGTGACGGCCGCTTCTATAACGAGCAGGCGTCACAGACGATCTTGCGGATGGCGGCGGCGAACGGTTTTGCCCGCGTCATCGTCGGCCGCGACGGCCTGCTGTCGACGCCGGCCGCGTCTCACCTGATCCGCAAGTATCGGGCTTTCGGCGGCATCATTTTATCGGCCAGTCACAATCCGGGCGGCCCGGATGCCGACTTCGGTATCAAGTTCAATGCCGCCAATGGCGGGCCGGCTCAGGAGGGTCTCACCGATTCGATATTCCGGCACAGCCGTGAAATCGGCGAGTACCATATTCTCGAGGCCGCCGACGTCGACATACACCAGGCCGGCAGCCGGCAGCTGGCCGACCTGCAGATCGAGGTGGTGGATCCCGTTGCCGACTATGCGGCGCTGATGCAGCAGCTATTCGATTTCGAGCGTATTCGGGAATTGCTGACTGCGGGCACGTACAGCCTTTATTTCGATGCGATGAATGCCGTTACCGGTCCTTACGCCGAGGCGATCCTGCAACAGCTGGGCGCGGATCCCGGCAGCGTCTTGCGGGGACAGCCGCTGCCGGATTTCGGCGGCGAACATCCGGACCCGAACCCGGCGCACGCGCAGGACCTGATGCGCCTGATGAACGGTCAGCAGGCGGGCGACTTTGGCGCCGCCTCCGACGGCGACGGTGATCGCAACATGATCCTGGGCGCCAATTTCTATGTCACCCCGAGCGACAGTCTCGCCGTGCTGGCCGCCAACGCCACGCTGGTGCCCGGTTACCGGCAGGGGCTGGCCGGCGTGGCGCGCTCGATGCCGACCAGCCAGGCGGTGGATCGGGTCGCGGAAACGCTTGGCATTCCCTGTTTCGAGACGCCGACCGGCTGGAAGTTTTTCGGCAACCTGCTCGATGCCGGCAAGATTTCGCTCTGCGGTGAAGAGTCCTTTGGCACCGGGTCGGATCACGTGCGCGAGAAGGACGGCCTGTGGGCGGTACTGTTCTGGCTCAATATACTCGCCGCCAGGCAGGAGCCGGTCGCGGCTATCGTGCAGCAGCACTGGCAGCGCTACGGGCGCAACTACTACACGCGGCATGACTACGAGGCGGTGGCAACCGATGCCGCGCAAGCGCTGGTCGAAGGCTTACGCCAACAGACCGGCAGTTGGTGCGGCCAGCGTTTTGGCGACCATGAAATAGAGCTCGCCGATGATTTTAGTTACACCGATCCGATCGACGGCAGCGTCAGTGAAAGGCAGGGGGTTCGCCTGTTGCTGCGCGGCGGCGCGCGTATCGTGTATCGGCTCTCGGGCACCGGCACCGAGGGTGCGACGCTGCGGGTTTACGTCGAGTCTCCCGAGCCGGATCCGGCACAGCAGGCAAAAGATCCGCAGGATGCGCTGGCCGAATTGATCAGCCTGTCCCGCGAGGTGGCGAGGATCGACCATTTCACCGGCCGCGTCGGACCCGACGTGGTGACCTGAGCAGGCCATCAGATGACGCATATCTTAATGATCGCCGCGGAAAACGGCGCACTACCGGGCGGCAAGGTTGGCGGTATCGGTGACGTGGTGCGCGACGTGCCGATCGCACTGGCCGCGCGCGGCTGTGCGGTTACCGTGCTCACGCCCGCTTACGGCAGGTTTGCCGACCTGCCCGGGGCTAGCAGAGTAAAAAGCCTCGAGGCCAGCTTCGCCGGCGCCAGGCAATCTATCGACCTTTTCGAATTACCCGTCGAGGAAAGCGCTGGCGGGGTGCGTCATGTCGTCGTCGATCACCCGTCGTTCAGCGTTTGCGGTGCGGGCCAGATCTACTGTGACGATCCGCCGGGGCGGCCGTTCGCCACCGATGCGAGCAAGTTTGCCCTGTTTTGTGCGGCCGCCGCCGAGGCAATCGGCAAGTCGGTATTCGGCAAGGTCGATGTTATCCACTTGCACGACTGGCATACCGCTTTGCTGCTGGTATTGCGCGCCTTCGACCCGCGGCATCGGGCGCTGCAGAAAATCTGGTGTGCTTACAGCATTCATAATCTCGCGCTGCAGGGGGTGCGGCCGCTGGAGACGGACGAATCGTCGCTGCAGACCTGGTATCCGGAGCTGAGTTACGAGCGCAAGCGACTGGTCGACCCGCGCTGGCCGGACACGGTGAACCCGATGGCGGCGGCGATACGACTGGCCGATACGGTGCATGCCGTATCGCCGAGTTATGCCGAGGAAATTCTGGCTGCCAGCGATGTCGAAGAACGCGGTTATCACGGCGGTGAGGGCCTCGAGGCCGACCTGGTCGAGGCACGGGCGCAGGGCCGATTATTCGGTATTCTAAACGGCTGCGAGTACCCGAAGAAAACGAAAACCGCGGTTCGTAGCTGGAAATCATTGCTCACCTTGATGCGTGCTCAGCTGCCGCTGTGGATCAGCGCAACCCAGACCTTACGCAGCACGCATTATATCGCGCAATCCTGCCTCGACCGGCTGAAACAAAAACGCCCCGGCATGTTGTTGACCAGTATCGGTCGCATCACGCCGCAAAAAATCGGCCTGATGAGCGAGCTCACCAGTCGCGGTAAGCCGGCGCTGCATGGCGTGCTGGAAACCCTTGGCGAGCATGGTTTGTTAATCATGATCGGCAGCGGAGATCCGGAGGTCGAGACCTTTCTAACCGGCGTCGCGGCCCGTTTCGATAACTTTATTTTTTTGCGGGGTTACTCCGACGACCTGGCTGAAGCGCTTTACAACCTCGGCGATCTGTTTTTCATGCCGAGTTCGTTCGAGCCCTGCGGTATCAGCCAGATGCTGGCGATGCGCGCGGGTCAGCCCTGCCTGGTGCATCACGTTGGTGGCCTGCGCGATACGGTGCACGATAACGAAACCGGCTTTGCTTTCGGCGGCGATAGCCCGACCGAGCAGGCCGACAACCTGGTAGCGGCGATGCAGCGCGCGCTGGCCCGGTTCCAGGATCAGCCCGCGCAATGGAAGGCGATGCGCAAAGCGGCCGCGGCGCAACGCTTCGAATGGGGCGACAGCGTCGATGCTTACCTCAAGCACCTTTACCGGCAAACCTGATCCGTTATCGCATGGCGACTTTAAACGATAGTTTCGAGGCCATTGCGCAGGGCCGTCATAAGGATCCATTCAAGATTTTGGGTCCGCACGCCGCGCAGAAAAACTGGGTGGTGCGCAGCTGGCAGCCGCAGGCGCAGCAGGTCGAACTGCTGGATGCCGAAGACCAGGTCCTTGCGACCATGGAAAAGGTGCACGCCGATGGCCTGTACCAGGCCCGCTTGCCGCTACCTGTGGTCAACTACCGGCTGCGTCTCTACGAGGGCGGCAATTCCCGCGTGATCGAAGATCCCTATGCTTTTCCCTCGCCGCTGGGCGATCTCGACCGCCACCTGATGCGGGAAGGCAGCCTGCAACGCCTCGACAGCAAGCTCGGCGCCAACCCGATACAGGTGAACGGTGTCGACGGCGTTCATTTCGCGGTCTGGGCGCCATCTGCTGCGCGGGTCAGCGTCATCGGCGGATTCAACGCATGGGACGGCCGCCGGCACCCGATGCGATGTCATCCGGGTAACGGCATCTGGGATATCTTCATCCCGGGAATCTTGACGGGAGAATATTACAAGTTCGAATTGCTCGATTCGAATTTCAGGTTGCTGCCGCGCAAGGCCGATCCCTTCGCACGCTTTATGGAGGGCTCGCCCGGCAACGCGTCGATCGTGCACCAGGATCACTACCAGTGGCAGGACGACGACTGGGTCGGCCGGCGCAAGGCCAGCACCACGCTCGATCAACCGATGTCGATCTACGAGGTGCATCTCGGGTCCTGGCGCCGGCAGGAGCATAACCGGGTGCTCGGTTATCGCCAGCTGGCTGACAGCCTGGTGGACTATGTCGCCGACATGGCCTTTACCCATATCGAGTTGCTGCCGGTGACCGAACACCCCTTCGACGGATCCTGGGGCTACCAGCCGGTGGGCCTGTTCGCGCCGACCAGCCGTTTCGGCGGGCCGGAGGATTTCAAGTACCTGGTCGACGCCTGTCACCGGCGAAATATCGGCGTCATCATGGACTGGGTGCCCGCGCATTTTCCGCGCGACGATTTCGGGCTGGCTTACTTCGATGGCAGCCATCTTTACGAGCACGAAGACCCGCGCAAGGGTGCGCACCCCGACTGGGGTACGCTGATCTTCAATTACGGCCGTCCCGAGGTCGCCAATTACCTGCTTGCCAGCGCCACCTTCTGGATCGAGGAGTATCACATCGATGCGCTGCGCGTCGACGCGGTCGCCTCGATGCTGTACCTGGACTACTCGCGCGCTGCCGGCGAGTGGCTGCCCAATCCCTACGGCGGTAACGAAAACCTGGAGGCGGTCGCGTTTTTACGCACCATGAACGAGCATGTTCATGCCCTTGGGGCCGTAACAATCGCCGAAGAGTCGACAAGTTGGCCCGGGGTATCGCATCCCGTTTATAATGGCGGACTGGGTTTCAGCTATAAATGGAATATGGGCTGGATGCACGATACGCTCGATTACTTTGGGGAGGAACCCGTTCATCGAAGTTATCACCACGACAAGCTTACCTTCGGATTGCTGTATGCATTCAGCGAGAATTTCGTATTGCCCTTGTCGCACGACGAGGTCGTCCATGGCAAGGGTTCTATCTTCGCGCGCATGCCGGGCGACGAGTGGCAGAAGTTTGCCAACCTGCGGCTTTACTATGCTTTCATGTACGCCTATCCCGGGAAAAAGCTGATGTTCATGGGTAGCGAATTCGGCCAGGAGCGTGAGTGGAATCACGACGTGTCGCTCGACTGGCATTTGCTGGAACAACCCGGGCACGCCGGGGTGCGGCAGCTGGTGCGGGATCTCAACCGGCTGTACCGGGATAGCCCGGTGCTCTACGAAGTCGACTTCGATCCCGGGGGGTTCGAATGGATCGATTGCTCGGATAATCAGCAGGGCGTGATTTCATTTCAGCGGCGCGCTCGAGAATCGGCTGACATCGTCGTCGTGGTGTGCAACATGACGCCGGTGCCGCGACAGCAGTATCGCATCGGTGCGCCCCGGGCCGGCGATTATGTCGAGCTGATAAACAGCGACGCCGATTATTACGGCGGCAGCGGCATCGGCAACCTGGGCAGGGTTCGCACCGAGCCCGTCAGTGCCCACGGACACGAGCAGTCGTTTAAGCTGAACTTACCGCCGTTAGCCACCCTGATTCTGAAACCTGTCTGATTGCAGTAACGAGTTATGACCGAACCGAAACCGACTAACGAATCCCGTAGGGCTTATTCAATCGACCTCCCGGCCAACGATTGCGATAGCCTGGCGACTGACTTCCTGCGTCATTTCAATCATACGCTCGGGCGCGATAATTACCGCCACTCTGCGCGCTACCAGTTCCTGGCGCTGGCGATGACCCTGCGCGATCGGCTGATGGCGACCAGCAATCATACGCGCCATGCCTACGAGCAGCACGATAGCCGCCGCGTCTGTTACCTGTCGATGGAGTTTCTGCTCGGCCGCAGCCTGCGCAACGCCGCGTTGAATCTCGATATCAGCGAACCGTTGTCGCAGGCGCTGAATGCGCTTGGACTCGATGAAGAAGAGATTGCCGCCGAGGAACACGATGCCGGTCTCGGTAATGGCGGTCTCGGACGTCTCGCCGCCTGTTTTCTCGATAGTTGCGCGACGCTCGGGCTGCCGGTGATCGGTTACGGCATTCGCTATCACTACGGCATGTTCCGCCAGGTCATCGAGCATGGCTACCAGCTGGAAGAGCCGGACCCGTGGTTACGCGGCGGCCACCCCTGGGAAATCGAGCGCCCGGAGTATACCCAGGTCATCAAGTTCGGCGGGCGCGTGCATCATGAATTCGATGATAGCGGGCGCAGTCACGCTCACTGGATCGACACCCACGATGTGCTGGCGCTGCCTTACGACATCCCGGTGCCGGGCTACGCCAACGGCACGGTCAACACGCTGCGGTTGTGGTCCGCGGAGGCGACCGATGCTTTTAACCTGGAAGAATTCAATGCCGGCAGTTATGTCGAGGCGGTGGCCGCCAAGACCCTGGCCGAGAACATCACCATGGTATTGTATCCGAACGATAGCAGCGAAAATGGCAAGGACCTGAGACTGCGGCAGCAGTATTTTCTCGCCTCGGCCAGCCTGCAGGACGTGATGCGGCAATGGATCCATCGCAATGGAGAAGATCTCAGCCGCTTTGCCGACAAGCACTGCTTCCAGCTGAACGATACGCACCCGAGTATCGCGGTTGCCGAACTGATGCGACTGTTGATGGATGTTCACACCCTGGAATGGGATGCGGCCTGGCACATTACCACCAGCACCATGGCCTACACCAACCATACGCTGTTGCCGGAGGCTCTCGAGTGCTGGCCGGTGCGGATGCTCGATCAACTGGTGCCGCGTATCATGGAAATCATCCGGGAAATCAATCATCGGTTTCTCGAGCAATTACGCGAACGCTGGCCGAAAGACGATCATCGTCATCATCGCATGGCGCTGATCAGCAACGATGCGGACCCCGTGGTGCGCATGGCGCACCTGGCGATCGTCGGCAGTTTTTCCGTCAATGGCGTCGCCGAGCTGCATTCGACGCTGCTCAAGCAGGGCCTGTTTCACGACTTTCACGAATTCTGGCCCGATAAAATCAACAATAAAACCAACGGCGTAACCCAGCGGCGCTGGCTCAAGGCCTGCAACCCGGAGCTCGCGGAGTTGATTTCGTCGCGCATAGGCGAGGGCTGGGTAACCGACCTCGAGGAACTCGCCGGGCTGCGGCCCTATGCCGAGGATGGCGAGTTTTGCGAGCGCTGGATGGCGGTAAAGCAGGTCAACAAACAGCGCGTCGCCGCGCTGGTCAAGCAGGATTGTGGCGTCGAACTCAATCCCGATGCGCTGTTCGACGTGCAGGTCAAGCGTATCCACGAATACAAACGCCAGTTGCTCAACGTGCTGCACGTGATTCACCTGCACCTGCGCATCCAGCGCGGCGACACCGCCGACTGGACGCCGCGCGCGGTCATCATCGGTGGCAAGGCGGCGCCGGGATACGTCATGGCGAAAAACATCATCAAACTGGTCAACAGCGTCGCCGCCGTGGTAAACAACGACCCGCAAACAGCCGGCCTGCTGCAGCTCGTGTTCCTGCCGAACTACCGGATTACATCGATGGAAACGCTGTGCGCCGGCTGTGACCTGTCCGCGCAGATTTCGACCGCTGGCAAGGAAGCCTCGGGCACCGGTAACATGAAATTCATGATCAACGGTGCACTGACGGTCGGCACCCTCGATGGCGCCAACATCGAAATCCGCGATGCCGCCGGCGCCGAGAACTTTTTCCTTTTCGGGCTCGACGCCGATGAGGTCGCGCGCATGCGAACCCATTATCAACCCGAGGCGATCGTTGCCGCGGACAAAGATCTGGCTGCGGTCATGGCCGCTTTGCAAAGCGGTGCCTACAATGCCCATGAACCGGGTATTTTCGACCACATTATCAACGCAATTTCGAGCCCGCACGACCCGTGGATGACTGCCGCCGATTTTGCCAGTTTCGCAGCCGCCCAGCGCGAGGTATCCCGGGCCTTCCGGGACCGCGAGAACTGGGCGAAAATGAGCATCTACAATAGCGCCGCCAGCGGCCGTTTCTCATCCGATCGAACCATTCGCGAATACAACTCAGACATCTGGCAGCTCGAGCCCGTGTCGCCGGTCGAGAGCAAATTCGATTCAACATGAGCCAGGGCATGCACGAGGGCAAACCCTCGCCCCTGGGTGCAAGCTGGGATGGGCACGGAGTCAATTTTGCACTGTTTTCGGCGCATGCCGAAAAAGTGGAACTGTGTCTGTTCGATGAAAACGGTGTGCAGGAAGTCGCGCGCTACGAACTGCCCTGTATTACCGACGAGGTCTGGCACGGTTATCTGCCTGACCTGGGGCCGGGAACGATCTACGCTTACCGGGTTTACGGGCCTTACCGCCCGGACCTCGGGCATCGCTTCAACCACCATAAATTATTAATCGATCCTTATGCCAGGCAACTGCATGGGACGCTCAACTGGAGCAATGCGCTGTTCGGTTATGATCCCGTGGACCCCGAGTCCGGGCTTGCCGATACCCGCGATAGTGCCGCTGACGTTCCAAAGTCGGTGGTTGTGGACGAGGCCTTCGACTGGCAGGACGATCGCCCGCCGCGGATTCCCTGGTCGAAGACGATTATTTACGAGACTCACGTGCGCGGTTTTACCCGGCTGCATCCGGCAATCGATGTCGCCGGACGCGGCAGTTTTTTCGCGCTCGCCTGCGCCGATGTCATCGATTATTTACAATCGCTGGGTATAACCACAATCGAGTTACTGCCGGTTCACGAATTCATCGACGATAAATTCCTGGTGGAGAAAAACCTGGTCAATTACTGGGGCTACAATACGCTGGGTTATTTTAGCCCGGCGGCGCGTTACCTCGACGGCGGCGACCGCAACGAATTCAAGACCATGGTGCGCGAACTTCACCGGGCTGGCATCGAGGTCATTCTCGACGTGGTCTACAACCACACCGCGGAGGGTGACCGCACCGGCCCTACGCTGAGTTTCAGGGGTATCGATAATGCCAGCTACTATCGCCTGCTCGAGGAAGATCTGCGCGAGTACATCAATGACACCGGTTGCGGCAACACGCTGAATGCGAACCATCCGCGGATTTTACAAATGATCATCGACAGCCTGCGCTACTGGGTCGACGAGATGCATGTCGACGGCTTCAGATTTGACCTGGCGGTCAGTCTCGGTCGTGAACAACACGGTTTCGACAGCCATGGTCAATTCTTCGAGAAGATTCGGCAGGATCCCGTTCTGTCCAGGGTCAAGCTCATTGCCGAACCCTGGGACGTCGGCCCGGGCGGCTACCAGCTGGGTGCTTTCCCCTCCGAGTGGGGCGAGTGGAACGATCGCTTCCGCGATACCGTCAGACGTTTCTGGCGCGGCGATACCGGGCAGCTGCCAGGTTTCGCACGGGCGCTGCACGGCTCGAACGAGCTATTCGAGCATAACGAGCGCAGACCTTCGGCCAGTATCAACCTGATCACCAGCCACGACGGCTTCACGCTCGCCGACCTGGTCAGTTTCAACGAACGTCACAACGAAGCCAACGGCGAAGACAACCGCGATGGCCACGAGGCTAATTTCAGTCACAACAATGGTGTCGAGGGTGTGACTGACGACCCCTCGATCGTCTCGCTGCGAGAGCGGCAAAGCCGCAACCTGCTGGCGACGCTGTTGCTCGCGCAGGGTACCCCGATGCTGCTCGCCGGCGACGAGATGGGGCGCAGTCAGCGTGGCAACAATAATGCCTATTGCCAGGACAACGAGCTGAACTGGCTGGACTGGTCATTACTGGATTCGAATTCAGGGCTGCATGACATGGTCAAACGCCTGATTAAATTACGCAACCGCTACGCGGTGCTGCATTATGATCGTTTCGTTCACGACAGCCGCATCGACTGGTTGCAGGATAACGGCAGTTCGATGACGGATGCCGACTGGCATGACCCGCAACGGCAGTTTTTCGCGATGTTGTTGAGCCATGCCGAAGCCGATTCGCCGCCCAAGACGACGCTGGTGCTGGCCTTCCACGCTGGCGACACTCGAATCACTTTCGAGTTACCCGCGACAGCGCATGGCTGGCAATGCATCTTCTCGACCGTGACCGCGGAACCCGATACAGCCGCGGTAACCAGCGTGTCCCTCGAAGCCCGCTCAGTACAGGTATTCGCAGCAGTCACCGGTGAGGACTTATGTCCGTAAACGACCACGCGGGACTCGACGCTTTGTGCGATGCCTGCGGCATTGCCACCGGATACCACGATATCTCGGGTACGTTGCATCAACCCGACGTCGAGGTTAAACGGTCGCTGCTCGACGCGCTCGACTACCCTGTTAGTAATGACGAAGATATCCAACGTCATCTCGAAACTTTGAGGTCTCGCGATTGGCGGCGAATCATCGCGCCGGTAATTGTCTTTCGCCAGAACGATTCTTCTCTCTGGCTCAGGCTAAGCCTGACGCCCGCGCAATGTGCCGAACCAGTTCGTTGGGAATTGCGTGAAGAGGGCGGAAATAGCCGGCGCGGCAGTTGGGAGCTCCAGGCAGATCATGCAAACGGCGAGTATTGGCTAAACGAAGGCCCGGTAAAGCGGTTTGACGTTGAGCTGACCGACGTTAGTTCCATCGGGTATTACCAGCTGGAGATCAAAACGGTCGATGGGGCCGTGGCGGCAAGCTGTCTCATCGTCGCGCCGGGGGCATGTTACGAACCGCCCGTGTTCGAACAGCAGCAGAAAGCCTGGGGCGTTAGCCTGCAACTTTACTCGCTGCGGTCCGGGCGTAACTGGGGTATCGGCGATTTTGGCGATCTGTGCTCGGCGATCGATATCCTGGCGCCGCTGGGCGTCGACGTTATCGGCGTCAATCCGCTGCATACGCTGTTTGCGCACCAGCCCGAGAACGCGAGTCCGTACAGTCCATCGAGCCGCGATTATCTCAACCCGGTTTATCTCCATGTCGAGGAGATCGAGGACTACGCCAATTGTCAGCAAGCTCAGGCACTGGTAGAAAGCGGGGGATTTCAGGCGACACTGCGGATCCTGCGCGAAGATGAATTCGTGAACTACAGCGGCGTCTGGGTCGCGAAACTCCAGGTACTGGAGATGCTTTACCAGAGCTTTCGGGGCGAGCATCTCGATTTCGACTCGGAGCGTGCGGCGGCGTTTCGACAATTCCAGCATGACGGCGCCGACGACCTTTTCAAGTTTGCCCTGTTCGAAGCCTTGCAGCAATACTTCCATGCGGCGGACCCGAGATGTACCCGTTGGCAGCAATGGCCGCGGGACTACCAGGACCCGGATTCGCAGCTAACCGCCGAATGGGCGGAACGTAACGTCGAGGCAATCGAGTTTCATCAATACCTGCAGTGGATTGCCGATAAGCAGCTCGCCGAGGCCGGTGATCGTTGTCACCGTAACGGTATGAAAATCGGCATATACCGCGATCTCGCGGTAGGTAACGAAAAGTCTGCGGCCCAATGCTGGGCCGAGCCCGAACTATATGCTCCAGGGATGGGCATCGGTGCTCCGCCCGATGATTTCAGTTCGGCTGGTCAGAACTGGGATTTACCGCCTCTCAAGCCGCCGTCTGTTAACGCGCATTACTACCACCATTTCGCCAGGACGCTGAGAGCCAACATGCGCCACGCCGGTGCGATTCGTATCGATCACATCATGGGTTTGATGCGCCTTTACTGGATCCCGCGGGATTGTTCTCCGGGCCTGGGCAGTTACGTGGCATACCCGTTGCAGGACTTGCTCGGGATCGTAGCGCTGGAAAGTCAGCGCAATCGCTGCCTGGTCGTGGGCGAAGACCTGGGCACCGTGCCGGACGAGGTGCGCTATGCGCTGGAACCGAACAAGATTCTGTCGTACCGCATCCTGTGCTTCGAGAAAAACTGGCACGAGGGCAGTTTCAAGGCGCCTGCCGAGTACCCGCGTTGTGCGCTGTGCGTCACGGGTTCGCATGACCTGCCAACCCTGAGTGCATACTGGCAGGAGCTCGATATCGATTTGCGTGCCCGATTGAACCTGTACTCGTCGCCCGAGGTTGAAAGTCAGCAGCGACTGCAGCGCGCACAGGATCGGCGCGAAATCCTGGCTGCTTTGAGACGCGAGCAACTCGTCCCCGTCGACGCAAGCGACGACGCAAACAGCCCCAGCGCGCTTGGCGGCGATCTATTAGTATTCATCCAGCGCTACCTGGCGCGATCGAATGCCGCGGTGATGATGGTTCAACTCGAAGACCTGTTCGGACAACAACAGCAGATCAACCTGCCCGGCACCATCGACGAATACCCGAACTGGCGCTGCAAGTTACCTGTCGTACTGGAAGACTGGCCGGCAGACGGCGACCTTGAAAGCATTGCGCGGGCGATCAATAGCGAACGTCACGTCTGAAAACACCATATCGGCAGCCAATTCCAGACCTCGAAACGTTTTATCCAGGAATAACGTTAGACTATGAGACACAAGCAGAACGATTTAAACAATGTGTTGCGTCGATCGGTTGAAACCGCAACCCATAGCCGACGCCCACATTCGTCATGCCGGCCTTGAGCCAGCATCCATTTTACGTATTGGATAAGGTCAACCCGGGCTACGCCCGGCTGATTTAGGTAAAAGCTTTGTAATGGATTCCGGCTTTCGCCGGAATGACAGCAGTTGGCCGAAGGACGCCGCCTACGCGTATTTTGACAGTGTCGGCCTCCGAAGAAATACCGGGCGACCTGGCGGGTTATCTTTTACGCTCTACTCCCCCGGAACGGCTCAGTCATTGCAATGAACCGAGTCGCGTCGCTGATACCGATATCCTGTAATGTGTGTTTATCGATACGAGCAAGCTCCATGCTCGACTTGTGGCGAAGTCTCCATTTTTCCGGGATCATCGCATACCTGGCCAGACCATGGGCTATTGTGAATACAGATAAGTTAATGATGGTCGCTTTTGGGGAATGTGTTTGTTGAAGTGCTATCTGATTCATGACTACCTCTTTTGACACTCATATGAGAGGGAATATAAGCTTATCTGGTGGGATTGCTCGTTAGGTATTACCCGGAAAATTATGAATTACTTATCATTTAGGCTCTACAAGCTTGGTCCAAAAATATAACGCGTCGTAGAAAATGAGTGAGTTCTGAGCGGCTGCTCCTGGCCGTAATACGAAGCCCGTGAATCGCTCACGAGTGTCCGTTATCAAGATAATCACTAATTGTGCGGGGGTTTTCATGTCTGGTGAATGTCATGAGTTCGACCTGGAAAAGACATTTATATTATTGCTGGATATACTGTCTTCAGATGTAATTCTGGTAAATTCCCAGTGGATGAAGAGAGCAATAAATCAATCGGTGACAAGCTAAGTTCATTGTTGAGTCTTATAAAGAACGTAAAGTTCTTGGCCTTGTCCGCAGTATCATTAGTGATTCTGGGTTTAGCCATTATTTCTGGGGATGGGAAAAATATAATTCTAAATTCTTATGAAAATATAACCGGTCAGAAATACCAAACTTTTTCCCCGATCCAAGACTATTCAAATGAAACTTATCTAGTTCTAAAGGCCAAGCTATCACGAGATGCGAACTTTGAACTAGAAAACGCGGAGATAACCGTTTTTAAAGAGTCCGATACCTTGCACAAGTATCGAGTTGCGGTAAAGGATGAGATTTATATCTACAAAATAGAGCGAAAAAAACATGGGGCATGGCTAATCGAAGAGGAAATGCATGAATAGATTCTGGGAGCCTGTCTTGGCGAAGATTGCCTCCTACCATTGCTGTATGGGAGTCTACAAACCCTCAAAATTAAACTATCAGAGGAATGGAGCAGCTCTAAACACTAGCCCAAATCTCATACTAAAGAGTTATCTAATAGAATCAGGACCTATGATTGGTTCAGTAGATCAACAATTTCGACAATCTCCCTTGTCGCCTCAATAATCTTAATCAGCTTTCCTTCTACACGAACCGTAAGCATGCCCTCGGAATCAATAGGAATAACAACCTCGCTATGGTTGTAAATCGGCTCCCCAAGAACCTCTCCCTTCACCAGCTTTTTTTGCCAGCCTGGGGGTAGTGAGCCGCCTCTATCTAGTTTCATCTGCAAGCCTTGCGGGAGCGGCTTGTTCTTGTCCTTTTCTTTCTTTGCCAGGGTCGGCGTGGAACTCAAGCAGATAATAACAGCGAGTGCAATGGTGTTTTTCAAGTTCATCTGTAGTCTAACGATCAAATTGTTGATGGCCTGAGTATAGTAGATAAACGGGAGCCCGCTCCTGGCCGATTGCTGAAGCCTGCGCCACTCGGACAAGCGTCTGTTATCGAGAAAGCAAACGATTAAGAAACTTGGATTAGCAGTATGAAACAACCCGAAGCCGGCTCCCAGCTTAGGCCGTTCGTTCAGCGGATCCCCTGATCAGAGGAAATTTCTCACTGATCAATCGGTCACCTGTTTTCAAGTCAGAATCCAGGTAGGTTTCGATCGCGGGCGTCTCCTCGTAGGTGATATCGTCGCCAACCCAGTTCACCGAAAAAGCCGCACGCCTTCTATCCAATGTGTTTCCGGGCGCGCTGTGAAACGTGTAAGAACTCCAGACCAGCATATCACCCGGTTGCATCTCTGTACCCAGTACTTTTTCGTCTTTGGTGCCATCGATATCAGGCAATTCAGGTCGCTCCTTACGAACATAAGGATAGTCTAGTTCTGAATTCTCAAAATTTACTGCACGATATAAGACGCCTGATTTATGCGAGCCTCGCCAGAATCGCAGTGCTGTAGATAGTGGAATCGGGTCAAGCGCAATCCAGCAATTTATCGCTTTTTTCCCACGCAGGGGATAGTAGGCGTGATCCTGATGCCAGGGCGTTTCGGCGTTATTACTTTTGGCTTCCTTAATTAAAAGAAAATCGTAGAACAGGCTCATATATCTAGATTCCAGGAAGGGCCAGGCCAGATCGGCCGCGTGACTTTTAAAAATGAATTCCCTGAACGGCCCTACATTTTGCCAAGCCTGAGAGCTAACCGAAAACTGTCCTTTGTCTTCCGGTTTCTTAACTACATCTAAATTTTCACTCGCGCCATTCAGCGCCTGCAAAATGCCACGCTCGATTACATCCAGCCAATTTTGACAAAAGGCATCCCTCAAGCACACCACGCCATCTTCCTGGTAAGCTGAAAGTGCGCTTTCGCTAATGATCCCATCCTGTGCAGGGAACTCGCGAACCCGTTGGGATCTGCCACCGGCTAAACGCTCCTTTAACATGATCGTCTCAAATAGAGATAGGGAAAGTTAGGTTATCATATAATGAATCACTGATGCCGGGCGTCTGAAACTGGCCGAAGATTACCTCCTGATCGGGTGTTGTTGCAGTAACAGCAGCCGAATTTTTTCATCTTTGGGTTGGGTCGGTTTATTATTGGTTTTTTGATAGCGAAAACTCGAGTACTCGATAGATGGAAAAGGTGGATTGCCTGGTCATTGGTGCCGGTGTTATCGGGCTGGCGGTTGCAAGAGCATTGGCGCTCGCGGGACGTGAAGTCATCGTGCTCGAGGCGAATGATTGCATCGGCAGTGGGATATCTTCGCGCAATAGCGAGGTAATCCATGCCGGCATTTACTATCCCAGGGAGAGTTTGAAGGCACGGTTCTGCGTAGATGGACGCGATCGATTATATGACTACTGCAAAGCGCATAGCGTGCCTTTCAAACGCTGTGGAAAATTTGTAATAGCAACCAGCGAGCAACAGCAGCCGGGATTACAAACCATTCTGGAAAATGCGCGTGCTAACGGTGTGGACGATATTGTGCCCCTCGATCAAGCCGAAATGCGATCCAGGGAGCCGCAGCTCAGATGCTGTTCCGCGCTATGGTCGCCGTCCACGGGGATTATCGATAGCCATTCTTACATGCTGGCTCTGCAGGGAGACCTGGAGGACGCCGGAGGCGCGGTGGTGTTCGATTCTTCCGTGACCGGCGGGATAGTGACAAACGGAAAGCTGTTACTCGACGTGCGTGACCGCGGCGATGGCTTTCGACTGGCAGCAAACACCTTGGTTAACTGCGCCGGTATCGACGGCGACAAGCTGGCCCGCGCAATCGAAGGCATCAACATTGAAGTAATCCCTGAGTACAGTTACGCCAAGGGAAATTATTTCACTTACTCCGGTAAAGCCCCGTTTGCTTCCTTAATTTACCCGGTGCCCAACGAATATGGATTAGGGGTGCACGTTACACTCGATATGTCCGGTAACATACGCTTCGGCCCCGATGTCGAATGGATCGACAGGCTTGACTACGAGGTCGATCCAGGTCGAGGCGAGTCGTTTTACGAGGCGATTCGCAGCTATTGGCCAGAGTTAAAGGATGGGTCCTTGTTCCCAGCCTATTCCGGCATACGGCCCAAGATAAATGGCAAAGGCCTGCCCGCGGTTGATTTCTGCATACAGGATGAAACGCAGCACGGTGTGGCCGGGCTGATCAATTTGTTTGGTATCGAGTCGCCGGGTCTAACCTCTTCGCTGGCTCTTGCGGACCATGTTCGTGACCTGGCTTGTTGATTTCCCCGGCATTCGAGTTGCCGGCAGGCAGTGACCTCAATTCACGGTGAAAATTTTAATTCAGACAGCATTGACAGCGGCGAAATCTATGGCATGCTTGGCGCTATCTGTAACAACGTGAAGGAGGTGATCTAGTGTCTATAGAGATATTGGAGAAAGGTATTGCAACACTCGGGGCAACCGAGACCTGAGCGAAAGCTGAAAGGCTAGAGACCTCCTGATCACGACTGGTTGCACTGGTGTTGATCTAAATAGCCTTTCTCCCAAGTAACTCGGAGGGCCGTCAGAACCTGGCGGCCCTTTTTTATGGTAGTCCGGCGGGCAATCGCCGTTGGCCGATGTTCGACCCTGTAAGATCTAATCCAGACGCCCGGGTTGCAGGTGGAGGCCCTGGCAAGTCGATACTGGCTGAGGTCTTATATTGAGCTAGAGCAGAAGTTATCCTGGCCGTCGCCGTTCGACAATGGCAGTTACCCGGGCAACCATCCGACCGACGGTTACGAAAATATAATAAGCACCAGGACGGCAAACAAGAAAAATATGAATAACCCTTCAACGAGTCTCAGCGCGAGATGGCCTTTTTCCAGTATTGGCTTTGCCGTGTATTGTTGCTTGTAACTGTATTGCATTTACGCTCCTCCGCCCGAAACTATATCAACCGGGAATTTCTGCCGCATCACCCATGCGGGTTAAATTTCGCCGATTTACGGCATTTCGATAAAAAGGCCGATTAACTGAAAAACCCGGGGATTGGCCGATAATCGCCTGCACGAAATCGGTAAATCTATTCCGGTTCGAATCCCGAGCTACGATTAAACAGGTCAAAATTCCTTGCGCGAGTGGCGGGTTATCGCATCGTGAATAAGCAGAATGCTTTGACCGCTATGTGATCTGGTTTTCAGAAACCAGCGTAGAAAGCCGGATGATTATGCTTTTGGATGTTGTATTGCGATGAGAAAGTTGAGCGCAAGCCTGTTATTCATTCTGGTTTTCGGATTCGCCGCCGTTGCGGCTGGTTCGAACCTGGATAAACAAAATCCCGAGCAGATCGAATCCCTCGAAGACAGCGCCTCGGCCGGAAACGAGAAAGCGCAGTTGAAGCTGGCAATCATGTATCTGGACGGTAGAGGCGTGACCTCAGATATCGGCAAAGCGATGTTTTATTATCGTATGGCCGCCGCGCAAGAGGTCGCATTTGCCCAGTACAAGCTGGCGCGACTTTATCTCGATGGGGATCATGTCGATCCAGACCCGAAGCAGGGACTGGCCTGGTTGTTACGAGCCGCGAAGCTCGGTTTTGTCGAGGCCCAGCTGGATCTTAGCCGACTGTACGAGCAGGGCCCCGGCATTGCCCAGGATCTGGTCGAGGCTCATAAGTGGCTTTCGATTGCGTCATCCCTGACGGACGTGGACCTGAATTCGAGGCAAGAGGAACTCGAAGCGAAAATGACCTTCGTCGAACTGGCCCAGGCAGTTTCGCTGTCGCGCATCTGCATACTCACCGGCTACGAGGACTGTTAACCGGGCAAGGCACGGTCTCGCGACTACAGGCGCGTCGTCAAGCTGTTTGGCTACCACCGAAGTCCTGGCGCCACCCGCGATCAGTGGTATATTAGCCAGCCCGGACAGGAACTACCGAGTCAACCATGCACGCAGAAACGCAAGACCTGGATCGGCACCCGGTTGCCGAACAAAGCTCGGCTATCGAACGGGTGCCGATAATCGATGTCGAGGATCTGTTCCGGGATTCCGCCAGTAGCGCCGCCCGCGAGCGTTACAGTATTCCGTTCTTCTTCAACCCGGCGGCCGACTGCAAGGTTCGCCCGCTGCCGTCGGTCATCGGCGATGAAAATCCTGTCCGCTATGACCCTATCGAGTGGGGCAGTTTTCGCGGCAAGCGCTCCGACGGCGATTACGCGGATTACGGTAGCGAAGTGCAAATATACCAGTACCGCAG
>CAMYON010000037.1 GCA_947260025.1 uncultured Gammaproteobacteria bacterium
TCAGTCTCCCCCAAAAAAGGAAAAATGTTCCTAACCGTTAAATCTTTGTGCACAATGATCACTCGAGCCTGACCCTTTAAGAAGGAGTCCCCGGATTGTTTGATAACCACCTGAGTGAGCTGTTGATGATGGCCGCTCCGATTATTTTTTTTGCTTATCTCGTGCGTGGCGTTTGCGGTTTCGGCTCGGGCTTGATCGCTATACCGGTTCTCAGTTTTATGTTTCCGTTGGCGGTTGCCGTGCCGCTGGTCGTGATGCTAGATTACCTGGCCTCGGCGGGGCAGGGAGTCAGCCTGAGGCAGAGCATCGAGTGGCGTGAAATCGGCCGCCTGATCGCCCCCGCGCTGATCGGTGTGTCTACCGGCCTGCTGATATTCCACCAGGTCGACGCCGAATTGCTGACCCGGTTTCTGGGTGGTTTCGTGTTTTTGTACGCGCTTTATGCCCTGTGGGGACCCGAGATGCCCAGGGCTTCAAGCTGGTGGGCCCTGCCTGCAGCCGTTAGCGGTGGGGCTGTCGGAACGCTGTTTGGAACAGGCGGCCCCTTCTATGTCACCTATCTGAAAGCGAGGCAGCTCGATAAGACCGGCTTTCGGGCAACTTTCGCCTGTATTTTTATCCTGGATGGTGCAGCCCGGGTAACCGGTTACGTGAGTACGGCGATTGTCGACCTCCAGCTGCTGGCGTTACTGGCCCTGTCATTGCCGGTAATGATACTGGGTATGTACCTGGGCGGGAAAATACACACCAGCCTGTCTACCGAGGTCTTTACCCGGGGCATAAGCGTTCTGCTGCTGGTCAGCGGCGCGTCCCTGATGTTGCGCTGAAACAATTAAAGCGTTTTGCCGCCGTGCCGATAAGGTATCGAGAGTACCTGATTGAGAATATGGTGTGCCCAGACTTCTTCTACACGTGTTACTGGTGATTGCGGCTTGCGCCCCTTTGGTGCTGCTGGTTGCCGATATGTTGCAAAGATATCCGCTGGACGGTGCGCTCAAGGACATCAGTCTCGTTGATGCGCTGCTGCTGATCGCCGCACTGGTTTTACCGCTTTGCGTACTGACTCGATTGGGTGTGGATTGGCGTGCGGAGCCGGAAGAATTCTAAACTAGCGTCTACTCAGGAGTGAACCACCCTTATCTGTTGCGGCAGCAATAGCTCCGACACCATCACCGGCCTGGAGATATGAAAACCCTGCGCATAATCGATACCGATCGATTTTAGCGTATCCAGCGTTTCCTGGTCTTCGACCCACTCGGCGATAGTTTTCAGTTTCAGTACCTTGGCGACATCGTATATGGTGCGCACCATTGCAAGATCGACCGGGTCTTCCAGCATATCGCGCACGAACAGCCCATCGATCTTGAGAAAGTCCAACGGCAGTCGTTTGAGGTAACCGAACGAGCTCAGCCCGCTGCCGAAATCGTCGAGCGCAAAGCGGCAACCCAAACCTCTCAGGCGGTTGATGAACTCGATCGCTGTCGAAAAATTCGCGATCGCCACCGTTTCGGTCACTTCAAAACAAATGTTTTGTGGATCGACGTCGAAGCGGCGCAGCATACCGATGATGAAATCGGCTAACGCCGGGTCGCAAACCGATTGCCCCGACAGGTTGATCGTATACATCTGGTCAGCGGGGTATTGCAGTTCGGTTTTCAGCCGCGCGGCCGCGGCAAGCGCGTTCTCGATAACCCAGCCGTCGAGCTCGCGCATCAGGTCGTAGCGCTCGGCGGTAGGAATAAACAGGCCCGGCGAAATCAGGCTGCCATCTTCCTGCGGCCAGCGTAATAAGAATTCGTAGATTATCTTTGGGCTGTTGTTGTCGCTCAGAGATGTCACCGACTGCAGCGCCAGTTCGAACTCGTTGTTTTTGATCGCTTCCTTGATACGCGGCAGCCACTGCATCTGGCGGTATTTCTCGGCAATTTCGACGTCGTCGACACGGTAAACATGCACCATGTCGCGCCCGGAATCCTTGGCCGCGTAGCAGGCCAGGTCGGCGGCGCTCATCAGGTCGGACAGGCTGCCGCTCATGCGGTTGATCATGACCAGCCCGATACTGCCGCTGACGTCGAAGATCTTGTCTTCCCACTTGAAGTGCATTTCGTGCAGCGCCTCACGCACCCTCTCAGCCATCTTTTGCGCCTGATCCTGGTCGCAGTCATGCAGCAACAAACCGAATTCATCCCCGCCCAGGCGGGCCACCAGGTCCTCTTCCCGTATCAGCGTCTGCAGAACACCCGCCAACTGTTTCAGGAGTTCGTCGCCGGCACTGTGGCCGCAGGTATCGTTGACCAGCTTGAACTGGTCGAGATCGATGTAACACAGCGCGTTTTGCCCGTCGTTCTGGCGACTGAGTTCGAGCGCTTCCTTTACCCGGTTTTCGAACTCGGCCCGGTTGACCAGCCCGGTCAACGAATCGTGGCTGGCCTGGTAAACCAGCTGATTGGTCAGTTCCTGTTCGAGGCTGACATCGCGTAGCACCAGCATGGAACCTATCAATTGTCCCTGCGAATCCAGTAACGGCGACGCATTGCCATCGACCGACAAATGGCTGGTGCCAGTTTTAAGTACGACATCGATGCCGGTTTGACGCAGGTTGCTTTGCGTCATTTCGACATAAAAATCGACGGGATCAGGGATCGCATCGCCGAACGGCTGGAACTCGAGTTTTACCAGGTCTGCGAGGCGTCGACCACGGGCGTCCGCCAGGCTGCAATCCAGCATCTGTTCAGCGACCGGGTTCATATAATTGATATTGTGGTCGACGTCGGTCGTTATTACCGCGTCGTTGATCGAGCGCAGCGCGACCTCGGCCCGCTCGCGCTCCTTGTACAGCTGCGTTTGAGCCCGGTTCTTATCTCGCTTCAGCAGGTAACGACTGCGCAGTTCGAGCACGGTAATCGAATACACTATCGCGCACAGCAGACCTGCCAGCACAACCCAAAGCAACGCGCTCCGGGTCAGAACCGGATGGTAGTGGGCCAAAACCGTGAGCACGAGGCTGCGCGCTTCGATCCGAGCCTCGATTTGGTCGGACGCATCCGATTCGTGAGTCGCGAATAATTCGCCATCTTCGGTCAACAGGCTGAATTCCACCGGTAATCGGCTTTTACCCTCGGTCTTTGTAACACCGGTCAATTTGTCCCAGTCGAGAACGATGGCAAACATGCCGCTGACCTGTTCGAATCTATCCGCGGAGTTTGCCGCTATCGAGCGGCCGAAATAGGTCGGTTTCAATAGCACCAGGTGACGGGATTTTCCCAATCCCTGCGGCGCGGTAATCAAATGGCTAACGTTTTCGCTCGCTGCCTGGTAAAAGGCACGCTCCACGGAGGCGCTTACGAGCCAGTCCATGCCCATCAGGTTTGCCGACGACGGCGTCAGCGGTTCGAGAAAGCTCGTGACCAGGTAATAGCCGGGATCTGCCGGCCAACTGTTTTCCGGTGCAATGCTTTTAATCGCAAACTGGCTAAAACCGGATTCATGCATTTCCTCGATGAATTCCTGTTTCTCGTCACGGGTGATATAGGTCTGGTATTGCATCGATTCGATAAAACGATAATCCTGCAGTATTTCCTCGCTGAACGGTGTGAACAGCGCCGCGTCCATCTCGTCGCTAGCCTGGTACAGGCCCACCAATGCATCCATCGAGGCCTGGGCGACCGCCAGGCGCTGGGCTATCGCCTGCAGTGCCTCGTCGGCCTGCACTTCGTAACGCGCCCGCTGCTGGTGGGATTGCACGCTGTATGTCAGCCAGCAAACCAGCACGATCAGGAGCGTCCCCGAAACCAGGAACAGCAGGCGGGAGTTAGCCTCCAGGATCTTCAAGTCGAGTGACTCCGGGTTCCGCTCAGTTGACCTTTTTGGCCTTGCGCAGAAACTTGCGCGGGAGTTTTACCTGGGTCGATTCGAGGTGTGCCGCGTTGATCCACAGGTCCCAGTCGCGATTAGCGACGATGGGTATCTCACGCGGCGATTTTCCTTTCAGGATTTCGATCGCGCTCTGGGCGGCCCATTCGCCGTGCTCCTGGGGAATCTTGGTGAAGCCGACCGTACTGAAGGGCATCATCCATTCGTGGCTGGTGACCGTGAGTTTCCTCGCATGCTCGACCGCAAAGGCGGCCAACTCGGTTTCGTTCCAGTTGCTGATGCCCGAGTAACTGCCCATGACGATGAAATCCGCATCCTGCGCGGCCCGGTACTGTGTCTTCCATTCGTCGGCGCTGGGCACCAGCACGCCTTCCAACTCGATACCGAGTTTTTTCGAGGCCTCCGCGACGCGCTCCAGGTTCTTCTTTTCAGTCAGGGTGTCGGCGCCGAGATAGACCGCTTTTTTCCTTCCCTCGGAGTACTTGATGGCATGGGTCAGCATTGCCTCGAGCGGCGCCACCTCGATGATGCCGGTAACATTGGTGTAGGGAAAGCCATACTCCTTTACGGTCCAGTTGACACCGCTGAAGACGAACGGCGTGGCGGCATCCCGGTAATACTGCTGGACCACGTATTTAGCCGCGTTATCGTCGGAGACGATGACCACGTCGGGTTGCCAGGATTCGATTTCGCGCTTGACGGCGACCGCCGCCGACTGCTTGAACTCTTTGCTCTTGTTGCGCTTGGTGTCCATATCGATTTGCCGAATTTCGCAGTGGCCGGTGAGCACGCTGCGCAATCCCTGCTCCACCCCATCCGACCAGGCATAACCCCGGTGGTAGGAGGACACGTAGAGGCATTTACTGGCGCCGGAACTCGCGGTTAAGGGCACAACCAGCGTGGATAAAAACAGGCTTGTTGCGGTGATCAGGAGCTTATGTTTGTAATTCATGATTGCTACCTCTCGAACTACGTGAAGGTTAGGTTACATCCGTTAAAACGACCGTTGGCCCGAATTGCCGGATTTAGTCTGGTGTATTCAGAAGTAAAGTCGGCAGGTCGCCGGTTTTCTTGAGCGCATCAGCACCGATTATTCGGCTAAAACAAAGGCTCGCGGGGTGTTGCCTTTTACTGGCCCGGGTAGCTGGCGCTGAAACTATCGTGCAGGCGACCGGTTTTGCTTGAACCTTCCCGGTTTAGCGGATCAGATCTGCCTTGATCCAGATACTTTCATTGTTTCGGCTTTGAGTTGATATGGAGGTGCCGGTGCCGCTTTGAGCGCGCTTGAGTTGCTCGGTGACGCCGCCGATTAGCAACCACTCGCCGATCCGCCCGGTCAGCGTGGTTTTGGCATACTGGGTTTCGATATTGCCAGCATTTGAACTACTCGGTGAATTCTTGAACGGACTGACCTGCAGCGTGACGTTGTCACCGTGAACACGCGGTAGCACGTAGAAACCGGTAATCACATCCTTGTATTCGATACCGCCTGCGACCCCTCTCGGCCTGATCCAGTGGTCGCCTGAAAAATAGGGGACCTGTTCACCGGTTTCTATATAGGCTTCGTTGCCCTCGGTAACCCGTATCTGGTGAATCGGATCGTCTCTCAGACGCTTGCGGGTACTAATGCCGCTGATACTGCCGCTGCCTCTATTGGTGCTGTAAGTGATGCTGCCACCGGCGTTGGAGTTATCGTTTTTCGGAGTTCCGATGCTGACGCTTGTATCGCCACCTTCTATCTGAACGTTGCCGCTAAAACCAAGTTCGCTAAGCCCGCGGGTACTGCCCTGGAAAACGGATATCTGCAGAACATTTGGGGAGGTATCGAGTGCCGCGATCATCTCTCTTACCTGCGCCAGGGTCTCCGCAGACGATCGCAGGAAAAGCTTGAACCCATGGCCCGATATCGTTTCGTTGGTCCCCAGCATGGGCCTGACTATCGGTACAATTTCCTCGGCGGGCCGGTTTTGCAGTTGTATGGTCGTGATCGAATCTGCCTGGGCGACGGATACCAGCAGCATCAGGGCGAGCAGTTTGTAGAGTAGTTTCATTCGATGATAAAGAACTCCGTGAATTGACGGCTACGGAATCGTTTTCCTCTATGTACTGTGTAAGAAATCAGCTAATACAAGTCTAGTCTATATCCATCATCCCATCGGTTATATTACTTTGTGACCAGTATCACGTCGCTACGCGTAACTCGATCCGATTAGTCCCGAAAAGTGAGGGATCGGCAATACTCATGGAAATAGCCGGGGTGGTTTTCGGTGCCGGGTGGCTTGCTCGTAGGCATAGGCATATTGAAACAGTTTTGCTTCGCTGAACGGCCTGCCCAGCAGTTGTAGACCCAGCGGCAGGGCATTGTCGGCATAACCCATCGGTACGGTAATCGCGGGTTGCCCGGAGTGGGGCGCGATCACCGGGCTGTTGTTTCCATGCGGGCTCTCCGCATCGCCGATTTTTCGAGGCGGGTTACTCCAGGAAGGGTAAACGAAAGCGTCCAGTTCCAGGCTGTCCATCGTCGCCACCACCGCATTCAACAAGGCTTGCCTGCGCGGGTCGCCCGCTACATCGATACACGGGGGATCCTGCTCGTCGGGTTTGACATCCGCAGCGACAGCCATCGCCCATTTAATGGCGCCGCTATTTTGTGGGAGAAATTGTTCCTGGTCGACCACGTCCTGCAAGGATTTGACCCCTGTGTCTTTCCCCAGGGTTTTCAGGTAGTTATTAATATCGTATCGAAATCGCCCGCAGAATCCGGTCGCTGTAACGAGTTCCTCGAAATCGGGGATGCTAACCGGGTCGACGATTACGGCACCGGCTAATTCCAGGTCTGTTAACGCCTGGTCAAATACCGCCAACACCTGTTTGTCCGCGGTGGTCGCATCGTAGATTTGCCTTAAGACGCCCAGTCTCGCCCCGTACAGCCCGTTTAGCGATAAATTAGCCGTGTAGTCATCTACTTTATGGTTTCGGTGATTCCCGGTAGCGGGATCTGCCGGGTCGATTCCCGCGATAACGTTAAAAACCCTGGCGGTATCTATGACCGTGCGCATCATTGGACCACCGACATCCCGATTCGATAGCAATGGCACGATACCGTCGCGACTGGTGGCCCCGATGGTAGAGCGAATCCCTACCAGCGCCAGGTGCGATGCGGGCCCACGTATCGAGTTACCGGTATCGGAGCCCATCCCGATTACTCCGAAGTTGGCGGCAATCGCGGAAGCGGTTCCGCCGCTGGAGCCTGCGGGTACGCGGTCGAGGTCGTAGGCGTTTCTGGTCTCTCCGTGGGTGGAACTGATCGTATTGAAGGGACTAAACGCCCACTCTCCCATGTTGGACTTGGCGATGACGATGGCATCTGCCTGCCGCAGTTTCTTAACCATGTAGGCATCGTCCGGGGGAATAGATCCCGACAAAGCGATGGAGCCCGCTGCGGTTGGCATATCGGCGGTATCGAAGTTGTCTTTTAATATCACCGGGACGCAATGCAGGCTGTACAGCGTTTTTGTCTGTTGATACTTCCTGTCCAGGGCCCTGGCTTTTTCAAGGGCATTGGGATTAATCAAGATGATGGAATTAAGATTACTGCTCTGGTCGTACTTCTCGATACGATCCAGGAATCCGCTGGTGATGCCCTCGCAGTCGATGGTTTGATCTGTTATCGCGACGTGAATGTCATCGATGGTGGTCTCGATGAAGGAAAATCCAGTCGATCCCCGCGGTTGCATCGATGCGGCACAGGCGCAAAGCAATACGCCGAATGAGGTCAGCAGCAGCCTGTAGCTCGCAACTCGACTGACGTTAATCACGGCAGCTCTGCCGCCTCACGCCAGGCAGGTCCGACAATCGATCCCGAACGCCTGCTCCGATGATAGCAGCATCCCATCCGGGCATAGCGCTCAGCCGACCAGGATTACGTGCAGGCAGCGCGGACCGTGCGCGCCGTATTCGACCGTTTGCTCGACATCGGCAGTCTTCGACGGCCCGGAAATGAAATTAACGCTTCTTGGCATTTGCCTGGTCGACGCCCGCAGGCTGTCCCAGGCATCTTCCATGCGCAGCACCAGCTGCTCGGCTTCGATCACCACGATGTGATAATCCGGTAAATAGTTGAGGCGGGTCGGGTTTTGTTCACCCGATACCAGCAGCAAGCTGCCAGTCTCGGCGATGCCGCAGTAAGCCGCAGTCACTGAAACCTTGCGATCGTTTCCCGCAGACCAGGGTTGCGCGTCGATGGATGCCGGCCATTCGATCGCGCGCAACAGTTTATCGCCGCTGGTGGCAATGGACTTTTCCTCGCTCTGGGCTTCTAGATAACGCTCGACCTCGGCTGCCACAGCGTCGAGGGTATCGAGCTCGACGAAGCTTGCCTCGGCGGCTTCGAGTTTTTGTCGAAAGCGCTGTCGCGGCGTTTCGTCGAAGGCAGGTTCGATATGCCTCGGGTGCCGCGCTATGCGGTCGCGTAATTCTGTCGTTCGCTCTGGATCCGGTTCGCCGCGGCCCAACGCCGAACGAATGCGTGCCAGCACCTGTTCGCGGGCCGCGCTCATTTTCGTTCTCGCTGCTGCTGTTGCCAGCGCGCCTGAAAGGTCGAGCCCTGTGGCGCCGGCAAATCGCGGACTCGAGTCCAGCCGGAGGCGAGCGGCATGCGTTTGAAACCGCCGTTTCTGGCGCCCAGCCGCGACAGCAGCGCCATCGCCGGCCGCGTCAGCAATTGGTAAAGCCGCGGGCGCAGCGCTACCCAGCTCCATAACGCTAACGCGATGCGCGCCAGGCTCGAATTCTGGCGTTGTAAATGTTGCCGACTGCGCAGGCTCCGCAGCAGCCTGGGCAAGGGTATCTTCACCGGGCAAACCGTCTCGCAGCGCCCGTTGAGCGTGCAGGCGTTGGGCAGATGCCCGGCTTCATCGAGGCCGACCATCAGCGGGGTCAGCACCGATCCCATGGGCCCCGGGTAGACCCAGCCATAGGCGTGCCCGCCAACGCGACCGTAGACAGGGCAGTGATTCATGCAGGCACCGCAGCGAATGCAGCGCAACATCGGGCGCAGCTCGCTGCCGAGCATCTCGCTGCGATGATTATCGATCAGCACGACGTGGTATTCGCCCGGGCCGTCGGCATCGCGCTCGCGCCTGGGTCCAGTGGTGAAGGTGGTGTAGGCGGTTATCTCCTGACCGGTTGCGCTGCGTCCCAGCAAGCGCAGTAACAGCGAAGCGTCTTCCAGCGTGGGTACGACTTTATCGATCGCCGCGGTAACGATCTGGACGCGCGGCAGGGTACTGCTGAGATCGCCGTTACCTTCGTTGGTAACGATTACGTTGCTGCCGGTTTCGGCGATCAGGAAATTCGCACCGGTCATGCCGACATCGGCCGCGAGGAATTTTTCGCGCAGCACCTGGCGCGCCTCGTTGACCAGGGCACTGCGCTCGGTCTGTCGCTGGGTGAACCCGAGGTCACGATGATGTTCCAGGAACAGGTCGGAGATTTCGTCCTTGGTCTTGTGGATGGCTGGAGCGACAATATGGCTCGGCGGTTCCTTGCCCAGCTGCAGGATATACTCGCCGAGATCGGTTTCGGTCACCTCGAAACCGCTTGCCTCGAGCGCGTCGTTGATGCCGATTTCCTCGCCAATCATCGATTTGCCTCGAATCACGGTTTTTGCCTCGGCATCGCGGCAGATCCGAATCACGATCTCGCGCGCTTCCGCGGGCGTGCTGGCCCAGTGCACCAGTCCACCCGATTCGAGCACGCGGGCCTCGTACTCGAGCAGGTAAGCGTCCAGATTATCGAGGGTATGATCCAGCACCTCCTTGGCCCGGTCGCGCAGCGCTTCGAACTCGGGCAGCGCGTCGTAACAGCGCTGCCTGCCGGCGACGAATCCGGATTCCAGCTGCTTCAGCGCGGACTGCAGGTTGGGCTCACGTAACGCGGACTCGGCATTAGCCTGGAAATGCCTGGAGTTTGGCTGCATCAGTCGTCACCCTCGCCGATGGACTTGCAATCGGCCATGTTCGCGAGCACCTCGGCGACGTGGTAAACCCGGGTAGACTTGCCCTCGCGGCGCATCTTGCCGGCCAGGTTGAGCAGGCAGCCGAGGTCCCCGGCCAGCAGCGTGTCGGCGCCGCTCGCTTCGACCGCGTCCACCTTGTCCGCGGCCATGCGCCCCGAGATCTCCGGGTACTTGACGCAAAAAGTGCCGCCGAATCCACAACAGATATCGGTGCCCTGCAGTTCATTCAGCTGCAGACCGGAGACCGATGCCAGCAGTTTTCGGGGTTGCGATTTTATCCCCAGTTCGCGTAACGCCGAACAGGAATCGTGGTAGGTGACGCGCTGATCGAAACCGGCTTCGACCGCTTCGACGCCGAGCACATCGACCAGGAAACTGACCAGCTCATGGCTTTTCGCGCTGAGTGCCTCGATGCGTGGCAGCAGCGCGGCATCATTGGCAAACATTTCAGGGTAGTGGCAACGAATCGTACCCAGGCAGGAAGCCGAAGGTCCGACCACGTAGTCGAATTCCTCGAACGCATCGAGCACCTGAACTGCCAGCTGCCTGGCGTGACGATCGTCGCCGTTGTTAAACGCCGGCTGACCGCAACAGGTTTGCGCCTGCGGTACCGTCACTCGACAACCAGCCTGCTGCAGCAGCTTGACCGCGGCAAAGCCGACCGATGGTCGATAGAGATCGACCAGGCAGGTGACGAACAGCCCCACGTGGGGGGTGTCGGCAGAATGAATGGTTTCCGTGGGCGCCATGATCGGTACATTCTATAGAACTAATGCATGCCGTAGCAAAAAAAAACACCGGGCCAGGGCATCCCGCGGCATAAGAATTCCAGTAAAGATAAACACCTGTCTGCAGGCGTGTTCCAGCTTTTTTCGCTGTTTCGGTATCGCGCCGCGGATGCTTGCGTATCCTGGCCTGATGCTGAATCATACCCGGCTTTTTTACCCCATATGGGCGATTCGAGAATATCGATCGCCTGTTATGATGCCGTATCACACCTGACGTTTGGATGAGGGGCTGTACAGGGTCAATTAGCATGAAATTCAGAAACACCAACCGCGGCCTGATCTGGTCTAATAACCGCAAGGCAAAAGATACCAATCCTGATTACACAGGTTCGCTAAATGTGAAAGGCGAGGAATTCTGGATTTCCGCCTGGAAGCAAAAGGCAGGCGATAGTTCGGGAGGCGAGACGCTCTCATTCTCGGTACGCCCGAAGGACAAAGCGCCAATCGAGCAACCCAAGGACTATATCGTGAATACCGAAAACCAGTCGGGCGACTGGGTATAGCCGGTAGGTCACGCTTACGTTACCGCTAGCTGAATATGGTCGCATCAATCAAACATCAAACAGTAAAAATCGGGGCAGGCCCGGCATGGTATAGAATCGGCGCGATCGAGGTTGCCCCGATAATGTCGAAACTTTTGGTAATCCTGCTGCTCCCCATTATCTTGGCAGTGTCGATCATTGCAGACTTACTGGGTATAAGTATCACCGAACACTAACGTCGTCACGTAACCTTTCCAGTGAAAACCTGCAGCCTGCAAGCTTTTTTTTGTCGCCAAGAGTCGCCACTTTTGATCCCGGATGTTAAAACAAATCCAGTTGGTCTCCACTTCGCTCGGGTACCCGAAACGCCGCGCAATTGAGCGCGTATTCGCGCGGTTTTAGATCGAGCTTTTTACAGGCCAGCGCGAAACGCTGCGCGATGATATCGGCGAAGGCGCCGCTACCGCGCATCCGTTCACCAAAGCGGCTGTCATAATCCTTGCCACCGCGGGTATCGCGTACGCGCGTCATGACGTGCTCGGCCTTGAGCGGATAGTGTGCCTGCAACCATTGCCGAAACAGCTTGCTGACCTCCAGCGGCAGGCGCAGCAGTATGTATCCGGCTGACTGCGCGCCTGCGTCTCTTGCTGCAGCAAGAATTGCATCCAGTTCCGGATCGGTCAGCACCGGGATTACCGGGGCCACCAGTACATTCACCGGGATACTGGCTGCGGCCAGTGTGCGGATGGTTTGCAGGCGGCGATGGGGTGCGGCGGCGCGCGGCTCTAGTTTACGCGCCATCTCGGCCTCCAGCGTGGTCACGCTGACGGACACCGAAACCAGCCGATCCTGCGCCATCTCACGCAGAATATCCTGGTCGCGTTCGACCAACGCGGACTTGGTGATAATCGACACCGGGTGGCGAAACCGCTGCAATACTTCCAGCACCGAGCGAGTGATGCCAAGCTTGCGCTCTATCGGCTGATAGGCATCGGTATTGACACCCAGCGCCAGTGGCTGGCATCGATAAGCGGGCCTGCTTAGTTCGTTGTCCAGCAGCGTCGCGGCGTGAGGTTTGCTAAATAGCCGGGTTTCGAAATCCAGCCCCGGCGATAATCCAAGATAGGCGTGCGTGGGGCGCGCAAAACAGTAGACGCAGCCGTGCTCGCAGCCGCGGTAGGGATTGAGCGAACGATCGAACGGCACATCCGGCGATTCGTTGTAAGCCAGGATGCTGCGACTGGCGTCGGCCTGCACCACGGTTTGCGGCCGTGATTCGTCCGGTGTATAGTCCCAGCCGTCGTCGAAAGCCGCGCGCTGCCGCGACTCGAAGCGGCCGCTGGCGTTGCTGACTGCCCCGCGTCCCTTGATAGCGGAGGATTTATCGATGCCCGGATCGTTCATAAGTACTCTACATTATCCGGCAAGGGACTGGACATCAACGTTTTCCACCATTTCGTGGCAAGCCGGAATTCATTATAATAAGCTGCCCGGCAAACGAACCAGTTGGAACGGATTTAACCACTCATGTTGCTAGTCGATAGTCTCGCGGAAGAACAAATACAGGCCGCCATCCGTTGTGGCGAGTTCGATGATCTTGCGGGCAGTGGCAAACCGCTCGAACTGGACGACGATGCTGGCGTGCCGGACGAGTTGCGCGTGGCCTACCGCATCCTCAGGAATGCCGGCTGCCTGCCGCCCGAACTGACGCTGAGAAACGAAATTCACCAGCTGGAAAGCCTGCTCGATCGGGCCGAGTTAGCCGCCGAGCAGCGCTCTGTCCGGCGTCGACTCTGCCTGCTGAAGGCCCGCCTTGCGATGCAGGGATACGAGGCTAACTTGCTGATCCATGAACAGGCGTACCGCGAAAAACTAATCGATAAATTAGCGCGGCAGGAAAAGGGAAATATCCCTGGCCTGCAGGCTGACTGCTCGATTATTCGGTGCCGGTAAACCCAGCTTGGAACTCGATCCCGAAAAACATGCCAGCCTGCTGCAGGCGCGAGAGCTGCTCGAGCGCAGTCAACGCGTCGCCGTGTTTTCGGGCTCGGGCCTGAGCGCCGAATCGGGCCTCGCGACCTTTCGGAATCCGGATCCAGACGCGCTGTGGTCGCGTTTCGATCCGACCGAACTGGCTTCGGTAGGCGCGTTCGAAGCCCATCCCGAGCGCGTTATCGACTGGTACAACTGGCGGCGGAGCGTGCTTGCCGGGGTGCGGCCCAACGCGGCTCACCTGGCCCTCGCGGCGCAGCCGCGCATGATACAGATAACGCAGAATGTCGATAACCTGCTGGAGCAAGCCGGGGTCGCGCCGCAACAGGTTTATCACCTGCACGGCAGTATTCTGCACGATCGTTGCCACAACCCCGCCTGTGAATATCGCGAGCTGGTTCAACTCGAGAAGCCGTCGCCGTTGCGTGCCTGTCCCCGCTGTGGCGCGCGCTTGCGGCCGGCTGTGGTCTGGTTCGGCGAAATTTTGCCGGAGCAAACCTGGTACCAGGCGCAGCGGCTGTGCATGACGCTGGATTGCCTGCTGGTGGTCGGCACCAGTGCCAGCGTGTACCCGGCGGCCAGCCTGATAACGCTGGCGAGGCGGCATGGCAGCCGGATAATCGTGGTCGATCCGAATCCGAGGGAGACTGACGGTGCGGCCGATATTCACCTCGTGGGAATGGCCGGGGAAATTCTGCCGTCACTGCTCGACGGCCTCGATCTCGCCTCGACTCCGTGAGCGGCCCGATCACCGACATGGTCAGACGCATTTAGAGCAGGGATTGCAAGCAGTGGATATCGTAACCCAGGGATTGCTGGGCAGCGCGCTGGCCCTGTCAGCGTCGAATAAAGTTGAAACGCGGCGCGCGGCAGCGATCGGATTTTGCGCCGCGCTGCTGGCCGACGCCGATGTCCTGATCAGCTCCCCCGGCGATACCCTGGTCAACCTGGAATTTCATCGACACTTCACGCATGCACTGATTTTTATACCGGTCGGAGCGTTGATCGCCTCCCTGCTGCTGTGGCCGCTGCTGCGCAAGCATCTCGACTTCAAACGAATCTACCTGTTTGCGCTGCTGGGTTATGCGACGTCGGGGCTGCTCGATGCCTGTACCAGCTATGGTACCCATCTGTTGTGGCCGTTTAGCGATGATCGTATCGCCTGGAGCATCATCGCGATCGTCGACCCACTGTTTTCGATATTCCTGCTGGTTTCCGTGGTTTGGGGTCTGAAGCGCCATAGCCCCGGGCCGGCGCAGTACGGACTCGCACTGGCCGGCGCCTATCTGCTGCTGGGTGTCTGGCAGCATCACGACGCGCTGCAGGTCGCCAGGCAACTGGCGCAACAGCGCGGACATCAAGTGGAGCGCTCGATTGTCAAGCCGACGATCGCAAACCTGCTGTTATGGCGCTCGATTTACGAGGCCGACGGCGTTTTTCACGTGGATGCAATCCGGCTTGGCCTGCTGGGCCCGGACCAGGTATATGCGGGCGCATCGGCGCCGCGTTTCGATGCCGCCCGGGACCGATCGGATATAGCGCCGGATTCGCTGCTGGGGCGCGATATCAGACGTTTCAGCAGGTTATCCGACGGCTTCGTTATCGCCGACCGCGCCCGCGATGGTGTGCTCATCGATATTCGATACTCGATGCTGCCGATCAGCCTGACGGCGATGTGGGGCATCGACCTGAACACCGCGACGGGATCGGGGCACGCCAGGTTTTCGATTTATCGCGATCGGCCCGAAAACATGCGCGAGCTTTTCATGGCCATGCTGCTGGGGCGGGATCTACCGTCCCCTCTCTAGTGCCTATACCGTTAACACTCGAATAAGGTCGGTGCCGCCGACTTTGTGGTAGGTACCCGCGGTCATTAATATGACATCCCCTGCCTCGATGTAGCCAAGTTCGATGGCGCGGTCGATGGCGAATTCCAGCTTGGCGCTATCGTCTTCACTGTCTCCGTCGTAGAGCAACGGGATTACACCCCAGTTCATCGACAAGCGGCGCGCCACCAGCTGCGAATAGGTCACGGCCACGATCGGGCAATAGGGGCGGTTCTTGGAGATCAGGCGCGAGGTGAAACCAGTTTCTGTGAGGCTGAAGATGGCGCTGGCCTTGAGCTTTTCCGCCATGTCCACCGCCGACTGGCTGACCACTTCGGGGATGATGTTCACCGGGTCCATGCGGGTTTTCTGCAGGTAGCCGTATTCAGCCAGCGATGCCTCCGCCCGTTGTGCCAGAATCGACATGGTTTCCACCGCCTGAATCGGAAATTTGCCGATCGCGGTTTCTCCCGAGAGCATGACCGCCGAGGTCCCGTCGAGGATGGCATTGGCCACATCGCTAGCCTCGGCGCGCGTGGGTTTGGGATTGCGTTCCATCGATGCCAGCATTTCCGTCGCGGTAATTACCGGTTTACCGTTCATGACGGTGGTGCGAATGATCTTTTTCTGAAAACCGGGCACCTCTGCCAACGGAAGTTCGACTCCGAGGTCGCCGCGCGCCACCATAACGCCGTCGGACGCTTTCACGATTTCCTCCAGGTTCTTGATGCCAGCCTTGTTTTCGATCTTGGCGATGATTGGTGTGCGTCGATCGGTCTCCAGGAAAATTTCACGGATCCGCTGGATATCTTCCGCGCTTTGTACGAAAGAGGCAGCCAGGTAGTCCACGTCATTTTCTGCAGCAAAGGTAATCTCGCGCACGATATCGTCCCTGAACTCGGGGCTGACCGCACTGACTGCGAGCTCGGTATCCGGCAGGTTGACGCTCTTGTTTTCCGCCAGTAAGCCGCCGTGAACGACCTCGCACACGACCGCGCGCGCGGAAACCGAAACCACTTCCAGTTCGATAGCGCCGTCGTCCAGCAGAATCGGCGTGCCCGGTCCTACTTCGTCAGGCAGGCTTTTATAGGTCACGGAGACGCCCTGGCCGTTACCGATGCGCCCGTCGGTGTATAACGTGAATGTCGCTCCGCGCGCCAGTTCTACCGGGCCATCGCCCAGTGTCCCGGTGCGCACCTCGATACCCCTGGTATCCACCATGATGGCCAACGGCACGCCTATTTCGGCGGCAACTTCACGGATTCGGTCCAGGCGTGCCTGGTGCTCTTCATGGCTGCCGTGGGAAAGGTTCAGGCGCGCGACATTCATCCCCGCGGTGATCATTTTTGCCAGCATTTCGCGTGAATCGCTGGCCGGGCCGATGGTGGCGACGATTTTGGTTTTGCGCAGGCTGTCGAGTTTTTTCATTGAGTTTCGTCTCGGGATCTTGTTCGGGTGAAGCCTACCCTGATTCGTCGCCAGGGGTAACCCCACTAAGCGGCAAACCGTTCTGGACGGCTGTTTCGCGCCCCTCGGTCGACAATAGTTTAGCGAGCGATCTTTAGCCCGCGCCTGGCTGCCGGTTAAGCTAATGTCAGCGCACCGTTTCTGCTAAGATAGCGACTCGTTTGACTAACCGTTCGGCCTCGGGATTATCCCGATTCCCGGATTACGCGATGCAAGACAACCTGATTCAAAAATACAACATTCCTGGACCCCGCTACACCAGTTATCCGACGGTGCCTTACTGGGAACAGGATTCGATCGATCCGGACAAGTGGCGAGCCACGGTCGACCGGGCATTCATCGAAAGCAACGCGAGCGAGGGAATCAGCCTCTATATTCATCTGCCTTTTTGCGAGAGCCTGTGCACTTTTTGCGGGTGTCACAAGCGCATTACCAAACGGCATGAAGTCGAATCTCCCTATATCGATGCCCTGTTAAACGAATGGAGCAGTTATCGGCGACTGTTTTCGACCATGCCCCGGATCAAGGAATTGCACCTCGGCGGCGGCACGCCGACATTCTTTAGCCCCGACAATCTAAAACGACTGATCGATGGCATCCTGCAGCACGCGTCACTGGCCGAGGGTTACGAACTGGGGCTGGAAGCCCACCCCAACAACACCTCGCAGGAGCATCTGCAAACCCTGTACGACCTCGGATTTCGCCGCTGCAGTTTCGGGGTACAGGATTACGATCCGCTGGTGCAAAAAACCATCAACCGGGTGCAGTCGTACGAGCGCGTGCGCCAGGTGTCCGACGGGGCCCGGGAAATCGGCTATACCTCGATCAGTCACGACCTGGTGTTCGGATTACCGCATCAGACGCTGGCCAACGTCATCGACACGATCAACAAAACCAACCAGTTGCTGCCCGATCGACTCGCGTTCTACAGTTACGCCCATGTGCCGTGGATCAAGGGCACGGGCCAGCGCGGTTTCAGCGAGCAAGATCTGCCCAGGGACGAGGCCAAGCGCGCGCTGTACGAGGCGGGCAAGAAGCTTTTTTCCGAACTGGGTTACATCGAAATCGGCATGGATCATTTCGCGCTGGAAACCGACAGCCTGTACCAGTCGATGGTAGACAGGACCTTGCATCGTAACTTCATGGGATATACGGCGAGCAAGACCCGGCTCATGATCGGTCTCGGCATGTCGGCGATCGGTGATTCCTGGTATGCCTTTGCGCAAAACGAAAAAACGGTGCCGGAATACGAGGCGCGCGCCAACCGGGGCGAATTACCGGTTTTTCGTGGTCATCTGCTAACCGATGAAGATCGCCTGATTCGGCAGCATATTCTCAATATCATGTGTCATTTCGAGACCTCGTGGGAGCAGCCCGAGATGCAGTTTCCGGAACTGGACGAATGCCTGGGCAAACTCGAGGAAATGCAAAGCGACGGCCTGCTTCGGCTGGAAGGCGACAAGCTGTTGGTGCCGGAACCCTCGAGGCCATTCGTGCGGAATATCTGCATGGCCTTCGACCTGCGATTGATGCGCAACCTGCCCGATACCAGGATTTTTTCGATGACGATCTAGCGCGTCGGCGTTCGGTTTAATAGAGAACGACTCACGCTTGCCGCAGATGAACGTTAAATTCAGGTTTGCGCACTGTCCACCAGCAATCGACGAAGGATTTTCCCGGACGCTGATTTTGGTATTGCATCGATAAATTCGAGCGCGCGAATTTTTTTGTGCGGGGCTACCCGGTCGGCAACATAGGCCATGATTTCCTCGGCGTCGAGCTTGCCATGCGTCACGACAAACGCTTTTGGAATTTCACCGGCCGCCTCGTCGGGGCAGGGGACCACGGCCGCGTCAATGATGTCCTCATGATCGAGCAGCAGCGCCTCCAGCTCGGCCGGAGCGACCTGCATACCGTTGTACTTGATGAGTTCTTTGAGGCGATCTACGATGAAAACGTAGCCATCTTCGTCGATATAGCCGATATCTCCCGAATGGTACCAACCATCGGCATCGATCGATTCGGCCGTGGCCGCGGGGTTGTTCAGATAGCCCGGCATACGTTGCGGTCCGCGTACCCAGTACTCTCCCTGCTGATTGCAGCCCAGCGGTTCACCGCTTTCGACATCGACAATCATCGCCTCGGTGTTGGGCATGATTCGACCGATGCTGCCAACCCTGATCTTTGCCTGGTCCATGTCGTCGAGGTTGGTCGCCGGGCTCATCTCGGTCATGCCGTAGCCCTGGGCAACGACGCAGCCCAGCCGCTCGCTGCAGGCCAGCGTTAGTTCCTTGCTCAAGGGTGCGGCACCGCAGATGATTGTTTTGAATGTCGACAGATCATAGTCATCGACCAGCGGACTCTTCGCCAGTGCGAGCACCACTGGCGGCACCAGGAAGCCCCGGGTAATTTTATGGTCCTGCATCAGTTGCAGAAACTGCTCCAGCTCGAAGCGCGGCAGGGATACGATCGTCGATCTTTGCAGCAGACCGTAAGCCATGATCGCCACCATGCCGAAGATGTGGAAAAATGGCAGTATCGCGATCAGCCTGTCCTGCTCGGAAACCTCTGCCAGGTTCCTGAACTGGCTAACATTGGCGATCAGGTTGTGATGGGTCAACATGACGCCCTTGGGCATGCCGGTGGTGCCGCTCGAGTAAGGCAGTACGACGATATCCTCGAGGGGATCGATCTCTACCGTCGGTAAATCGCCTTCGTCCTCGGAAAGCGAGGTCCAGGGACTGGCCCCTTCGGCTTCGCCGATGACGAATACTTCTTCGACGGCCGAATTCGCGGCTGCCGCCAGCGCGTTATCGACAAACGTCGGGATGGTTAGCAGGTACTTCGCATTCGCGTCGTTCAGTTGTCGTGCCAGTTCATCTGCCGTGTACAGCGGATTGACCGTGGTATTGATACCGCCAAGCATGGCTACGCCATAAAAAACGACCGCGTACTCGGGCACATTAGGGCAATAGATCGCGAATACGTCGCCTTTGGTAAAACCCTTCTGATGCAAACCTCGCGCGAAGCTGCGAATATCGTCATAGAGCTGCCCATAGGTCAGGCTGCGTCCCGACGGACCGTCAACCAAGGCAGGTTTGTCGGCATACGAGTCGACACCGTGAAAAATAAAGTCGGGCAGTGAAACATTATCCGGAATTTCGATGTCCGGATGGGGACTCCTGAAAATCATTTCTGTTACCTCCATGCCTGGCATTTTGAACTTCCGGTCAGCGCATGAGCGTCAGTTCATCTTGTTGTCGCAATTCGGGTACTTCTTTAAATGTTTTCGGTTCTGTTGCAAGGTTGGCATCGATCGATCCTGTCGCGGGATTCGAGTGCCGCCAACGATAATTGTTGTTGTGCTCGATTATTTGATTTGCGCCATGGTAGCAGGAAATGAACGAAGCCGGGTGACCGGCAAGAGTAGCGGCGCATTTTACTGCCAGGTGGTTGCGCCGATCTCGCCCAGAATAGTGATCGCATTGTCACGGATGTCTGCATCCGGATCGACACGCGCCTGTCGGAGATAAGCAATCGCCTGCTCGCCGCCAATTTCGCCCAGCGCGTTTACCGCCTGGTGCCTGATTTTAGCGTCCTGATCAGACAGTAACCCGGCCATTGCCTGTGCCGCCTGCTCGTATTCGAGGTTAGCCAGCGCCTCGATCGCGGCCAGCCTGACGTCGGTCTCGCGATCGAAAAGATAGGGTTCGATACTGCTAATCGCCGTGGGGTTGTCGAGCGAGCCCAGTGCCTGCAGCGCAACAATTCTGATTTGTGGCTCGGGGTCGTCTAGCGCGGCACCTAGCGTTTGCAGCAGGGCGGGGTGGTTCATTTCCGCTAGCGATTCGAGGGCCGCCAATCGCACCACCGGGTCTGCGTCCGACAGCATCGGCAACAGTTCTGCCAGTGCAACGTCAGTCGGTAAACTTTCCAGCGCCTCGATCTGCGCCAGTTCCGGATACAGAATCAAGGCCCAGTTATCCAGTTTATCCTGTTCAGCCTCGTCGTTCTGTATTGCGGGAATGCCCTTTGCAGCAGGCCGAGTTGCCCGGGATTCGGAGGTTGAGTTTAGCCCGAATTCCACCAGCGCCGATACTTCGGGCGGAGTTACCGGCCTGTTAGCCATCTTGAAGGGTAACGGACTGTCCGCCGAGTCAGCTCGATCGCGATCCAATGGTGGCAAAAACACCAGGCTTGCGGCAATGGTCATAACCGTGATCGCCGTAGTCTTGAATTTGTCCATAGGTTAAACCCTTTCAGAAAGAGATCCTCTCCCTTGCGGGAGAGGATTTGATCGATTTATAGCGCTTCAGGTTAGTCGGCCAATTCAAAGCAGTCTTCCACGGCCGATTGGTTACCGAGCGTGGATTCTACCAAATCGCCGTCATCGTCCACGTGATCACCGGTACCAACTCTGACGATAATTTCGAACTTCACTTCTCCTTCTCCTTCTGTCTGCGCCAGTGCAATTATTTCCGCTGGGACGGTCCATTCAGTGACCTCGGGTGGAATAACAGCAGTCGATTTATATTCCGTGTCGTCGATTTCGGCGACAAATTCATAATACTCGACGTCTTCAGGGGTGCCGGTAACCCCCAGTGGAATCTTCCTCTCCGGCTGATCTGGGCCGCCGTAACGTAGATCCTCCCCTTCGAGCAGTGGTTGAGGTGTAACATTCCACATATCGTAGTGCGACATTGTAACGGCACCCCAGGATACGATTACATCACCATTGCCATCGGGTTCCACTTCCCAACAGGCTTTCTCCACGACCGGGTTTCCATCTTCATCGAAGATCGGGTTTTCATCATCGTCTTCTTCTTGTTCGAATCCGGGATTTTCTGTCTGGTCTCCGACCATAGTTACCACCGGCGCTGCCGGGATGATATGCGACAACCAGACTTCACCTTCGATTTCCTGGTGTTCGAGCGTCTTGCCTTCCCATTCGTACAGGCCCTCGCGGAAGCGGGGGAAGAATTTTTCGGGATCCAGTTCATCGAAGGTGGGTTCTGCGCTTTCGAAGAACAGCTCGGTCAGACCCTGGCGCCGCAGACCGGACCTGGCCCTGATATCCAAAATCTTCCTCTTCGAGTTCCAGTTCCTCATGGTCGCCGGCAATGCCGAGTGTGGGTGCGGCCATTAATGCACTTGTGACCGCGACTATCGGTAGTTGTTTAAATTTCATTTCAGCTTCTCCTCTGCGTTTGTGCAGTTGTTACAGGTCATCCTGTACTACGGAATCCTAGGTGGGAGATCTGAAGTTAAGCTGACGCCGGGCTGAAATTTAGCTGAAGATTAGCCTTCGGGAGACCGGGTGGTTTTCACTCGCGGTTGTTGTAACATGTTGATCCAGAAATTTAATTTGCCACGGTTGCCAAAAATGAAAGCAAGCTCATGGATACTGATTGTTTTTTTGTTGCACCCGGTAACTGCTTTTGCACTGCGCAAGAGCGAGGTCAGGGCGATCATCGAGGCGGCCTATCCGGGCGCCAGGATTACCGAGATCGAAAAGGAAACCTACAAGGGTGAAAAGATTTACGAGGTCGACTTCAAGCACGGTGGCGAGAACCTGGAAGCGATCATCAGTCTCGAGGGCGAGATAATCAAGGTTCAGATCGACGATTAGCACCCGAAACCCGCAATAAAAACAAACGCTGCCCGTTACCCTTCCAGCGGGCTCTGGCGGGTGGAACTAAATCCGTTTTTCGTTTGCAATGCCGTCGTGCTTTGCTATTCTCTATTAAAGTTCTCGCGAAATCTCCTTTAAAAACAGTCGTATAGAGGTTCAGGATCAAGCGAAAGCCAGGAACTTGTCCTCGCAGGTCTCAAGCTTCAGGGAATATGGTATTCCGCCTGTCTGAAGAATTACTGAGGATCGATACATGCGAAAGCTGTTTGTTGTACTCCATGCCTGTAGTTTGTTTTACCTGGCGCCGGTTGGCGCCGAAAGCGGTGGTCCCCTCGATTACGCTTTTGAAATCAGCCTGGAGCGTTCGGCGCTCGAGGGCATCAGCCTCGGCAGCAATTCGGCTGAAGATCGGCGGGTGGAAGAAGACTATGAATTCGAGTTCGGCCTCGAGTATCAGCTAACCGAAAATTCCTACCTTTTCTTCATCGGCGCCCTGACCCACGACGTCGAAACCGTGGAAAATTCGGGGGTCGAGGAGGAGGATGCATCCGGTCTTGAGCGCAAACAAATGGGGTTCGGATATTTCTTTGGCGAAACCATCAAGTCCGAATTCAATATCGGGCGTATGGAGTTCGTCAGTGCCAGCGAGTGGTGGCTATGGTGGGACGAGGAACTGGATGCGGTAAGCCTGGATTCGACCTATGGCGACCTGGAGGCCATGCTGGTATTGGCCGAGGAGCAGGCCAGGGAATCGACCGGGGTCGATTTTATCGATCCCGAATTCGAGGACGTCAGGCGCATCATGTTGAGTCTGGCCTGGGAATTCAATCCAGGTCATTCGGTCGTTTTTTATTACCTCGACCAGGCCGATGATTCGCAATCGTACAATGTCGGTGAGTTCGAGGATTACGATGAGATCGACGAGGAAGATGCCGACCTCGAATGGACCGGCGTCAGCTACTTCGGCGAGTTCGAGATCGCGTCGGTAGGCGAATTCGAGATCGAGCTGCATGTCGCCGAAGTCAGCGGCGATGAAACGGTTTATGAATTCGATGACCCGTTGGCCGGGTCGTCAGAGGTCGTCGAAATAGAAAAAAACCGGGTAGACGGAAGCGCGCAAGGTTATTTGATCAGCTGGACGCCGGCCGTGCTGGATGGCTGGAGCTTTATTCTGGGCAGTGCGAAGGGCTCGGGCGACAGCAATCCCGATAACAAGCGGGACGATTCGTTCCGGCAATCGGGATTGCAGGGCGATTCCGAATCCTTCGGCGAGTTTTACCAGCCCGAGCTATCGAACCTGGTCGTCGATTTAATCGGGGTTGAATGGGAAATCAGCGAGGGTGTTGAAATCGCGTTGTTTCGCTACGAGTATGAGCAAGACGAACTGGCCGACGAAATGCGCGACGTCAGTATCGATATCGATCCCTCCGGCAGCAGTCGTGATTTGGGACGCGAAACCGATCTGGTGGTAACCATCGAGGTCCGTGACGGGCTGGAAATTATACTGACCGCCGCCGAGTTCGATGCGGGTAGCGCCTACGATGGCTTCTCGGACGAAACCAGCAATTTCATCAATTTTGAGCTTGCCTACGAGTTTTGATCTGTTGGCGGCGCTAGTGCAGTGATGGCTGTATTCCCGAAATAGTGACCATGAAGGTCTGCTGATTATCGAGTTGCAGGTCGACGTCCAGCTTCATGATCCTGGCCAGCGCATCGACCAGCGTCAGGCCGAGGCCCGAATGGCCGCTGTCATCACGCGCCAGTTGTTTGCGCCAGAAGCGGTCTTTCATGTGCACGATGTCTTCGGGTTTCAAGTCGATCGATGCGTTTTTCACTTCAAGCACAACATTATCGTAACGAACTTCGGCGGCAATCCGGATTTCGGCATTGTCCGGGCTGTAACTAACCGCGTTGATGAACAGGTTGCTCAATATCATCCCGAGCTTTTCGCGATCCGTACTTATTACCAGGCCTTCAGGGATGTTTTTCACCAGCGATTTTCCGGAGCCCTGACCGTTGATCGCATGTTGCCAGATTTCATCACAGTAGCGGGACAGCTCGATGTCTTCCGGATCGCTACGCAGCAGGCCGGCCTCCGAACGCGCCAGTTCGAGCAGCGTGATGACGATTTTTTCCATTTGCCCGGAGATTTCACCGACGTCCCGAAAAAACTGGGCAAGCTGTTCGGGATCGTCGGGTACCATGGCGGCAACCTCGGCCAGGGTTTTCAGCTCGGATAGCGGGGTGCGCAGCTCGTGCGCGACGTTGGCGGAGAAACGCTTTTCGCGTTCGAATGCGGATTGCAGGCGCTCGAGTAAATGATTTAACTGGTCTTCGATCGGCGCGATCTCGATACTTTGCTTGCCTTCATGAGTCAGGCGGGCATCGAGACTTGATTCGTCGATGTCGCTTACCTGTCGCGCCAGCCTCGACAGCGGCGACAATCCACTGCCGACCAGCCACCAGGTCAACAGACCCGCAAGCGCCAGGACGGCAAGGATGACACCGAAGATGGTCGAGCCTATCGCCAACAGGGTGGCGTCCAGCGATTCGCGTTCGCGGGCAAACACCATCGTGATTGGCTGCGCTGGCGGAGTTTCCAGGCCGAAGTCCTCGTCGTCTTCATCGTCCTCGACCTCGATCCGGGGCATAAAGTTGATTTCGATCAGCCTTCCCTTGCGCCCGTCCGGCAGAACCAGGTCGGCGAACTGGTGCAGCCCCGGGTCGGTACCCAATAGTGGCAAATCGGCGTCACCGAGCGACGGTGACTTGATCAGCAATTCGACGCCTCGTTCCCAAAGCTGGTAATACTGCATTGCTTCGCCCGCTTGAAACTCGAGCATGACGCCTTCCTCGGCGAAGTCGAACTCGAGGCCTTCTTCGTCCAGTTCGGTCAACGATATTAGCGAATGCGCTTTGTCGAACAGGGCGGTATCGAATATCTGTTCGACCTGTCCGGCAACCCTGCCATAGAGAAAAACCGCGGCTATCGACAGCACCAGGATCATGCTGGCGATAATCGTGAGGTTGAGCTTGTTGCGAATCGAGTACACGCCGGATTACTCGATCAGGTAGCCGAAGCCGCGTCGGGTCTTGACCAGCTGCGGCGCACCAGCCTTTTTCAGGCGTTTGCGCAACGAGCTGATATGCGCCTCGACCGCGTTACGCGTGACATAACTGCTGGCGTCATACAGCTGATCGATCAGCTGATCGTGGGAATACACGCGTCCACGGCGATGTGACAGAAATTCGAGCAGTCGGTATTCGTGCGGGGTTAGCGCGATAGTCGTGTTGGCAAAGCTGACCTGTCTTGCCACGGTATCGATTGTTACGCCACCGACTTCGATAACCGGATTTTTCTCTCCCGAGCGTCGCCGATTCAGCGCTCGCAGCCGAGATACCAGTTCGTCAAACGAAAACGGCTTGACCAGGTAATCGTCGGCGCCGAGATTCAGGCCGCGAACGCGATCTTCGGTCTGGTCGTTGGCGGACAGGATCAATACGTGAGTGTCGTTGCCGTTCCCCCGTAACCTGGATAACACGCTCAAGCCGTCGACCTTTGGCAGCATCAAATCGAGGACGATGGCCTCGTATTGGTTGGTTGCGATGTAAGCGAGCGCTTCTTCGCCGTCGAATGCCTGGTCTACGGTGAAGCCGTTTTTCTGCAGGCCGGTTGTCAACGATCGTTGCAGGCGTTCGGAATCTTCGACTAGTAGTAATTTCATAAGCAATCCAACTTACAGATTCTGTTTGCCCCCTGGAAATGCCAGCTAACTATAAACTAATCTGTGGTCAGCATTCCCCTTATATTAGCCAGCCTAGGCAAGCTTCCTGAATTTTTGCTGAATAATATCAATACCTTGGAACTTCCTGTACCGGGTATCCCTGATAGCCGGATCCGATCTAGAGCAACCGTGGCTGCAGCTGCCGCTAGCTCAAATCCAGGAACTCGGATTCTCCGCGGCCGTAACGATGCTGTATCAGGTCGCGCACGGGTTCGATCAGCGCCGCCAACGTAATCATTAGCACGCCAAGCAGCTCGCGCAGGCCGAAAGCTTCATCGGTCATGATGCTGGCGGTGATCGTACCGACACCGATTTCCACCATGAACAGAATTCCCGCGATCCCGGGATTGAGCTGGGTGGGGCCGTAGATGACGGCGAAACCGGCCGGGATTATCAGGATCGCCGCCAGTGGGATCATCCACGGCAACACCGCGATGAAAACGGAAAGGTCGGGTACG
>CAMYON010000038.1 GCA_947260025.1 uncultured Gammaproteobacteria bacterium
CCACGACGTAACTGCTCAAGGCACATTTTGTTTTCGATGAACCTGAGTTTTCGTTGCGCTCTTTTCGACCTTTGGAAGGCTGCGACTTTACACCAGGCATATCCCTTAACGTAATCTTGCCTGACACCTTGCCCCCGGGCATACATAGTACCCAGTCGGTGCTGCGCCTGGCGCGATCCTTTTATTGCAGCATTTTTATACCATTTAAACGCCTGTTTATAATCTCGGGATCCTCGCGTTCCCATTTGAAACAGCTCACCCAGTTCAAGCTGCGTGATACAACTACGTTCCTCTGCATAAGTAACCATGATAATTACCCCGGCAATACAAATGTGGACTCGTAAGTAGCATGGTAGCCAATCAGATTGGGTGGCTTTGTGAACTAATTGTCATTAACCCGCATTTAACCCATTTGGGTGATTCAATTAAAAATCCTGCCACTGAGCGGAATTTTTATGCCTTCTGAGTGAGTGTCTGTTCCTGGCAGAAGATTGACTTCCATCAGGTTTCTTGAGTGTCTCTTTTAGAGAAAACCGATGATAATTCAAATCCAGATTCCAGCTGTAATTTACGACCAAAAAAGACCATCTATATCGTGGTTAACTGCTGGTACCTCCAGTCGACTAAACTCTTTGCCAGACAATTATTAACTTTTCAGATACACTTTTGTCAGCTTTAAGGGTAGCGCTTAAACTATATCTTTGAATAACCCTCTCCAAAACGAATCGTCGCTTGATCGGCAAGCCTCGATTGAAAAAATAGACAGGCGACAACGCAGTATAAACATCGTCTGGAGCGACGGGCGGTGCAGCGTTTTCCATCATATCTGGTTGCGCGACAATTGTACTTGTTCCCAATGCGGCGATCGCAGCGGTGGCCACCGCTATCTGGAACTGGGTAGCATCGACCCAGAAATTACTCCTGACGAGGTGTCCATCGACCCTTCCGGAGCGCTACTAATCCAGTGGGCCGGGGACGGTCATTTAACCACTTACTCACCAGGCTGGTTACGCGCGAATTGCTATTCAAGTGAGTCGCTAGCGGAGCGGCGCCAACAACCGGTTCTATGGGACTCCACGCTCAACGACAAAATCCCGGAATGGGATTACGACCGAGTTGTCGACGATGAGTCGTTTCGTCTTCAGATGTTCCAGCACATCAACGATTACGGTTTTGCGATTATAAACGGCGTTCCCACGCTGGAGGATCAGATCGAACGCCTGGCAGATATTTTCGGTTTCATTCGACAAACTCATTACGGACGTGTATTCGACCTGATTGCCACGCCTAAACAGCGCATCCTGGCGCAAACAGCGCATGCCATTCGACCCCACAACGATGAATTGTTCCGTGATCCGATACCGGGCCTGTTTATGATGCATTGCCTGCGTGCCAGCCAATGCGGTGGAGGTGCGTCGATCCTGGTGGACGGATTCAATGCCGCGGAAAAACTGCGATCCGAGAACTCGGAGCAATTCGAGTTATTGTGCCGGATACCGATACCTCACCGAAGGTTCCTGGTGGACGAAGTGGACGATGTCGCGTTATCGGCTAGCTGGCCCACTATCGAGCTTAACCGTCACGGTGAGATCGAGGCAGTACACATCAATGAGCGCACCATGGCGCCTCTCGATACGGAAGAAGATTTAATCGAACCGGTTTATCAGGCACTGCAGAGAATGCTGGTTCTGGCCTATGACCATGAGGCCTGCGTGACCTATCGATTAGAGTCGGGACAAGCCGCGGTGATGGATAATCATCGGGTTCTACATGCTCGCGCCGCGTTTAATGGAAACCGGCACATCAGACAGTGCCATGTGGATCGAGATGAATTTTTCAGTCGGTTGCGCGCGCTGCGTCGGCGCCACGATGCGGAAGTCTAGTTTTGGAAAACATAACGAGAACGGCAAGCGCCGTTCTTCAATTACCAGATAAATGCCGACTGGGTCATGACATAACGGTCCAGTTTCAACGAGGGTTCTTTGGCAAGCAATACCTCGTAGAAGGGATCAATCTTGTAGCCGGACGCTAGCGCCCAGTCCACCGCATACCCGGCGGCGGCCGGAATCGTCAGCCACAGGGAATCGAGCCCAGCCTGGCAAGCGCTAAGCTCGATCTGGTGCAGTACGATTGGCAGGTCTTCGGGGTTCAGGGCGGCGGCTGGACCTGCCGAGTTTCCATCGCAGCCAAATGCATAGGCCATCAGCTCGCCGCCACGACGAAACAGGTAGATTGGTTGATTCTTCATGAAGAACTCAAGGTCGGTTGGCCGACGATAGCCAAGCACCCGGGTTTCGATAGCTATTATGTTTTCCAGGGTTTGCGGTGATGCCGCGACTTGCTCAATTTCCAGATCGGTCTCAAAATCCCGGATCTGTGGCTCACCGTAGAGACTGAAAGCCATTCCCTGGAAACCAACCTCATGCTTAAGGTACAGGGATAATGCCCCGGTGTTGGTTGTGGCAATCACCGAGCGTTGTTGACCGCGGCCCAAAGGAAACGCCAGGTTCAGCAGTGTCCGTCCAACGCCGCGACCCTGAACCGCCGTACTGACGAAAAAATGCGTAAGCTGTAAATGGTTGTCCCTTTCTATCGATCGCGCCCACCCCACCACTTCCTGATTGTCATCTTCCGCTACCCAATCCTCGGTCGCCGTCTGCTCCAGGTGCAGGTACAAATCCCGTTGTAGACGAAAAAATTCATCGATGTCGTTTGAATCCTCGAGATCCACGATGCCAAGCTGCAACATGTAATCCCAGATGGTTGCGCGAAACAGGCGGTAGACAGGGTTTCGATCCCGTGATTCAAATTTGCGGTAAGTTATTGTCAAAATCACGTTATTTTGCGTGTTGTGAGCGGATTCTATCACAGGGGTATTGCGGCACTTCGATCACGGATTTGTAGCCGTCCCGCCCAGACTTGCGCGGACTTTGGACTAGTAATATAGTCTCCGTTCCTCAACGGGGTGCTCGATTGAGCTGAGAGTCGCGGTAACGGCGCAACCCGATGAACCTGATCCAGTTAATACTGGCGTAGGGATGTGAGCGCTTCGAATCCGTTCCCCATCTCTCCGTTTTAGATCCAGATAAATGGAGACATTATGTTGTTATTTTTACGTTCTTGCCTGGTGGCGCTATTGGCGCTGTGGCTCTCATCCGGCGCGTCGGCCGCCATGCCCACGCTGACGGTTTATACCTATGACTCGTTTACCAGCGACTGGGGCCCCGGTCCCCAGGTAAAGAAAGCCTTCGAGGCACAGTGCGGTTGCCAGCTTAACCTGGTGGGCCTGGAAGACGGGGTGTCGATGCTCAATCGCATCAAGCTGGAGGGCGGTAATACCCGTGCCGACCTGGTGCTCGGTATCGACACCAACCTGACCGCCGAGGCGCGCGCCACCGGGTTATTCGAAGCGCACGGGGTGACGCTTAAATCCTCGTCGCTGCCGGAGCCCTGGTCAGATAATACTTTCCTGCCCTACGACTATGGCTACTTCGCCTTTGTCTACAACCGGGAACGGTTGGCGAGCCCGCCTGCCAGCCTGCGTCAACTGGTTGAAGACGACAACGGCCCGACCATCCTGGTGCAGGACCCGCGCACCTCGACCCCGGGTCTCGGCCTGCTGCTGTGGGTCAAGAAAGTCTACGGTGACCAGGCCGATGCCGCCTGGGCGCGGTTGTCGAAACGCATCGTTACGGTCAGCAAGGGCTGGAGCGAAGCCTACGGCCTGTTCCTCAAGAACGAGGCCGACATGGTTTTGAGCTATACCACCTCGCCCGCATATCACATGATCGCCGAGCAGGATCAACGTTTCGCCGCGGCCCGCTTCAGCGAGGGGCACTACCAGCAAATCGAAGTCGCGGGCATGCTGCGCAGCAGCCAGCAGAAGCAACTGGCGCGCGATTTTCTCGAATTCATGCTGAGCGAGCGTTTCCAGAGCATCATCCCGACCACCAACTGGATGTATCCGGCCGCGCTGGCGCGCTCCAGCTTGCCGCCGGAGTTCGCGCAACTCATCGACCCTTCGCCGGCGCTGCTGTTCGATGAAGAACTGGTGGCGGAACGCCGTAAAGCCTGGGTCGATGAATGGCTGGAGGTAATGTCGCGCTAAGCGGCATCGCGGCATGAATCCGCGCGCTATCCCGGCAGGGCTGATACTTTGTCTGTTAGCCATGCTCGTCCTGGTGCCGCTGGCAGGGTTGGTTAACCTGGGCACGTTGCCGGGCTACGAGTCCGGCGACCTGCAATTCTGGCACAGTGCCTATATTCGACGCGTGCTGTTCTTCAGCCTGTGGCAGGCCATCCTGTCGACGCTTTTCAGCGTCGTTCCGGCCATCCTGGTCGCGCGTGCATTTGCGCTGCAACCCGCTTTTCCGCTGCGCGGAGTATTGCTGCGTCTGTTTGCGCTACCGCTGGTGGTGCCGTCAGTGGTTGCGGTCATGGGCGTGGTCTCGGTCTACGGCAGCGATGGCTGGCTGCCGCTGGGCAGAACCCTGTACGGGCTTGCCGGCATTTTGCTGGCCCACGTGTTTTTCAACCTGCCGCTCGCGGTCAGGCTGCTGTTGCCGCTGTGGCAGTCGATACCCCGCCGTCACTGGCATCTCGCCGAACAGCTCGATATGAATGCGTGGCAGCGCTGGCGTTTTCTCGAGTGGCCGGCGCTGCGGGAGGGTTTGCCGGGAGTCATGCTGCTGGTTTTCATGTTGTGCCTGACCAGCTTCGCGGTGGTGCTGACGCTGGGCGGCGGGCCGAAGAGCACAACTCTCGAAGTAGCCATCTACCAGTCGCTGCGCTTCGATTTCGAGCCGACGCGGGCGGTGGTGCTGGCACTGCTGCAGCTCTGCCTGTGCCTGCTGGTGGCCGGACTGACGCTAAAACTGCAGCGGCTGCCGGAAGTCGAAATCACCATCGACGAAGCGTCAACTGCCGTCAAGCCGGTTTACCGGCCGTTGCAACTGCTGCTTATCTCGCTGGCCGCAATTTATGTGGCGATGCCCCTGGTATCGATGCTGCTCGATGCATTGGCCGGGCCGCTGGCGCAAGTAATCTCCAATAGCGCGCTGTGGCGTTCGATTGCCAATACCCTGTTCATCGGACTGTCGGCGGCGTTGGCCTCGGTTGTCGCCGGCTGGCTGCTGTTGCGCTATAGCGCCAGCCTGGCGCTGGCCGGGCTAGTGGGTCGAGCGCGACTGGTGGAGTTGAGCGGCTCGATCGTTTACGTGGTGCCGCCGCTGGTGATTGGCACCGGATTGTTTGTATTGCTGTCGCCGCACGTCGACGTGTTTGGCTGGGTTTACCCGATCGTGATCGCGGTCAACGCTTTGATGGGGCTACCTTTTGTCATCCGCAGCCTGGGACCGGCACTGCGCCAGAATCATGCTCGCTACGACCGGCTGTGCCAAAGCCTCGCGCTCAGCGGCTGGAGTCGGCTACGTTATGTCGAGTGGCCGTTGCTGCGACGTCCACTGGGACTGGCGATGGCGCTGGTTGCGGCGCTGGCGATGGGAGATCTCGGGGTTATCGCGCTGTTCGGTACGCCGAATACAGCGACGCTCACGCTGCTGATTTACCAGCAACTCGGAGCCTACCTGATAGCCGACGCGACGGTCACGGCGCTGCTGCTGTTACTGTTGTGCCTCACGGTTTTCTGGCTGCTCGAACGCGGGATCGGGGGCCGGGCCGATGCTTGAAATTCGCCGCCTCGAGTTCGGCTACGGCGATAACACGCGGCCCGATATGGTGTTCGATCTGGATGTCGCCGCCGGCGAAGTCCTGAGCCTGATCGGCCCCAGCGGATCTGGTAAATCGACCCTGCTGAGCCTGATCGCGGGTTTCCTGACTCCCGCTGCCGGCCAGATATTGCTGGACGGTGTCGCCATAGAAAAGCTGGCCGCGGCCAGTCGACCGGTGTCGATAGTGTTTCAACAGCACAATCTTTTTCCGCACCTGGATCTTTATACCAATGTTGCGCTCGGCATCGATCCGTCGCTGCGTCTCACTTCCGCCCAGACCGCCAGCGTAAACGAGGCGCTGGCCAGGTTGGATCTGGCCGGCCTGCAGTCGCGCAAGCCCGGCGCACTGTCCGGTGGCCAGCGCCAGCGCGTGGCACTGGCGCGCGCGTTGGTGCGGCGGCGCAAGATTTTGCTGCTCGATGAAGCTTTTGCCGCGCTTGGCCCGGCGCAGCGAGCGGAAATGATCGGGCTGGTCAAGGACCTGGTTCGGGAGAACGGGATGGCCGCCCTGCTGGTCAGTCACCAGCCGCGTGATGCGTTGATCGCCTCGGCGCGCACCGCTTTCGTCAATGCCGGCCGGATCGCCGCGCTGGAACCGACGGAGCGGCTACTCGAGCAATCGGACCTGCCGGAAGTGCGCGAATACCTGGGATCGATGTGATGCAGTCTGAACTCGAAGCGCAGTTTGCACGAATACCGCTGCTCGAGAATAAATCGTTGGCGGAGTTTACGATTACGCCGCTACCGGGATATACCAACCGGAACTTCAGGCTACACAATCGGCAACATGACTGGGTGTTACGAATTCCGCAACCGCAGACCGATCGTTTCATCGACCGGGCGGCGGAGGCTCGCAACCAGGCGCTGGCCAGTGATCTCGGAATTGCGCCGCAACCGTCGTGGCGCGACGCCTCGGGTCTGACGCTGACGCCAACGCTGGCTTCGAGCCATAGTGTCACGCCGGCCGATTTTACCGACGAGCCGACGCTGTGCTCGATCGTCACAGCGGTCCGGGAACTCCACTGCAGCGGTGTTCGATTCGAGGGGCGGGTAGACTTGGAATCCCTGCTGTCGCGTTATTACTCGATGCTAAGCCAGCCGTTACAGCATGAGTATCGCCACCGGATACGGGCCGCGCGCGAGCTGATTCCACTGCTGCAGGATCGGGATTGCGACTACGTGCCCTCGCATAACGACCTGGTGCTGGAAAACATGCTGCTCGGGCAGGACGGTATCTGGTTGATCGACTGGGAGTTTTCCGCGATGGCCTCACCTTACTGGGACCTCGCCACGCTGTGCAATGGCGCCGGCCTGGATTACAGGCAAAGCCGGCAATTGCTAGGTATTTATTGTGCCGGCGGCACGCAAATGGAAGAATCGCTTCTTTTCGACTACCGTAACCTGCTGCAGTTACTCGGCGATTGCTGGATGGCGGCGTTGGTTAACGCGAAACAATAAGGATGCTAACTCATTCGGCCAGCCTCTACCTGGCCTCGGTACTGATCTGGGGCTCCACCTGGTACGCGATCAAATTCCAGCTCGGCGTGGTCGCCGCCGAGGTATCGCTGGTGTATCGATTTGCGCTGGCCGCGATCATCCTCTTGTTATTCTGCCTGCTGACCGGGCGCAGCCTTAAATACTCGGCAAGTCAGCATGGATTTATCGCGCTGCAGGGTTTGTTTCTGTTCTCGAGCAATTACCTGGTGTTTTACTGGGCGACCGAACTACTGACTTCAGGCATCGTGGCGCTGATGTTCTCGACGGTTATCCTGATGAACATCGTCAATGGGGCGATATTCATGCGCCTGAGGGTGAGTCGGCGGGTTATTGTCGGTGCCTGCTTCGGTATTGCCGGCATAGCGGCGATCTTCTGGTCGGAAGTCAGCGGGGTAGAAAATAGCGCTGCTACCTGGCGCGGATTGTGGATGTGCGTCATCGCGACTTACAGTGCCTCGATCGGCAATATTATTTCCGCTCGTAACCAGCAAAACCAGATCCCGGTGGTGCAAACCAACGCCTTGGGCATGGCCTACGGTGCGCTGATCATGGCGCTCTATGCGCTCTTCAGCCAGGTGCCCTTCAACTACGATCCCGCGATCGCCTACAGCGTCTCGCTGATTTACCTGTCGGTATTCGGCTCGATCCTCGCTTTCGGCTCTTACCTGACGCTGGTCGGTCGTATCGGCGCCGACAAGGCTGCGTATGCCGCGGTATTGTTTCCGGTTATCGCGCTTGGCATTTCGACGCTGTTCGAGGGTTACGAGTGGACTTTGCGCGCCGTGTTTGGTTTCGCGCTGGTACTGCTCGGTAACTACATCGTCCTGACCAGGTCCAAACCCGAGGCTTCGTTTCGAGACGCCGCTTAACCGCGTGACAGCGGATCGCCGAGCAGGTTGGAAACATTCGGCACCTGTTCCAGCGCCCAGCTCAGTTGATCACGGGTTGCGGAACTGAGACTGGCTGGCGCAACCCGGTTCGATAACGGGATGCCCGCTTCCAGGTCGAGCAACTGCTGTTCGAGGATGGTATTGAAGATAATGCGATGGGCTTCGCTCACGTTCTTGAACGTCTTCTTCATCTTGCCGACCTTGCGTCTGACCTCGGCGAAACGTTGTGGCGTCGAATGTACGCGAATGCCGTGCCTGATTGCCAGCGTGCGCGCGGTCGAAAATAGCGGCATGATCCCGCCCATCTTCAGGTCCATGCGGCCATTGTCGAGCTTGAATCGACCGAACAGGCCCAGCGGTGGCGAGTTTTTGCTCGCGTTAATCGCCATCAAGTTGACGAACAACCTGGATTCACCGCCAATCTTGAAAGCATGATCGAGCACCTGGTTGGCGATTTTCATATCGCCATGCACGCCGACGGCATCGAAAAAGATATCGCAGTTTAGAATGTCCTCCGGTGACTGACGCTTGATCCAGGTCTTCACCAGTTTCCTCCAGCCCTTGACCGACAGGCGCCAGTCCGGGTTACTTGCCATGACCTTGCCCTTGCAGTAGGGCACGCCGGCGGCATCGAGCATGTCGGAAACCTTGCGTCCAAGCTCGGCGAACCACTCGTCTTCGGGTCCGCCAGGCTCACCCTCGGCGAACACGATGGCGTTGTCCTGATCCATTGCCAGCAGGCTTTCGCCGCGGCCACCGGAGCCGAGTACAAGCATCGCGTAGGGGCAGGGCGGCGGACCGGGCATCTCCCGTTCGGCTAGCTTGCAGGCCTGCCGGGTCAGCGCACAGAGTTCGCGTGAAATCACCGCGGCCACGTCTCGCGCATCGACCTCCTCGGCCACCAGGCTCTTTGCCACCAGCACGATGTTGCCCCAAACTGCCGCCATCTGGACGGCGTTGTCGGCTGCGTCGATGTCGTCGCCGAGCAGTACCGCATAGTCGGCGCGCTGGCGTAACAGGTCGCGCGCCGACAGCGCGCCCACGATGTTGCCATGGCTGTCGTGCACGCCGAGGTGGCGAATGTGCATGCGCTGCATGCGCGCGATAGCGCGATAAACGAAAGCATCGGCGGAAAGGCTTTCCAGCGGAAACACGGCAACCTGGCTTACCGGCAGATCAAACGCGGCGTCGCCATCGCGCCGGAACTGTCGCAGCAGATCGCGTTCGGTGATGATGCCGGTGGGTCCTTCCGCTTCAATCGGGTTGACGTAAAGCGAACTGACTTCGTGATCGATCATCTGCGCCATGGCGTCGCGCAGGCTGATGTCGGCGTCGACCATTAGCGGGGGGCTTTTCATCAGGTCGCGCAGGCGATGCCGGTACGGAAAGCTATCGATACGATCGAGCACGGCGCGCGTCTTGCGCGTCTCGTGCACGTCGAGCCATCCGATTTTCGCCTCGCGCAGGGTCGATTCGCTAAACCGCTCGCAGGCGCGTTCGAGCTCTGCCAGGGTGCGAATTCCTTTCTCGCGCAGGCGTGGAATCAAGGCTACGAAAATCGCCGCGGTCGCAATCGCGTCGCCGAGCGCGCTGTGCCGATCGTGAATATCGACCTTTGCCCAGCTGGCGATGGTATCGAGAGAAAAATCTGGCAGGTTGGGCGCCAGCAGGTTGACCAGGAAACGTACGTCGAGACAGCGTGGTTGGGTCCATTTCAACCCGGCCAGTTCGCGCTCGCGCTTCAGCATCGCCAGGTCAAAACCGCTGGCGTAACCGACCAGCACCGAATCCTGGCGCCAGTTGTCGAAATCCTTGACTACTTTACCGAAGGTCCTGGCGTCGGCGACGTCGGCGTCGCTAATACCATGGATCGCCTGGCTTTCGGCAGGGATGGGTACGCCGGGATTGATGAGTTCCTCGAAGATGCTGGTCTCATCGACTGCGCCATGCACGATGCGTACCGCGCCAAGCTGAATCATGCGCGCCTGGTTGGTATCGAGCCCGGTAGTCTCGCTGTCAAACGCGATTGCATCCAGCGATAGCAGAGGGGTTGATGCCGGATTATGTTGCACCGCCATCGTTTAACGCCCCCCGGAAACGTCGATAAAACTGCCGGTGGTATAACCCGAGGCGTCGGATAGCAGCCACAGAATGGCCTCGGCAACCTCGGCCGGGTAGCCACCGCGCTGCATCGGCACGTTCGACTTGAGGCGGTCGACGCGACCGGCCTCACCGCCGGCGGCGTGGATGTCGGTATAAATCAATCCGGGTTTGACCGCGTTGACGCGTATCCCCTGGTCACCGACTTCCTTGGCGAGCCCGATGGTCATCGCATCCACCGCGCCCTTGGCCGCGGCATAGTCGACATACTCGTGCGGCCCGCCTATGTCGGCCGCGCGCGAGGAGACGTTGACGATCGCGCCGCCATCGCCGCCGGTTTTGGTCGACATGCGTTTTACCGCCTCGCGCGCACACAGAAAACTGCCGATGACATTGATATCGAACACGCGTCGCCAGCGATCCGGGTCCATGTCGACCAGGTCGCTTTGCCGTTCGAGAATACCGGCGTTATTGACCAGTCCGTCGAGCCGGCCGAACTCGCGATCGATAGCGCGGTACATTGCCTCTACCTCGGATTCCTGGCCGACATCGGCCTGGAACAGGAAGGCCTGGTGACCGCCGTCGGTAAGCGCCTGGAGCAGCTCGTTGGCGGCCTGTTCGCTGTGCAGGTAATTGAGACAGAGCGAGTAACCGCGGGCGGCCGCCAGGCGCGCGGTCTCCGCGCCGATGCCGCGACTTGCTCCGGTGATCAGTAGTACTTTTGACATGCTGTCTGGTTCCCGTCCGGCGGGGGCGCGAGCGCGAGCGTCGCCGGTTTACTCGTGAAACAATTCGAGCGCTTCGGGTGCGTGATCTTTCTTGTGATAAGCCTGCAAGCCCAAAACACCCCTGGTGTCCTGCCGAATCTCGATAAACACCTGCGCCGGTGTGACTTCCAGGCTTTCGACCAGCGCGACCGCGTCGGCCTGCTGATTGTAAACGATCATCGCCTGCGGGTCGGCCTCGAGCCTGGTCTGCAGCTGCTCGCGGTCGAGGCAGACTTCGCAATCCTCGGCGCCTGGCATCAGCAACGCGACCAGGGGCCTGTCCTCGGTGTCGAGGGCGCGCGTTATGATCTTGTTACTGCAAGTGCGTTTGATTGTCAGCATGCCTAGGGTTTCAATTTTTCACGCAATATTGCATTTACCTGCCCCGGATTCGCCTTGCCCTGCGATTGCTTCATCACCTGGCCGACAAAAAAACCGAGCACCTTGTCCTTGCCGGCACGAAATTGCTCTACCTGCTCGGGATTGGCAGCGATAACCGCGTCGATCAACGACTCGATCGCGCCGCTGTCGGTAATTTGCTTCAGCCCGCGCGCTTCGATAATGCCATCGGCGTCGCCTTTGCCATGCCACATGGCTTCGAAAACTTCCTTGGCTATTTTGCCTGAAATCGTGTCGTCGGATATGCGCGAGATCAATTGCGCGAGCATTTGCGGCGTAATCGGTGAATCAGCGATATCGAGGTTCGCCTTGTTCAGCGCACCGGCGAGATCGCCCAGGATCCAGTTGGCGAGCTGGGCATTTTGTTCGGGTATCTCGGCCAGCGCGGTTTCGAAATAGGACGCGGTTTCGCGGTTCGCGGTTAGCAGTTCCGCGTTGTAATCCGACAGCCCGAGCTCGTCGATATAGCGTTGTTTCTTCTGTTCGGGAAGTTCCGGCAGGGAGGCACGGATATGCGCGATGTCTTCATCGGTGATCGCTACCGGTAACAGGTCCGGATCGGGGAAGTAACGATAATCGTTGGCCTCTTCCTTGCTGCGCATCGAGCGGGTCTCGTCGCGTTCGGAATCGTACAGCCGGGTTTCCTGCACCACGCTGCCGCCATCCTCGATCAGGTCGATCTGGCGTTCGATCTCGATGTTGATCGCGCGTTCGAGGAAGCGAAACGAGTTGATGTTCTTGAGCTCGGCGCGGGTACCGAGTTTCTGTTCGCCCTTGCGCCGTACCGAGACGTTGGCGTCGCAGCGAAACGAGCCCTCCTGCATATTGCCGTCGCAGATTTCGAGGTAGCGCACCAGCGAATGTATTTTGCGCGCGTAGGCCACCGCCTCTTTGGCAGAACGCATGTCGGGCTCGGAGACGATCTCGAGCAGGGGGGTGCCGGCTCTGTTCAGGTCGATAGCGCTCTGCTCGGGAAACTGGTCATGAATCGATTTGCCCGCGTCTTCCTCGAGGTGTGCGCGCGTGATGCCGACTTCCTTGAGCTCGCCCTCCGCGGGACTGATGTAGAGGTGCCCCTTGCCGACGATCGGCAATTCATACTGGGAGATCTGGTAACCCTTGGGCAGGTCGGGGTAAAAATAATTCTTACGCGCGAACACCGAGTGATGATCGATCTCGGCATCGATGGCAACGCCGAAACGGATTGCCATGGTCACCGCTTCCCGATTCAGCACCGGCAGCACGCCCGGCAGACCCAGATCGACCGCGCAGGCCTGGGTGTTGGGTGCGGCACCGAAGGCAGTCGAGGCGCCGGAAAAAATCTTGCTCCGGGTCGCGAGCTGCGCGTGGATTTCGAGTCCGATAACGCTTTCCCATTCGCTCATTTAAACGCCTCCGGGGTCTGCAGGTGCCAGTCGCTAACCTGCTGGTAGCTATGCGCGGCGTTAAGCAGCACGGCCTCATCGAAGTAGTTGCCGATCAGCTGCATACCGACGGGCAAGCCATCGATGAAACCGGCCGGTAGCGACATCCCCGGCAGCCCGGCCAGGTTCAGCGAAATCGTGTAAATGTCCTGCAGGTACATGCTGACCGGGTCATCGGTTTTGGCGCCCAGCTTGAATGCGGTCTCGGGCGTGGTCGGGCCGAGGATCAGGTCGACGCTGTCGAAAGCCTGCTGGAAATCCTGCTTGATCATGCGCCTCAACTGCTGCGCCTTGAGGTAATAAGCGTCGTAGTAACCGGCGGATAGCGCGTAAGTTCCGATCATGATGCGGCGCTTGACCTCGGCACCGAAGCCCTCGCCGCGCGAGCGTTTGTATAGATCCTCCAGGTCGACCGGGTTGTCGCAGCGATACCCGAAGCGAACCCCGTCGAAGCGCGACAGGTTGGACGAGCACTCCGCCATCGCGATCACGTAATAGGTCGGGATCGACAGGCTGGTATTGGGCAGTGAAATATCCTTGATCTCGGCGCCGAGCTTGCGCAGTTCCGCGACCGCGGTTTCGATAACAGTGGCAATGCTATCGTCGAGACCCTCCGCGAAATACTCCTTCGGCAGGCCGATTTTAAGGCCTTCGATACCCTTTCCGAGCGCTCCGCAGTAGTCGGGCACCGCTTGTTCGGCCGAGGTCGAATCACGCCGGTCGAAGCCCGACATGGTTTGCAGCAACAGCGCACAATCCTCGGCGCTGCGCGCGAACGGGCCGCCCTGGTCCAGGCTCGAGCCGTAAGCGATCATGCCGTAGCGTGACACCCGGCCGTAGGTCGGCTTGATACCGGTGACACCGCACAGCGCCGCCGGCTGACGAATCGAACCGCCGGTATCGGTGCCGGTCGCGCCCGGTGCGAGGCCGGCCGCCACTGCCGCCGCGGAGCCGCCCGAAGACCCGCCGGGCACGTGCGCGGTGTTCCACGGGTTGGCAACGCTGCCGTACCAGGAATTTTCATTCGAAGAACCCATCGCGAACTCATCCATGTTGGTTTTGCCCAGCATGACCGCGCCGTCGCGCCTGAAATTCTCGATCACCGTGGCGTCGTAGGGTGCGATAAAGTTATCGAGTATGCGCGAGCCGCAGGAAGTTTTAACGCCGTCGGTGCAAAACAGATCCTTGTGCGCCAGCGGCACGCCGGTCAGGGCGCCGGCTTTACCCCGGGCAAGCGCCGCGTCCGCCGCGCGCGCCTGCGCCAGGGCAATGTCATCAGTGACGCTGATAAAACAGTTGAGGGCGGGATTATGCTGCGCGATTCGCGCCAGGTAATCCTGGGTGATTTCGACGCTGGAGAATTCGCCTGCCGCAAGAGCACGTCGAATTTCGGTCACCGAGCTGGTCATTATTCGATTACCTTGGGTACCCGGTAGAAACCCTGGTCGACGTCGGGTGCGATCTGCTGGAACTTGTCGCGCTCATCGGTTTCGGTGACTTCGTCATCGCGTAAACGCTGGGTGGCATCGAGCGGATTGGACAGTGGTTCCACGCCGCTGCTGTCAACCTGGTTCATCTGGTCGACGAGATCCAGAATGCTCGATAAATCGGCCGCGTACTGGTCGATGTCGGCCGCGTCGATATGCAGTCGCGCAAGATGAGCGATGTTGCGCACGTCGGTAGCTTTAAGGGTCATTTCACTGGCGCCATTGAAAAGCCCGCAAACTTACCACAATTTCACCGCTTGTATAAGCAAAAGACTGATTTTTAAGGTATTTCGCCTTGTGAAAATTACTTGCCATTGCTAGAGTACGCCCGATCTGTGCTATAAGTAGCGTAACTCCTGTTCATTCGATGGGCAGGTACCACAAAAAACACACGACGGGTTAAAAACACAGCATGTTTGCAGCTATCCGCGGCCTGTTATCCAACGATTTATCGATCGATCTGGGTACAGCTAATACGCTTATATATTCCCGGGGCCAGGGAATTGTCCTGAATGAACCATCGGTAGTCGCGATTCGACAGGATCGCGGCCCGGGCGGACCGAAATCGATCGAAGCTGTAGGCACCGATGCCAAGAAAATGCTGGGTCGAACCCCGGAAAATATTACCGCCAAGCGACCGATGAAAGACGGCGTCATCGCTGACTTTACCTACACCGAGAAGATGCTGCAGCACTTCATCCGCAAAGTGCACGAAAATCAGTTCATGCGGCCCAGCCCGCGGGTGCTGATCTGCGTGCCCTGCGGCGCCACCCAGGTCGAACGTCGCGCGATTCGCGAATCGGCACTCGGCGCGGGCGCGCGCAAGGTTTACCTGATCGAAGAGCCGATGGCGGCCGCAATTGGCGCCGGCATGCCGGTAGACGAGGCGCAGGGTTCGATGGTGCTGGATATCGGCGGCGGCACGTCCGAAGTTGCGGTCATGTCGCTCAACGGCATTGTCTACTCGGCGTCGGTCAGAATCGGCGGCGATCGCTTCGACGACGCGATCATTAACTACGTGCGTCGGAACTACGGTATTCTGATCGGCGAGGCCACCGCGGAAAGAATCAAGGTCGAGATCGCGGCCGCCTACCCGGGCAAGGATTTGCTGGAGATGGAGGTCAAGGGCCGCAACCTGTCCGAGGGTGTGCCACGCAGCTTTACCCTGAACAGCAATGAAATCCTCGAAGCCTTGCAGGATCCGCTGTACGGTATCATCTCCGCGGTCAAGAACGCGCTCGAGCAGACGCCCCCGGAACTGGGTTCGGACATCGCCGAACGCGGTATCGTGCTTACCGGTGGCGGCGCATTGCTGCGTGACCTGGACCGCCTGATCATGGAGGAAACCGGGCTGCCGGTGATCATCGCCGAGGATCCGCTGACCTGTGTCGCCCGGGGTGGCGGCAGGGTGCTCGAAATGATCGATGAACATGGGCTGGATTTTCTGGCGGTAGAGTAAATTCCCAGCGGCCACCGCCTAAATGCAAATTATACTCCAGGCACGTGGCGCTTCCTTGCAGGCGTTGTTTTTTGTCGCGATATCCGTCGCGATGATGGTTGTCGATCATCGTTTTAATCACCTCGAAGTAGTACGCACCAATATTTCGCTCGCGCTAACCCCGTTACGTTACCTGGTGAGCCTGCCGGCGACCGGCGGCAACTGGTTGAGCGACTGGTTTACCTCGCATACGGATTTGCTCGAAGAAAACGAACGGCTGCGGGCGGAAGGCAGAATTCTGAATGCGCGCCTGCAGAAACTGGAAATCCTGGCCGAGGAAAACGCTCGCCTGCGCAGCCTGCTCGGTTCGGCGCGCAAGATAGCTGACGATGTCATCGTTGCCGAGTTGCTCTCGGTCGATCAGAATCCCTACCGTCAGCTCATTGAAATCAACCGGGGCAGCAGCGACGGGGTCGAAATCGGGTTTGCCGTGATCGACGACTTCGGCATCATGGGGCAGGTTATCCACGTTAATCCGCAGTCTGCTACCACTATCCTGATCTCCGATCCGGAACACGCAATCCCGGTACAGTTCGTGCGCAGCGGCACGCGCTCGGTTGCCTTTGGCAGGGGCTCGACCACCCAGCTCGAACTGCGTTACCTGCCCGCGACCGCCGACATCATGGTTGACGACGAACTGGTGACTTCGGGCCTGGGGGGGCGTTTTCCTCCCGATTATCCTGTGGCCAGGGTAACCGCCATCAACGAAGACCGGGTTAGGGGATTCGTCACCGTGTTTGCCGAGCCCAAGGCCCGCCTCGACTCCAGTCGCGAAGTGCTGGTTATCAAACCCAGACTACAATCCAGACAACAATAATGTCGAGGTTGCGTTATCTGGTAATTTATCTGAGCCTGGTTGTGGCGCTGGTGTTGATGATTCTGCCGCTGCCGGACTGGGTGCAGATTTATCGTCCCAACTGGGTAGCACTGGTTTTGATTTACTGGAGCATGGCCTTGCCCAAGCGGGTCGGCCTCTGGTTCGCCTTTTTCACCGGGATTATTCTCGACGCCTCGCAAGGTACGCTGCTCGGACAGCATACGCTGGCGCTGGTCGTGGTCATTTTTATCAACATGAACTTTTATCAACGTATTCGCGTGCTGGCCCTGGCGCAGCAGGCAATTTACGTGTTCGTGCTGTTGCTGATAAACCAGCTTATCGTGGCCTGGATCGAGGGCATCATGGGTCGGCCCACGCCGCTGCTGGCGTTTTTCGGCGCGCCGTTCGTCGGCATGCTGATCTGGCCCTGGGTCTTCGTGATACTGCGCGACATTCGGCGCAAGGCGATATTGAAATGACGGATTCTGGCGGGCAGCAGGATTATGCTTACATCGATGACGATGCGAGCCTGGTGGCGTTTTGCCGCGAGCTCGGTAAGACATCTTATTGCGCGATCGATACCGAGTTCATTCGCGAGAGCACTTATTACCCCGAGCTTGCGCTAATCCAGATAGCCAGCGAAGAATTACTGGCCTGTATCGACCCGCTAGCGATTACCGACCTTGGCCCGTTGGCGGAACTGCTGGTCAAGGATAGCCTGTTAAAAGTTTTCCACTCGTCATCGCAGGACCTGGAAATTCTCTATCAGAAATTCGGCGAGGTGCCTGTTCCGGTGTTCGATACCCAGCTTGCGGCGGCTGTGCTCGGTTACAGTCACCAGATTTCCTATGCCGACCTGGTGCAGCAGGTAACCGGGGTGCAGCTCGAGAAGAAACACACCCGGGCCAACTGGATGCGGCGCCCGTTGAGTCGAGACGAACTCGATTACGCGATGGACGATGTGCGCTACCTGCTCGCGGTTTACCAGGACCTGGACGGCAGGCTGGAAAGCACGGGTCGCCACGGCTGGATCGCGCGGGATTTGCAGGCGATGAGCGATAGCGACAACTACCGGGTCGACCTGGATCAGCTGTGGACGCGACTCAGGGGCGTGCAAAAGCTGAAGGGTGAAAATCTGCAGATTGCGAGCGACCTGTGCCGCTGGCGTGAACAACAGGCGCAGCGGCAAAATCGACCGCGGCGCTGGATTATGAAGGATGACGTCATCATTGAAATTGCGCGGCAGAAAGCAGCAGATTTTCAGTCACTGCGCCGGATTCCGGAATTGAGCGATAAAACCGCTAAACGTCATGGTGACGCATTGCTCGGGATCGTGGCCCAGGCGGCTCGTCTCGACGCATCGCAATGGCCGCAGCACGACAAGATTAAAAATTTGAATTCGCAGCAGATGGCGCTGGGCGATTGCCTGATGGCCTTATGTCGGATGATATCCGAGCAAAACAGCATTGCGCTGGCGAGCCTGGCGACCCGCAAGGATATCGATAACTTGATTCTGAATCAGAAATCCAGCCGGCTGGCCCAGGGCTGGCGTTTCGCCATGGCGGGCGAGCAATTGCTGGAATTCATTCACGGGCAGTCGGTCATCGGAGTGCAGGACCTGGCAATAAAGCTCGAGCCTAAATAGCTCTAATCCGAAGCTCGTGATGCCCGGGGTCTGATCCGTGTTCGGGTGCGCCTTCCCGGGTAACCGATCGAAGGCCCGAAACCCGCCCTGATCTCGTCGAAGAACCCGGAAGACTTATCTACTGCACCAGGATACTGGAAAACAGCACGTCGCTAACGTCCTGGCTGTCTGCAAGTTCGGCCATCAGGCCCTTGACGCGAGCCGTCGCCTGTTGGCGAATTTCCTCGCGCTTTGCCGGAGACTTGATATCACCGGCTTTTTGCTCGCTTAGCAGCATGATCAGGCTGTGCCGAATCGCCGGAACATGGGTTTTTATCGTGCTTTCCGCGTCCGCGTCGCTGATCAGCACGTCGGCGCTGATTTGCAGGAAGGTCAGCCGCTTGCTGCCGCTCAGGTTGAGCACCATCGGTTCACCCAGTGAAACATAGGCAGAAGATTTGGGCGCTGCTGCTTCTTCGTCAGCGGCCTGGGCCTGTGTAAATCCCAGCAACAGAGTCATCGCGCATAAAATTAGTTTTTGCATGGTTTTTCCTGACGCCTCTTGTAATATAGTTTTGTTCATCAATTTACTCTCCGGAACTTTCCTTATGACACCCGACCAGATTCAGCAGCTAATCGCCTCGCATATGCCGGATGCAGCCGTAGAGGTGAGCGGTGGTGAAGGCAAGTTTGTCGCCAACGTCACCAGCGATGCCTTTGAAGGCCTAACCCCGATCAAGCGACACCAGCTGGTGTATGCCTGCGTCAATGACGAGATCGCGTCGGGTGAGTTGCATGCATTGACCATTGTTGCAAAGACCCCCGCCGAACTTGCCTAGTCAGCGATAAACTGACAGTTACGCCCCGAGTTTTTGGCCCTGTACAGGGCCTTGTCGGCACGCTCGTAAATCAATTCGACATTATCGCCGGCGCGGGTTTCGGTAATCCCCGCCGACAGCGTCAGCTGTACCGGCTCGCCCTTGAAATGGAAACTGCTTTCGGCAATACCGCCGCGCATTTTTTCGACTGTCATTGCAGCCGCGTTGACATCGGTACTGGTCAGTAACAGCACGAACTCTTCGCCGCCGATACGGAACACGTAATCGGACTGGCGCACGTAGCTTTGCATCATTTGCGCCACGATCTTGAGCGCCTTGTCGCCGGCGTTATGGCCATAGCTATCGTTGATGCGTTTGAAATGGTCGATATCGAGAATCACGTAGCTGAACGGCGTCTGGTATCGGGTCCAGCGCGACATTTCCTGCACGATACGCTCGTCGTAAGACATCCGGCTGTAAACCCCGGTGAGGGCATCGTACATCAGCTTGTTTCGGTTCTCCTGGAGCATGACCTGCAGCTCCTGGGTTTCCTGTTCCATTTGAGACAGCTGCTGCGTCAGCTTGATATTGCGCTCCTCGGTGGCTTCGTGACGCTCGTTGAAGCGGTCGACGAAGTCGTCGACACCGCCACGAATTTCTTCGATGTTTTTCGAAATTCCTGTCTTCAATTCCTTTAAATCGCTGGTGGACTGGAAGTTTTTCTGTATCAGGCTCATGCCTTCCTGAACGAAGTCATGCAACGATTGCGCATCCTCGTGATCGGACTGATGGTCGCGGTGATCCTCGGAGATGACCTGGGTGATTTCGCCGAGCTGCTCGGTAACATTGACGATGAATCCTTCGAGTTCGCGTTTTTCCTGGTCGAGCTTCTTGATTGAATCCGAAATCGAGTTGACGATTTCGTTCAGCGTATCCGGCCACTGGTGCTCGCCCACGCCTTCGTGCACCCGGGTCTGGATTTCCTGCGCGGCGCCGTTCGCGCCCTGTACAACCGCGAGGCGTTCGAGCAGTGTCGTCATCACCTCATCGATCGACGTATGCTTGCTGGCGGAACCGAGTTGTTCGTTGATTAGTTCGGCCAGGCTTTGTAGCTCCTGTTCGCGAATTTCCTTGATGTCGTCGAGCTGAGCGCGGATTATCGTGTCGCGCGATTCGTCCAGGTTCAGCAGGTCGAGCAGTTGGAAAAGGACTTTAACGGTTCTTGTATCGTCACCCAGATTGTCGAAGTTCTCGTTGATCAATGCCGAAAGTTTCTGGATATAAATACTTAACGAGTCGCGGTCATGACCATTGGCCACCGAAATCAGCAGCTCGGAGCAGATGTCTTTCAGTTGGGCGCGCTGGGTGGCGTCGAAATGGATGTTCTGCAACAGCTCGAGCATCAGCATAATCGGATCGGAACGCCGCGATCGGCTGCCTGGATTCGGGTCGTCCAGTGCGGCCACGATGTCGGAAAGCCTGGTTAAGGCTTCGGCGAGCTTTTCATCGCGTTTCTCGCGCGACAATTCCTGGATTACGCGTAATTGCTTGTCGAGACGGTCATCCAGGCCGCGACCGGCAATGCTCAGGCGGCCGATAGTCTTGCGCAGCAGTGCCTCGATTTTTTCCCACTCGAGCTCACGCGCCTCAAGATCCTTGAGGGTATCTTGATATTTCGACCTCCAGTCGGTATTTTCTTGCAGCTTTGGTAGCATCAACTAATAATTCCTTGCCTTTACCTTGACCGGTCCAGGTTGTGTTCGAATACATGTCTTATATAGACAGCGGCATGTTAGGTATCGGCAATGAACTTAATTTCATAAGTAAAAATATTGGAAAACATGACTCTTATTTGCGCCCTGGCGCGGCTGTCTGACCCCGGTTCCTACGGGTTCTCACTGCAGATCGGGGGCCAGGCGGTCGAAGGCTTCGTCGTCCAACGCGATGGCGAGGTTTTTGCTTACCGTAACAGTTGCCCGCATACCGGGTCACCGCTCGACTGGGTCGATCACCAGTTTCTCGATATCGAGGGCGCTTTGATCCAGTGCGCGGTGCACGATGCGCGCTTCCTGATTGAAACCGGGGAATGTGTTTTCGGTCCCTGCCCCGGGCAGAGCCTCGAAGCTCTGCCGATCCGGGTCAAGGACGACAGTGTCTACCTGCTGAGCCTGGCGTAGAGATCGTATTCATCGGCGGCAGTAATCTCGACTTCCTGAAACTCGCCTGGAGACAGGTTTTGCGCGGTGTCGATATGCACCTGGCCGTCGATTTCCGGAGCATCGGCGTAGGAACGTGCCTGGTAGCCCTGGTCGGTGGCGGATTCGATCAGCACGGTTAACTTCTGGCCGACGATGGTAGCGTTCCTGTTTGATGGCTTCGGGTACCGGATCGGGTAACGCGTTGGCCGTGGCGCCGTCAACGGCCGAATAGGTGAAACAGCCCACCCGGTCGAGCTGCGCGATTTCGAGAAAATCGATCAATTCCTCGAAATCTGCATCGGTTTCACCCGGAAACCCGACGATAAACGTGCTGCGAATGACCAGTTCAGGGCAGATTTCGCGCCATTTACGGATGCGTTCAAGCATCTTCTCCCGGCTTCCCGGTCTTTTCATCGCTTTTAGAACGCTAAGGCTCGCATGCTGCATGGGTATATCGAGATAAGGCAAAATGGCACCGTCGGCCATCAGCGGTATCACATCGTCAACGTGCGGGTAGGGGTAAACGTAATGCAGCCTTACCCACATGCCAAACTGACCGAGCGCGCGCGCCAGGTCGATAAATCGAGTCTGCAGCGGCTGCCCCTGCCAGAAGCGAGTTACATACCTGCAGTCGACACCATAGGCGCTGGTATCCTGAGAAATGACGAGGATTTCACGAACCCCGGCGTCGGCGAGAATCTGCGCCTCGTCCAACACCTCGTCGATCGGCCGGCTTACCAGGTCACCGCGAAGTGACGGGATGATACAGAAACTGCAGCGGTGGTTGCAGCCTTCGGAAATCTTGAGGTAGGCATAGTGCCGGGGTGTCAGGCGCACCCCCTGTTTCGGCACCAGGTCGAGAAACGGATCGTGCGGCGCCGGCAAATGCCGGTGCACCGCGCGCATGACTTCGTCGCGGGCCTGCGGGCCTGTCACCGCCAGCAACTGCGGGAACTTCGAACTTATCATTTCCGCGCGCGTGCCGAGACAGCCGGTGACGATTACGTGCCCGTTCTGATGCAGCGCCTCGTCGATGGTTTCGAGCGATTCCTCGACCGCGGCATCGATAAAACCACAGGTATTGATGATAACCATGTCGGCGCTGTCGTAATCGGACACGATCTGGTAGCCCTCGGCGCGCAGTTGCGTAATCACCTGTTCTGAATCGACGGTTGCCTTGGGGCATCCAAGACTGACGAAACCCACCCGGGGTACATTTTGGGTCATGGCCTTACCAGGGCCGAGTATGGCAAGTTGCTAATCAGGGGATCCGGACTCGTGCTTGGGTAGAAAAGACGCAGCATTATCGTTGAAATTGTGATGCAGCGCAAAATTACAACTATAAGTATACTGGATGACACCTGTGATCCGTGATTTAATCCTGTATATCAGTTGACGACGATAACTTTATGAAATCTTTCAAATTACTGCTTTCGATCATTCTCGTGTATGCGTTGTCGTTCGCGGGTAGAGCCGAACTGCTTGACCAGGGTTTGAACTCGATCATGGAGATCATCGACAAGGCCATCACCGAGCTCAATCAGCAGGTTTCGGAAGACGGCGGGGAGCTCGATCCTGCGGTGCTCGAAAACGCGACAAATACGATTGTAAACCTGTCGCGTACCCTGGGGACGCTGAGTTACTCCAGGCTGCAGTGCGGTGAAGCCGGCGTGCTCGCCGAATTTACCCAACGCGTGCAGCAAATGCCCGACGAAAGTCGCGATCCGATGCGTGATGCCTTCCAGGAAGGCTTCGACAAGAGCAAGGACGATACACCGTTGTTATCGCAGGATGAGTGTGACCGACTGACGCGCTCGCGTAATCGCGGTGAATCCGAAACCGAAGCCAATGTCGAGGCCGACCCGAGTAAGACCAAATCCGTCGAGGAGCCGGTCGAAGAAGTGGTAGAGGAGTTGCCGCCGGAAGACCCGAAATTTCGCCACCTGCGCGTCGCCGAATTGAGCGGCCAGTTAGCCTACAAACGTAAATTCTGCGAGGATGAAGAAGTTTTTAATCGTGACTATAACGAATACCTGGGATCGATTCCGGAAGAGTATCGTGAAGAAGTCAAGGCCGCCTACTGGAAGGGATACCAGCGCGGCGAGCGCCTGAACAAGGGCCTGACAAAAGACAAGTGCCATTCTAGCTAGTCCAGCGCATCGCGCCTGGCGCGATTATCGGAATCGCTGTTTCGAACCTAGTCGTCGAAGTAACTGCTGACCAGCAGGTAAAAACCCGGGATAAACAGGGCCGCGCTAACCAGCGGAACAATCAATTGCCCCTTGCCTACCATGATTGGCGCGAGTCCGTCGAGTGCCAGTATTATACTCGCGCTGACAACGAAGCTGCCGCCGATAATAGCCCGTACGTTGCGCCGGTTGGAGCGCCTGATTTCGCGTTTTAATTCGTCGATCTGGCGCGACCTCAGTTCGACGCGCAATTCGTCGTTGGCGATACGATCGAGCGCCTTGAATGCCAGTTGCGGCAGATCGGGCAAGTGTTCGGCGATATAGGGCAAATTCTTTTTCATACCCTTGACCAGCGCGCGCACGCCAAGCTGTTCCGAGAGCCAGCGCTCGAGAAAAGGTTTGGCGGTATCCCACAGGTCTAGCTGCGGATAGAGCTGGCGTCCGATCCCCTCGATATGCAACAGGGTTTTTTCCAGCAGCAGCAGTTGCGGCTGGATCTCCATGTTGAACCTGCGCGCGGTCTGAAACAGGCGCATTAGCAACTGGCCGAAGGAAATTTCGGACAGGGGCCGTTGAAACATCGGTTCGCAGACGCTGCGTATCGCGGCTTCGAATTCGTCGACGCGGGTGTTGCGGTCGACCCATCCGGATTCGACATGCAGTTCGGCGACGCGACGGTAATCCCGGTTGAAAAACGCGACGAAGTTCTCCGCGAGGTAACGCTGGTCGCTGGTCGACAGCGAGCCCATGATGCCGAAGTCGATGGCGATGTATCTCGGATCGGCAGGGTTGTCCGTGGAGACGAAGATATTGCCCGGATGCATATCCGCATGAAAGTAATTGTGTTGAAAAACCTGGGTAAAAAAGATTTCGACACCCTTACGCGACAATATCTCCAAATTGACGTCATGCGCCCGCAGTTGCTTCAGATCGGTCACCGGGATGCCGCTGATGCGTTCCATGACCATGACGCTCGGGCGGCAGTAATCCCAGTGCACCCACGGTACGTAAAGATCGGGCGAAGCTTCGAAGTTGCGTCGTAGCTCGCTGGCGTTGGCGGCCTCGCGCACCAGGTCCAGTTCGTTCATGATCGTGGTTTCGAATTCCTGCACGATCTGGGTCGGCTTCAAGCGCCGGGCTTCTTGCCAGTAGCGGTCCGCCATTTTTGCCAACAGCTTCAACACTTCGATGTCTCGCCGAATTTTCTTTTCGATACCGGGCCTTACTATCTTAACCACCACGTCCTGGCCGTCAGGCAGCTTCGCGGCGTAAACCTGTGCGATCGACGCGGACGCGATCTCGTTTTCATCGAACAGTTTGAAAGCCTGTTCCAGCGGCATGCCGAGTTGCTGTTCGATGATGTCGCGTGCCTCGTGCCACGGAAAGGGCGGCACCTGGTCCAGCAGTTTCTCGAGCTCGTCGGCGATTTCATCGCCAAACAGGTCGCGTCGCGTGGCCAGCATCTGGCCGAACTTGATGAATATCGGACCCAGCGATTCGATGCAAAGGCGCAGGCGCTCGGCCTCGCTGCGATCGTTGCCGCGGAACCAGTTGAACGGGTTGATCACGCCCAGCAGGTAGAGCGGGCGGAAAAAGTGCATCGACAATACGATCTGGTCGAGGCCGAAGCGCGCCAGCGTAAAATTAATGGCTATCAGGCGAAACAGGTTGCGCATTATCGCGGGCGGGCTTTCTCGATTATTTGCTGTAACCTGGCTTCGGCGCGTGCTACATCATGCCTGAGTCCGGTCAGCCGCGACTGGAAGGCCTCGAACTCGACCTGGGTCGGACTGACCCGGGCTTCCTCGCGCAGGTACTCGCTGCTGGTTAGCAATACCGAATCGGCGCTTTGCCTGAACCAGTCGCCCAAGCGGCGCAGCCGCTGATGGAGCTGGACCGCGACTATATCGCCGGTTTGTTGCGCCAGCACTTCTTCCCAATCGATATCGAGGCCGGCCAGGATTCGCTGCAGTTTTTGGGCCAGCGATACGTTACCGTTGAAACTGACCCGCTCCTGGATCGAAGTGGATATCTTGTCATCCTGCGATGCCAGGTTGACTAGCGCCATCAGCCGACCTGAGATAGTGGCGTCAACCTCGCGCGCCGGCGCGTTGCCGCTCAGGCGGATGCCCCAGTCGCCCGGGTGGCAGTAAAGCTTGAATTCGAGATCGGTAACTTCGATAGAGATACAGTGGCCCTGCATCTCGCGGCAGCCTGCTAGCGCCGCTTCGTCGAAGGCCAGCAGCCGATTGCCGCCAATTTCCGCAACCGCCAGCAGTGAACTCTTTACCGAATCGGCCAGGGTGGCGCTGAGACTGTCGGAGGCTTGCACGGTATCTTGGCGCCCTAGTACTTGAATGCGCGGTGCAGCGCCACGATGCCGCCGCTCAGGTTGTGTATCTCGACTTCGTCGAAACCACCCTGCTCGAGGATGATCTGCCTGAGGCTGTCCTGGTCGGGATGTTTGCGAATCGATTCCGCCAGGTACTGGTAGCTGGCCCGATCGTTGGCGATGGCCTGGCCCATGCGCGGTAACAGGCTGAAGGAATAAAAATCGTAAAGCCGTTCCAGCGGTTCGTAGATCGGCCTGGAGAACTCGAGCACGCACAATCTCCCGCCAGGCTTCAACACGCGCTGCATCGACGCCAGCGCGGTGCCCTTGTCGGTAACGTTGCGCAAGCCGAAGGCCATCGTGATGCAGTCGAAATGATTGTCGGCGAAGGGTAATATCTCGGCGTTACACTGCACGGTTTCGATCCTGCCGACTAGCCCGCTGTCGATGACGCGATCGCGCCCGCATTGCAGCATGTCGGCGTTGATATCGGCGAGAATAACTTGCCCGCTTGATCCCACGATGTCTGCCTGCTTGAGCGCCAGGTCACCGGTGCCGCCGGCCAGGTCGAGCACCCGGTGCCCGGGTCGCAGACCGCACATTTCGAGCGTGAAGCGCTTCCACAGACGGTGAATACCAAACGACATGACGTCGTTCATCAAGTCGTATTTTTGTGCCACCGAAGTGAAGACTTCCCCTACGCGGCGCTGCTTTTCGGAAGTCGGGATCTCTTCGTAGCCGAAGTCTGTAGAGCTGTCTTGTTGCATGATTCGAACCATAACAGATGAGGGCAGTGCAGCAAACCTCGATGTTTGTGCCTTCGATGCTCGTTGTTTCAGGTCCGTGGGAGAAGATCAAACCATAAACGTCGGCAACGATTTCGTTGCGACTCTATGGCGACGAGATCCATGCGCTAATCCCGGCTTGAACGCGGTCTCTGCCACGCGATGCGCATTAGTAGCGCGTCGCTACGGGCGCTCAGGATTCGGATTTACGCTTATGCCCGGCTTCCGCGAGTCGTTCGAGATAATGTTCCCAGCGCTCGTCGTAGGTGGCCCCGAGTTCGTAAAGATAATCCCAGCTGTAAATGCCGGTATCGTGATTGTCGTCGAACACGAGCTTGATCGCGTAATGACCCATCGGTTCGATCGCATCGATGTTGACGTCCTCCTTGCCGATCTGCAACACATCCTGCCCCGGCCCATGGCCCTGGACCTCGGCCGAAGGCGAATAAACCCGCAAGTATTCGACCGGTAGTTTGAAATTGGAGCCGTCTTCGAAGCTAAGTTCGAGCACGCGCGACACCTGGTGCAGATTGATTTCGGTTGGCTTCATTAGAGGATGTACTGTGAAAGGTCCTCGTCGAGCGACAGCTCACCGAGGTGTTCGTTAACGTAATCTGCGTCGATGGTGATGGTTTGCGCCACCATGTCCGACGCTTCGAAACTGATGGATTCCAGCAACCGCTCCATCACGGTATGCAGGCGACGGGCACCGATATTCTCCTGTTTTTCGTTGACCTGCCAGGCAACCTCGGCGATGCGCGCCAGGGCGTCGTCGGTAAACGACAGGGTCAGGCCCTCGGTCTCCATCAGCGCGGTGTACTGCTCGGTCAGGCAAGCGTTTGGTTCGCGCAGGATGCGCACGAAATCGCCGACGGTCAGTGCCGACAGTTCGACGCGGATCGGCAGTCGCCCCTGCAACTCGGGTATCAGGTCGCTGGGCTTGGACAGGTGGAATGCACCCGAGGCGATGAACAGTATGTGATCGGTCTTGATCATACCGGCCTTGGTGGAAACGGTGCAGCCCTCGACCAGCGGCAGCAGGTCGCGCTGCACGCCTTCGCGCGAGACGTCGGCGCCGCTGGTTTCCTGGCGCTTGGCGACCTTGTCGATTTCGTCGATAAACACGATCCCGTTTTGCTCGGCATTTTCGAGCGCGCTAAGTTTGAGTTCATCTTCGTTGATCAGTTTTGCCGCCTCTTCGTCGGTGAGCATCTTCAACGCATCCTCGACGCGCAGTTTGCGCGTTCTGGACTTGGGGTTCCCGAGATTCTGAAACATTCCCTGCAGCTGGTTGGTCATGTCTTCCATGCCCGGCGGTGCCATGATTTCGACACCGACGTTCGGCAGTTGCAGGTCGACTTCGATCTCCTTGTCGTTGAGCTTGCCCTCGCGCAGCATCTTGCGAAACTTTTGCCGCGTATTGTCGCCCGGGCTCGACGCTTCCTCGGAAAAATCACTCGGTCGCGGCAGCAGGGCATCGAGCACTTTTTCCTCGGCCGCATCCTCGGCGCGGTGACGCACGCGCCCGACTTCCGCCTCGCGCATTTGCTTTACCGAGACGTCGACCAGGTCGCGAATGATCGATTCGACGTCGCGTCCGACATAACCAACCTCGGTGAACTTGGTCGCCTCGACCTTGATAAAAGGCGCGTTCGCCAGCCGCGCCAGTCGGCGCGCGATTTCGGTCTTGCCGACCCCGGTGGGGCCCATCATCAGGATGTTCTTGGGCGTAATTTCGTTGCGCAGTTCCTCGTCGACTTGCTGTCGGCGCCAGCGGTTGCGCAGCGCGATGGCGACCGCTCGCTTGGCGTTGTCCTGGCCGATAATATGCTTATCGAGTTCCTGTGATATCTCGCGCGGCGTCATCGGCGATGTAATGTTGTTACTGTCCATACGGGTTACTGGTAGTCGATTTGTTCGAAGCTATGGTTGAGGTTGGTATAAACGCAGATTTCGCCAGCAATTTGCAAACCCTTCTCGACGATTTCGCGCGCGCTCATTTCGGTGGTATCCAGCATTGCGCGCGCCGCGGCCTGGGCGTAGGCACCGCCCGAGCCGATGGCCATCAGGCTGTCTTCCGGCTCGATCACGTCGCCATTGCCACTGATAATCAGCGACGCTTCTTCATTGGCGACGCATAACAGAGCCTCGAGGCGTCGCAGGGCGCGATCCGAACGCCATTCCTTGGCCAACTCCACTGCGGCGCGAATCATCTGTCCGCTGTGCTTCTCGAGCTTGCCTTCGAATAGTTCGAACAGCAGGAAAGCGTCTGCGGTACCGCCGGCGAATCCCGCGACGACCTTGTCCTTGTAGAGTCGTCTTACCTTGCGCGCATTACCCTTCATGATGGTGTTACCCAGGCTTACCTGGCCATCGCCGCCGATGACGACGCTGTTATTGCGCCGCACCGACAGTATCGTGGTGCCTTCAAATTGTTCCAAAATTCCGCCCCGGAAACCTCGCTTGCGAGATTGTCATATATAGGCGGCGCAAAGGGAATACAAGAGTTGAACGCTTTCACGGCAATAGCATGGCTGCCAGTGAAAACCGGAGCCCGGCCTCGGGCCTGGACCTGCTCGAAGGGAGATGGGATCAATTCAGGATTTACGTTTCGCGCGCGGGTGCGCTGCATCGTAGACCTGGGCCAGGTGCTGGAAATCGAGATGGGTGTAAACCTGGGTGGTCGCGATATTGACGTGGCCGAGCAATTCCTGCACCGCGCGCAGATCCGAACTCGACTCGAGCATGTGGGTGGCGAACGAGTGACGCAGCACGTGCGGTGACAGGTGCTGATCGAGCGCCGCGCGCTGGATCAGCGATTTGAGCCGGCTTTGCACGTTACGCGGTGAAATGCGGTCGCCCCGCTTACTCAGGAACAGGGCCTTTTGATGCATATCCTGGCAATAGTCCTGCCGCAATCGCAGCCAGCGTTGCACGGCATCCACCGCCTTGCTGCCGATCGGCAAATGCCGGGTTTTGTTACCTTTGCCGGTAACGATTAAATGTTTCTGCCCCAGGTCGATATCGTCGAGGTCGATGTTCACCAGCTCGGCAAGACGCAGCCCCGACGAATAAATCAGCTCGAAAATGGCAACGTCGCGCACCAGCAACCCGTCGCTGTCGTCGTCGACCCGCAGCAGTCGATCGATGGACTCGGCGTCGCAGGTTTTGGGCAGGGCTTTGCCCGACCTGGGTGCACGCACTTCCAGCGCCGGGTTTTGAGCGACCACGCCGTTTTTGATCAGGAACTGGTAGAGGCTGCGAATGGAAGACAATTCGCGCGCAATAGTGCGGCTTTTGCGTCCCTGGCGGTGGCGTTGCGCCGCGAATTCGCTGACCAGGTTATAGTCAACCTGTTCCCAGGCGCCGACATCCCTTAGCGCCAGGTATTTTTGAAACAGCTCGAGATCGCGGCGGTAGTTACTGCAGGTGTGGGGTGAATAATACTTTTCGCTGCGTAGCATCTGGATGAACTGTTCCAGATATTCAGTCACCGCGGTTACGCCACCTGCAGCAGGTTTTTCAATCGATTGCTGACCAGTTCACCCAGCTGTTGCAGAAAGATCGTGCCCATCGACAGGCCAAAGCGGTCAGCACTGGTGCTGCCCAGGCATAGCAGCCCCAGGTCTTTTGTATGGTAAAGCGGAATCATTGCGCTGGAGCCGATGTGCAGATCCGGGCCGAACAGCTCACGGTATATTTTTTCGTCCTGGCGGCCGCAGACCGGTTTACGCGCCTCGATCCAGGGTTTGGCGCTATCGACAATGCCGCTGTCGGCATCGAGGTAGAGCCCTTCGAGGATATTGCTGTCGACGCTGATCCCCGGCAGGAAGCGGAAACAGACAAAATCGGTATAGAAAAAAGTCTGCACCTGGTCCTGCACCATGGCGAGCACGTCGTGCAGCTGGTCGGTACTCATCAATTCCAGTGCCAACCGGTGAAAGCGCTGATTCAGTTCCTCGTTTTCACGCGCAATGCCGACCAGTTCATCGATTTTGGATTTGAGCGACAGGTTTTCCTCGCGCAGTAGCTTGAGCTGACGCTCTACCAGCGAGGTCGCGGCGCCGGTCTGGTGAGGAATGGCCAGCGCCGAAAAAATGTCTGGGTATTTCATTAGCACTTCGGGATTATCCTGCAGGTACTGGATAATTCTCGTTTCGTCGATTTGCTCGGATTGCTGCGCTTCCGCGGATACTTCACTCATATTCGATTTCGCCCTGATAAACCATTGCAGTTTCGCCTGTCATCATAACGGGGTTTGCGTCGCCTTGCCATTCCAGATTGAGGTCGCCGCCCCGCAGCGTCGCCGTCGCTGCCGGCGCCAGCAAGTCGAGCTCTACCCCGGCCACCATGGCCGCGCAGGCACCGCTGCCGCAGGCGCGGGTTTCGCCGACACCGCGCTCGAAAACGCGCAGCTTGAAGTTTTCGCGGTCGATTATCTGCATGAAGCCGACGTTGGCGCGCTCGGGAAACATCAGGTGCGACTCGAAATAAGGTCCCATGCTTTCGACCGGGGCCGTTTCGACATCGTCGACCTGGATCACCATGTGCGGGTTACCGATCGACATCGCGCTGAAGCTGACTTCCTGGCCCTGGTAGTCGCTGCGGTAAAGGGTTTCCCGGGTTTCGGCACGCAGCGGAATCTCGGCCGGCTCGAACCGAGGCACGCCCATATCGACGCGATAGCGGGTGGCATCGATGGCCTCGAGTTTCAACAGGCCGGTGTTGGTCTCGACCGGGATGATGTCGAGGTCGGTCAGTCCCTGCTCGCGCACGAAACGAGCGAAACAGCGCGCACCGTTGCCGCACTGAGCGACCTCGCCGCCGTCGGCGTTATAAATCCGGTACTTGAAAGCCGCCGCCTCGCTATCCGGCTTTTCGACGATCAGCATTTGATCGAAACCGATGCCGTCGAAGCGATCGGCCCAACGCCGTACCAGTTCCGGATAGGGTTCGAAGCGCTGGTGAATAGCGTCGATCACGGCGAAATCGTTGCCGAGACCGTGCATCTTGGAAAATTTAAGTTTCATGGCAGCAGGGATTCGCCGCGAATCAGGTCGTCGAATTCCTCGCGCTGGCGTACGCAGTAGTGCCGATCGCCATCGACCATGACCTCGGCCGCTCGCACGCGGGTGTTGTAGTTTGATGCCATGCCGAAGCCGTATGCGCCGGAGGAGCGAATCGCGAGCAGGTCATTCTGGCGCAGGCCGAGGTGTCGGTCCTTGCCGAGGAAGTCGCTGGATTCGCAAATCGCGCCGACCACGTCGTACAGCTTTTCGGGCGCATCGCTGGCCTGCTCGACGCGAATGATCTCCTGCCAGGCGCCGTAAAGCGAGGGTCGGATCAGGTCGTTCATCGCGGCATCGATGACGGCGAAGTTCTTGTCGGCTCCGTGCTTGAGGTAATTGACCCGGCTCACCAGAATGCCGGCGTTGCCGGCGATTGCACGCCCGGGCTCGATTACGATGGTACCGTCGAAACTCTCCAGTCGCTCATGCAGCGCGCTGGCCCAGTCGGCGGGCAAGGGCGGCTCTTCGTCGCGATAGCGGATACCGAGGCCGCCGCCGAGGTCGAGATGCTTAATCAGGATGCCCTGCACGCGCAGCTTCTCGATCAGCGCCAGCAGGCGATCGAGCGCATCGATATAGGGCGACAGTTCGGTTAGCTGCGAGCCGATGTGGCAATCCATGCCGATGATCTCGATATGCTCTAGCTCGGCTGCCTTCAGGTAAACCGACTCGGCATCGGCAAAGGCGACGCCGAACTTATTTTCCTTGAGCCCGGTGGAAATATAGGGGTGGGTTTTGGCATCGACGTCCGGGTTGACGCGAAACGAGATGCGCGCGGTTTTGCCCATGCGCCCGGCGATTTCGTTGATGCGATCGAGCTCCTGCTCGGACTCGACGTTGAAACACAGAATGTCGACCTCGAGCGCCGCCTCGATCTCGTCGGCCTGCTTGCCGACGCCGGAAAACACGATGCGCGAGGGCTCGCCGCCAGCCTTCAGCACGCGCTGCATTTCACCGCCGGAGACGATGTCGAAGCCCGAGCCGAGGCGCGCCAGCAGGTTCAGCACCGCCAGGTTGGAATTAGCCTTGACCGCGTAGCACACCAGGTGATCGTGTCCGTCGAGCGCGCTGTCGAAGGCATGCCAGTGGCGTTCCAGCGTGGCACGCGAATAGACGAACAGGGGCGTGCCGTAGGTTGCGGCCAGCTCGGCGATGGCGACGTCTTCGCAAAACAGCTCGCCCTGTTTGTATTCGAAATGATCCAAGTTAGCTGCCCACGCTTTTCGTTTTCTTTTCTTCTTCTTCCTCGGGTGGCACTAGCGGACCCTTGTTGCCGCAACCGGACAAAGCCAGCAGCAGACAGCAACAGATTAACCAGATTGGTGCGCGTACCCGAATCATGTCGCCGAGATTACACGTTTTGCGCCGAGCGCCCAAATCCCGGCGCCACATAGCAGGCCGCCACCGATATAGCTATAGGCTTTTTGCGCCCGCGGCGAAGCCAGGAAACGGCGTATCGAGGCCGCGAACAGGGCGTAGCTGGTGGCGCCAATAGTGGCCAGCACGACGAAAGTGACGCCTAGAATCCATAGCTGCGGCACCGGGGGGTGCGCAGCGCTGATGAATTGCGGCAACAGCGCGATAAAAAACACGATGCTCTTGGGATTCAGCGCGGTGACGATAAACGCGTTGCCGAACAGCTTGCCTGGCGAAGCTTCGCGAGCATCGTCGGTTTGCATCGGCATCGGCCGCTTGGCGCCGCGTATCAACAGGATGCCAAGGTAGATCAGGTACATCCCGCCCATCCACTTGATGATGGTAAACCAGGCCGCGGATGTAGCCAGCAGGGTGCCGAGGCCGATCAACGACAGCGTTATCGCGACCGAATCACCCAGCGCAACCCCGGCCACCAGCGGCAGTGTAGCCTGGCGGCCATGCGCGATCGAATAGCTCAAAACCAGCAGGATGGTCGGGCCGGGAATCGCCAGCACCACCGCGCTGGTCGCGATGTAGGCAAGCCAGAGTTCGAGCGGCAAGGTTAGTTACTCGCGGTTGATTAACGAACGCGTGAGCTTGTCATACTCGATCAGGCGAGACAATGGTTCGCGGCACAATTCATCGCGGGTTTCGCGAATGTAGCGCAGCAATCCGGCCTCGATATCAGAGGGTAACTCGTGCTCGTCCAGCACCCGGCAGCGGCCGTCCGGTGTAATCAGCACGTCGACGGTCAGGTCGCGCCACTCGATGCTCTGTTGCGAGATTCGGGTGCCGTCGGCAATATTAAAATAAAGCGCCACGGTATCCTGTAGCGGATCGATCCAGTGATAGACATTGTAGGGCCGGTCTTCCCAGAAGTAGCCGAGGCTGACGGTATCCTTGCTTAACAGGACGTCTTCTAGCTGCACATCCCGCGGCATGCGGTAAATGACAACCGCCTCGGCAGGACCGCGAGTCAGCAGCTCGCAGTCGAACTCCTTGCGTATTCCGCCGAGGGTGGACTTGATCTCCTTTATCGATTTGCGGGCCAAATCAATCCTCGAAGCGGATGGGCTTGGCGCCTTCCCACAGCGTGGCGACGCCAATCTCGCGCAAGCGCTCCAGATCCGAGGTGATCGTGGCGAAATGGTTGCCGGCGAGCGTCCCGGCCTTGGAGGCAAAATGTACGCTGCCGTAAGCGATCAGGATCTCGGTCTCACTCCTGCCCCTGGGGTAGAGCAGGATTTGTCCCGGTGCCGGGTAGGCAGTAGCGTCTTCATAGCCGACCGCAAAGTCCATGTCACCCAACGGAATCCACATGCCTTCGCCGCTCCAGCGCACGTGCACAACCTGGCTGGCGAACGGCATCGTCCGCTGAAACGCGGCGCAGGTCGCGGGCGATTTAGCGGTTTCGAGTTCTGCGTCGAACTCGTGCCCATCGATTGTTATCTTCATGCTTGTTAGTCTCCGATCGTGCCGCAACGCGGATTGAGCCGTCCGTCTGTGGGGGTATCCCGGTCTGGTTGCCGTCTGAATATGCGGCAATTCGCATGATATCTGGATTCACGATAACAGCACTAGCACCAGCCCGAGCGCCGCGGGTGCGGCCTGGATCGCCAGGATGCGGTGGTTGGCGGTGATTGCGCCATAGGCGCCGGCGATGATAACGCAGCTCAGGAAGAAAATTTTGATATCGCTGGCATAGACCGACGGCATCAGTCCCCAGAACAGTCCGGCCGCGAGAAAACCGTTGTAGAGGCCCTGGTTGGCCGCCAGTACCCGCGTGGCGGCCGCCTGCTCCGGTGTTTGTCGGAAAACTTTCAGGCCCGGCGGCTTTTCCCACAGGAACATTTCGAGCGCCATGAAAGCGAGATGAATCAGGGCCACCAGCCCCACGACGATATCGGACAATAGCTCGATCATGACGCTGACCCCAATTCCCCGCGGCGGGATTTGGAGCGTTGAACTAATGATGTTCCGGGTTCGTTTATAACCATTCGAGAGACTTGCTAATCGGGTATACTGACCCGTATCCTCTCACAGTTTCACCGTTTTTACCTGTCTGAAATCAATGCCTGACCAGATACCGATCATCGATCTCGAGCCCTGGTTTGCCGGTGACGACCGCCTGCGTCGCGAGCTCTGCGCCCGGGTTGGCCAGGTTTGCCACGAGACCGGCTTTTTTTACATCGTCAACCACGGTATTTCGGCCCGGCTGAGCGCCGATTACCTCGCGATGATGAAGGCCTTTTTCGCGCTGCCGCTGGAAATCAGGCAGGCCATAGACAAACACCACTCGGCACAGTTTCGCGGCTGGGAGCAACTTGGTTCCGAGCTCACCAACAACGAGATCGATTATCGCGAGCAGATCGATATCGGTGTCGAGCGTGTTGCGATCGAGAATCCGAATCCCTATTACATGGCGCTGGTGGGGCCGAACCAGTGGCCGCCGGAAACCGCGCTACCGGGTTTTCGTGAGGTTGTCAGCGACTACTTCGCACGCCTGTCCGGCGTCGCGCGACAGCTGCTGCGAATCATGTCGCTTGCGCTAGGCCTGGACGAAATGCACATCGAGCGCGTGTTTGGTGAGAATCCGTCGCCCTACCTGAAGCTGATTCGCTATCCGCGGACGCTCGATGGCGGGCAGGGCGTTGGGGTACACAAGGACTCTGGTTTTTTGACCCTGCTGCTGCAGGATGAAACCGCAGGGCTCGAAGCCCAGGCTAACGACAACAGTTGGTATCGAGTCGATCCGATCGCGGGCAGCCTGGTGGTCAATACCGGTGAGCTGCTGCAGCTGGTGACGCGTAATTACTTTATCGCGACCCCGCACCGGGTGATCAATCATGGCGATGGCGAGCGCTACTCGTCGGCTTTTTTTTACAGCCCCGACCTGAACACGGCGCTCGACCCGTTGCCGATCGATGCGGCCTGTATCACGCGGGTCGAACACAGTGAACGCCACCGTGGTGAGGGTTTGATGGCGTCGCGTGCCGAAATGGCCGCCGGTACGGGCGGCATGCAAAGCAAGGTCAGGCCGATGGTGTTTGGAGAAAAGTACTGGCAACGCTGGGTGCGCAGCTACCCGGATATCGCGCGCAAGTTCTACCCCGGGTTGATGGAATAGCCTGCACGGCTCCGCACCAACCCGGGTGAACATTTCTAGAAATCGTAAACCAGTCCGATCTGCAGGGTAGTGGTTTCGTAATCGATGCCGTCGAACTCGCCGATGTCTTTGCCTTCGCCTTCCAGATCGATATCGGTAATGCTGCCGTAGCGCAGCTCGGATTGCAGTTTCCAGGCTTGATTCAGATCGTAATTGATACCGCCAAAGACCTGGTAGCCGACGTCTCCATCCCCGGAATAAGACAGTTCATCGCCATTGCGTTCGAGATCGATATCGATTTCCTCGACCCAGGTCAGGCCGGCCCCGACATAGGGTTGCCACTTGTCATTCTTTTCGAACTGGTAGTGCCCGTTCAGGTAAAATATGTTCGACGCGTAGTTGCCGTCGTCAAATTCGGAGATATCGTTGAGCGTCGTCTCCGAGTCATTGGAGCGATACTCCCAGCCGAACTCGACTGCGGCCCGGTCGGTATAGCGATAGCCGATTCCGATGCCGCCGGTGAAACCGGTGTCGAGATCGATATCCGCGTCTCCCGAGAGACCCTCGATATTGGAAAAATCGCTGCTTAGGTCGGACATCTGGCTCAATCCCACGTAGGGCCTGACGAACCAGGTATCCGTGGCCATGGCCGGAGTGCCTGTCATTAGAATCAGACCGGCGGTGGTAACAAGTTGCTTGCTGTTCATGTCGTTTTCCTCAAGTTTGATTGATGGGGTGAGTTTCCATCCTGATTACGGGATAATTTCGCCCCGGGATTAACAAAACGGGGTCGATTGCACCAATGGGCGGGTTTTTTGTATGAATGGGCACTTCGATATTGGCGGGGTGACGCCGACGAAGTACTTTTTCTCGATAGCGGTCGTGTTGGGCCTGCTGTTTGCGATGACGTCGGCTGACCAGCAGCATCCGGTAGCGCTGCTGTTCGTGCAGTGGCAACTGCAAACCGTGCTGCCGATGGCGTTGCTGGTTGCGGCGCACATTTTGCTGCTTTACAGCCACTGGTTCACACGGCTGAATCCGTGGTTTGCGCTGGGCGTTTCCGGCGCCGTCGGCGCCTCGCTGTTCGCGCCGCTCGCGCTGCTGATCGATTTATGGCTTGCGGCGGAACTGCCCGCGAGTCTTGCAGCCGAGTTGCTCGACGAATGGCTCAGCGTGATGCCCCCGGTGACGCTTTGCTGGGTCGCGCTGAATGCTCCCTGGCTGCTCGGGTATCGCCTGGAAAAGAGTAAAGAGTTTGATTCGGAACCGATACGGCAAAACGATGAATCCACGGCCGAAGCCGAATCGAAGCCCGCTTTCATGTCGCTGGTACCGCCAGACAAGCAGGGTCGTCTGCTGTTACTGAAATCGGAGCTGCATTACCTGCAGGTGCTGACCGACCAGGGCAGCAGCCTGATTCTCTACAATCTTGGCGATGCCGTCGATCAGCTGCCGCAGACGAGTGGTATGTCGGTGCACCGTTCTTACTGGGTGGCTCTCGGCGCGATTGAAAAACTCGAAAAACGCGGCCGCCAGGGCGAAATCAGCCTGCGTAACGGGCAGCGCGTTCCGGTCAGCCGCAACCGCCTGGCCGAAGTATCGCGACGCCTGGCCGAATTACCGGCGCGGACGAACCCAGAACCAGCTGGCCAGGACCAGTGAGCCGAAGG